>CAYNRW010000012.1:0-20474 GCA_964399725.1 uncultured Thermococci archaeon | reverse complement strand
CACCTCCAAAACTTTTTCAAATAGTAATACAAAAACTTATTGGTTCATTGGTGATAAGCGTGATAGCAATGAAGAAGTACAGAAAAGTTGTGGTCGGGGGGACGTTTGACAGGCTCCATTTAGGGCATAAGGCTTTGCTCAGGAAGGCTTTTGAAGTGGGCAAGTATATCTACATAGGTCTGACCTCTGATGAAATAATAAAGAACAAACCTTACGCTGAAAGAATCCTTCCGTATGAGCTCAGATTGAGAGATTTGCTAAAGTTTTTTGAGATAAATGGGTATAAAAACTACAGAATAATAAAGATATACAGTGCAATAGGATTCGCAGACAGGATAAAGAGTTTAGATGCAATAGTTGTTAGTGAAGAAACATATAAAGGAGCTCTCTTGGTGAATAGGGCAAGAGAAGAAAAAGGGCTAAAACCCCTTGACATAGTTGTCATAAAGCTGGTCAAAAGCAAACTTGGGGATAAAATAAGCTCCTCCTTAATAAGAGCTGGTCTTATAGACCCTTTCGGGAATCCAAAGAGGTGGTAAAATGAGAGTGATCACGATTGGAGCTGGACTTGGAGGCCTTTTAACAAGTGCCTTTTTAGCCAAGGCAGGTCATAAGGTAACGGTTCTGGAAAAAGCCCCTTTTGTTGGTGGTAGATTTACGAACCTCAACTACAAAGGCTTTCAGTTATCTACTGGGGCTCTCCATATGGTCCCTCATGGAGAAAACGGCCCCTTGGCTCACCTTTTAAAGCTCTTAGGGGCTAACGTGAAGATAGTAAACTCAAATCCAAAGGGCAAGTTTTTCATAAACGGAAACCTTTACCATTATAGAGAGGGGTGGAGGTACCTGTCGCTTAAAGAAAAGGCAAAAGCTATGAAGCTTCTCGCAGAGATAAAGGCTAATAAGCTTCCAAAAGGGGAAGAGGCAAGCATAAATTCTTGGGAATGGCTCAAAGAAAAAATTGGCGATAACGAGTTCGTTTATCTTTTCATAAAGAGCTTTCTCGGATGGGCGGTTAGCTTAACTCCTGAGGAAGTTCCAGCAATTGAGCTGGCCAAAGAGATAAAAGCAACTTTGAAGTGGGGCGGTCCGGGACTTATAAAGGGAGGATGTAAGGCCATAAGCGAAGAACTTGCAAAAATTGTAAAAGTGAACGGGGGAGAGATAATAACCAGAAAGAAAGTGGTCGAGGTGGATGATGGAAAGGTAATAACAGCAGATGGAGAGGAATATCACTACGAGATACTCATCTCAAACATAGGGATAAAGGAAACGGTGAAGCTCTTTGGAAGGGACAAATTTGATAGGGAGTACCTGAAAAGAGTAGATGCTCTAAAGCCGGCGGAGGGAATTAAAATTAACATAGCCTTAAAGGGAGAATCGAAAGTAGGCGACACCGTTGTTTTTACTTTAGATACCAAGAGGATAAATGGGTATAATGAGCCCTCCGCATTAACTCCAGAGCTTGCAAGAGAAGGTTATACGCTTATCATGACTCATCAAGCTTTGAGAAGCAGAAACATGAAGAAAGAGCAAAAATTGGGATTAGAGGATCTCTACTATCTCTTCCCAGAGCTCGACAAAGATGGGGAGATTCTGATGGTTCAAACGTATTTAGATGGAAACCCAGTTAACAGGGTTGCTTCTGGGACGCATCTTGACTTTCCGATCGAAAACGTTTACATAGTTGGGGATGCAAACAAGGGAGAAGGGGGTATAGAGGTAGAGGGGATAGCCTTGGGGGTCATGAAAACTCTTGAAAGTCTCGGCATTGGAAGGTTTGATGAGTGGTATCTCTAACTAAAACAGCAAGGAGATCTCTCCAATATCTTTAAATTTGCAAGCCCTTTCAATTGTTCTTCGAAGTTTTTTCTAAAAAAATTATTTTATGGCTAAGAAACCCTTTTAATTCGCTAAGGTCTAACTTTATACACCAGTGCTGGAGGGAGCAACATGAGGAAGAGAGTTGTTATAGCCTTAGGTGGGAATGCCATTCTACAGAGAGGGCAAAAGGGAACTTATGAGGAGCAAATGGAGAATGTAAGAAAGACGGCAAAGCAGATTGTTGATATTATCCTTGATAATGATTATGAAGTTGTGATAACCCATGGCAATGGCCCCCAAGTTGGGGCGATTTTACTGCAACAGGATGCCGGAGAGCACATGTACGGTATCCCTGCTCAACCGATGGATGTTTGCGGTGCAATGAGTCAGGGTCAAATTGGGTATATGATCCAGCAGGCTGTGATTAATGAATTAAGAAGGAGGGGCATAAACAAGCCAGTGGCAACAGTGGTTACTCAAACCATTGTTGACAAAAACGATCCAGCATTTCAAAATCCTTCGAAACCAGTAGGGCCGTTTTATGATGAAGAAACTGCCAAAAAGCTTGCCAAAGAGAAGGGGTGGGTGGTTATAGAGGATTCCGGAAGGGGATGGAGAAGGGTAGTGCCAAGTCCAGACCCAATTGGACACGTCGAGGCTCCAATAATTCAGGATTTGGTTGAAAAAGGTTTCATAGTCATAGCCTCTGGTGGAGGGGGAATTCCAGTTATTGAGGAGGATGGTGAATTTAAAGGAGTAGAGGCAGTGATTGATAAGGACTTGGCCGGGGAGAAGCTTGCTGAGGAGGTTAATGCTGACCTCTTCATGATTCTTACTGACGTTAATGGAGCGGCAATTAACTACGGCAAGCCGAATGAGCAGTGGCTTCGGGAAGTTAAGGTTGATGAACTTAAGAAATATTATGAAGAAGGACACTTCAAAAAGGGTAGCATGGGGCCAAAGGTTCTCGCTGCTATAAGGTTCATTGAATGGGGAGGAGAGAGAGCAGTAATTGCCGCCTTGAACAAAGCCGTTGAAGCCTTAGAAGGAAAAACAGGCACCCAAGTTGTCAAGTGATTTTTTCTTTCTTCTTCCTTCACTCGCACACCTGCAAGAATGCTTAATCTCAATTTTATTCACCAAAAGTTTTAAAAATATTAAGTTACAATAATTTTGTAAGAGCCTCGAGGAGGTGACTTCATGGATCCATTAAGCGGGTTCATAGGATCATTAATATGGTGGATACTGTTCTTCTACTTGCTCATGGGCCCTCAGATCCAGTACAGGCAATTGCAAATTACTAGGACGAAATTACTGGAGAAACTAGCGAGAAAGAGAAATTCCACTGTGATAACGATGATCCACAGGCAGGAGAGCATAGGCTTCTTTGGAATTCCCGTATACAAGTTTATAAGCATTGAGGACAGCGAAGAAATATTGAGAGCAATAAGGATGGCCCCAAAGGATAAGCCAATTGACCTAATCATTCACACGCCAGGAGGATTGGTATTAGCGGCAACACAAATAGCAAAAGCTTTGAAAGACCACCCAGCCGAGACAAGAGTAATAGTGCCACACTACGCAATGAGCGGTGGGACTCTGATAGCCTTAGCTGCCGATAAGATCATAATGGATCCGCATGCGGTTTTGGGACCAGTTGACCCCCAGCTGGGCCAGTATCCAGCTCCGAGTATAATAAGAGCCGTTGAGCAAAAAGGTGCAGAGAATGTTGATGATCAAACCCTTATTCTTGCTGATGTTGCAAAGAAAGCAATAAACCAAGTCCAAGAGTTTATTTACAACCTTCTTAAGGACAAGTATGGAGAAGAAAAGGCTAGGGAGTTAGCTCAGATACTCACTGAGGGAAGGTGGACTCATGACTATCCAATAACCGTTGAGCATGCAAAGGAACTTGGTCTTCATGTTGAAACGGAGATTCCAGAAGAAGTCTATGCCCTTATGGAACTCTATAAGCAGCCAGTCAAGCAGAGGGGTACTGTAGAGTTCATACCTTATCCAGTAAAGCAACAAGGAAAAGATTAGACAAGTGACTCTTTATTTATTCATTTCCTTTTTGAAAAGTTAAATGCTGATTCCCAGTTCTGGTGAATAATTTCGCATATCAGCCAAAAAGTTTTTATTTGGTTTTTACATCCCTTTAGTTAGGCTTAAATCAGGGTGAGATTATGATTAACTATTCTAAAATGAAGGAAGGGGAAGAGACCATGCAAGTGAAGGTAGATCCAGAGGAAATTAAGAGGATAAAAGCCGAGATAGAGGCTTTAGAAAGAGAGAAAAAAGAAATCCAAGAGAGATTGGAGCAGCTCCAAAAGGAGCTGAATACTTGGATACAAAAAAGAGATGAGAAAAATAAAGAGGTAAGACAATTAAGGGAGAAGGCTAGAGAATATAAAATAAAAAGGGATGAAATCAACCAGCAGATTCAAGAACTTAAAAAGAACAGGGAAGAGATAAATGCTAAGCTTGATCTTCTTTATCAGGAAGTTATGGAGTACAGGACAAAAAGGAATGAGTACAGACAGCTGAGAAGATTAAAAATGCCGAAGGGAAAGATAGAGGAAAGAATTGAAAAGCTCGAGTGGGAACTGCAGACCAATCCAAATATAACACCTGAAAGGGAAAAACAGATAGTTGATCAAATTCAGGTTCTAGCTACAGAGCTTGAAATCCTTCAGCAGGCTGAAAGGTTCCACAAGAAGCTCCAAGAAACAAGAAAGAAGATAGAAAGTTTGAAAAAAGCAAGAAGGGCAATAGGGATAGAAATACAGAAACTTGCAAACCAGAGCCAGCAGTTCCATGAGCAGATGTTGAAGGCCTACCAGCAGGCGGATGAGATTAAAAAAGAAGCCGATGAATATCATCAAAAGGTAGTTGAACTCAGAGAAAAGATCAGGGAAGTTAGAATGGATCTCAGAGAAATAGAGAAGAAGATTCTCGAATACGACCAGAGGCACAAGGAGCTAATAGCATATAAGCTAGTCGCAAAGATGAGAGCAAAGAAAGATGTCACGTTCGAAAAGGCAGTTGAAGCCCTTGAAAAGTTTAAACGCGGTGAGAAGCTTACTCTCGATGAGCTCTTGCTCCTCCAGAGATACAATCTGGTGTGAAGAATGGAAATTATAAAACACGAGGGGCCAGGAAGACTTGGGTTAGTTAAAATTAAGGAAAAAACCTTCAAAACGCCTGCTTTGGCTGGAGTGGATTTTACCCTTTCGCCGTTCAATTCTTACTTCTACCCCAAAGATTTTAGAGAATATGACTTCAACCTTGCCCCCTCAATTCCCCTCAGCTTTTATACTCCAAGAGAGATAATAGAGAAAGCTCTGAATAGGTTATATGAGGTTGATTATTCAAAATTCAACGCCCTCTATGTACCAGTTGTAAGAAATCTTGAATACGTTGATGAATTTTTGGAAAATGTTCTCTCCCAGTACTACTTCGATGCCCTCTATATAGGAAATGCAAAAATCTTTGTAAAGGACTACCGCAGGTTTGTTCAGGCCATTAGGATTATTAGGGAGAAAGATCCCAATTTGCTCCTCGTTACGGATCTTGAACCGTTCTTTTATCCTTTGGCCGTTTATCTTGGCATTGATGCCTTCGATACTCGTTCCTTGAAGCTTTACGATTTCCACAAGAAGGGCTTTACGCAGTTTTCTCCGATATTGTGGGATGAAAATACAAATTCTCTCGAATTCGCTAGGAGGACTATAAAACTTGTTAGAAAAGCCCTTAAAGAAGGAAAGCTCCGTTATCTTGTTGAAAACTTTTTCTCTACCCAAGCTCACGCCGGGATATTAAGGATAGCGGATAGGGAAAATTGGGACTACCTCGAAAAATACACTCCCGTACAAAAAGACACCATTTACTTCATAAGCGATGCTTCCCAGAACAGACCGGAAGTCGTGAGGTGGAGACAGAGAGTAGTCGAGAGATTTAAGCCCCCCGAAAATGTGGAAGCGCTCTTTCTCTTTCCCTGCTCCGCTAAAAAGCCCTATTCTCACTCACGCTCTCACACGCTCTTCAGAAAAGCCCTAAAAGAAGTCCTTGGAGATGGAGTTTACAAAATCCATGAGCTTATCCTGACCTCTCCGTTTGGGGTCGTTCCGAGGGAATGGGAGTGGTTGGCCAAATACGATATCGTTGTTACCGGCCATTGGAGTGAGGAAGAGATAAGCTCTGCAGCTGAACTTTTGGCAAAAGCTCTTGAAAAATACCCAAAGGATGTTCCGGTGATAGCCCACTTGGATGAAGCTTATGTAGAGATTGCGAGGAGAGCCAGCGAGAGCAGTGGGAGGGAAATAATATTTACTCCCGTTAAGAATGGTACAACGAGCAGGGAGAGCCTGGAGGGACTTGAGAGGACAATAAAAGAACTCGACCTTGAAGTGGTGGCTGGAAAAGAAGACAGGACTTACCGCTTCTACGAGAATATAAGGAAGGTTTTTGACTTCTACTTTGGCTTAGGTGCTGGTGAAGCCGTTCTTCCTGATGACGCGAGGATCATAGGTTCCAAAATGTTACGCATTCTTATAGGCAACCAGCAGACCGGGACTTATCAGGATGGTGTGATAAGCGTAACCCCCTTTGGCATGCAGCGCATTTATGAGGTAACTAAGAGCTATTACGTAAAGATTGACTTTGACCTTAGGGGAGACGTCTTTGCCGTTGGAGTTAATGAGGCAGATGAAAAGATAAGACCTGATGACATAGTTGGTGTTGTAAGGGATGAGAAAGTTGTAGGTGTTGGGAAAGCCGTTCTGAGCGGAGAGGAAATGGTAAAAGCAAAGAGAGGAGTTGCAGTCAAAGTTAGAAAGAGGGCATGAATTTTGGGTCATATTATGGGGATGAAGCAAAAGTTAATCATTGTCATGATCCTCTTTTTGTTCCATCCGCTCCAGTTAATCTACAAAAATAGCAAACTACAACCAATACGCTTGTTTAAGCTGGAATATGGTAATATAAGGTCCAATCCCAGGTTTTTAACTGGATTATCCTTCAAAAAGAGACTAGGGAGCTAGGAAAATCTGTGGCTTAGGATCTGTCCTCTTTATTCCTCTCATTTTTGCTCCGAAAGAAATTTTAACATTCTCCTTCTATCCAATATCATGCCCAAGCACTTCAAGAGAGGCGTCAAGAGAGAACATCATTTCCTTAAGGGTATTGAAAAGCCACTTGAAGAGATAGCTAATATTCCGGGCGTTAAGAAGGTAATTCCCGGCAGAATATATGCCAGTGATTCCAGAGGATTTGAGATAAAAGTAACACGAGAAACTCAGAGTGGCTTAAAGCTCGTTGCAAAGAGCGATGGCTCTGTGCAGGAGATATTCCTTGTAGTTGACAAGTCCGAGAGGGAGCTTGTCTGGAAAGAGATAGAAAAACTCGGAGAGAAGTGGAAGAAATTGTAATCTCAAAGCTCTCTTTTTCCTTCAAAGAACTCTATTAGTTCCTCATCGCTTGCATCATCTTCTCCATACCCAAGTTCCTTTTTCTGGAGCTCTATTAGACCTGGTGTCAGGAGGAGCTTTCCATTAAGTTTAGGGACGGCATAGTGTAGGGTTATCTCGCTGAACTCATCGAGCTTTATCGTTGGATTTTCCTCGTAATCAATTTCTTCTAGCCTTTTTCCCTCCGCTATAAGCTTCGCCACTATTGCCGAGCCGTCTATCGAGAACTGAACTTTTCCGATATTTCTCGCCCTTGCACCCTCGATCTTGTCGGTTATGAACTTCTTCGTCTTCCCGGTGAACTCAAAGTCTCCGAGAATTCCGCCGACGACTATAATCGTGTCCTCCTCTATGTCCTCTGGTCTAAGCTTCTCCTCAGCAAAGGGATCGAGGATTATCATCTTTGAACGGTCAAATGGAAATTCGGTAACACTTTGGGGAAGAATCCCCCCAAGTTTAGCAAGCTCTTCTCTCTCATCTTTTTCAACGTTTGTAAAGATGAGCTTATCCCCCCACCACTCGCTTGCATGCTTATATTCAAGCAGAACCCACTCTCCAAGCTTTTCAAGATGTTCTATTATTAAATACGGCATTTTTTTCACCCAGAAACCTTATGGTGGGGCCGCCGGGATTTGAACCCGGGTCACCGGCTCCCGAAGCCGGAAGGATAGACCAAGCTACCCCACGGCCCCTCAGCGCTAACTTTCAAGCATCGGGTTATAAATCTTTCCCACCACTCTGAACAAAAGATATAAATTCTGAGGGACATAGTGGTGAGGGATGGGAATGATCTCCATAATAGTGCCCACATATAATGAGCGGGAAAACCTTGAGGAATTATTTGAGAGGATAGCGAGAGCTTTAGAGGGAAGAGAGTTTGAAATAATAGTTGTGGATGATGATTCTCCAGATAAGACCTGGAAGAAAGCGGAAGAGCTGGCGAAAAAATATCCCGTGAAGGTCATCAGAAGGACAAATAAGAGGGGACTTTCTTCGGCCGTTATTAGAGGGTTTAAAGAGGCAAATAGTGAAATACTCGTTGTTATGGATGCCGATTTGCAGCACCCTCCAGAAGTTATTCCCAAATTAATTGAAGCTATTGAAGAAGGAGTTGATGTAGCCATAGCCAGCAGATACGTGAAGGGAGGAAAAGTTGAAAACTGGTACTGGTGGAGGAAACTCATCTCAAAAGGAGCAATAATGATAGGTAGAGTGGCGTTGCCGAGGATAAGAAATATAAAAGATCCTGTTAGTGGGTTCTTTGCTTTAAGAAGAAAAGTCATTGAGGACGTTGAGCTTAACCCAGTTGGCTTTAAGATACTCCTCGAGATTCTCATAAAAGGAAAATATGAGAGAGTCGCGGAAGTTCCATTTATATTTGGGATAAGAAAGGCCGGAGAAAGTAAATTGACTCGAAGACAAGTTTTTAACTATCTAAAACATCTCTACCGCTTAATGAGGTGGGAGGGTGAGATAGATAGGCTGGTAAAGTTCTCCATTGTGGGCTTAAGTGGGATTTTGGTAAACGAGGGAGTTCTTTTGATATTTGTGGAGTTTTTAGGTTGGGACAAAAGACTTGCTGTTCTTCCCGCTATAGAGCTTTCAATCCTAAACAATTTCATTTGGAACGATTTATGGACCTTTAGGGATCTTAGAAGAAAACCTCTCTACTTGAGGCTTTTTAATTTCCATCTCGCTGCTCTTGCTGGAGCAGTGGTTCAAGGCCTCATTTATTTGATTCTTCTTTATGTTGGAATTCATTATTTGATTGCAAATCTAATTGCTATTGGATTCTCATTTATAGTCAGATTTCTCTTTAACCGTAATATCACATGGGATTGAGTATCTCCTCCTTAAAGGGATTTTATAGAGAAAGTAACGAAAATCTAAAATATCTCTAAGCACAGATATCTATGGAGGAGCTAAAAAATGAAAAATAATGAACTTCCTATGTATAGGCGTCTTTCTACTGGGATAAAAGGCCTTGACGACCTTATAGGAGGAGGTCTAATTCCGGGAAGGGTTTATGTCGTTACAGGACCTCCGGGAAGTGGAAAGACAACTCTAGGAATGCAGTTTTTGGTAGAAGGGGCCAAAAATGGAGAGAGGGGAGTTTATATCTCACTTGTTGATGATCCAAAAACAATAATTCAGGATATGCTTCATTATAGATTCAATCTCTTGTCTTACATCAGGAGCAAGAGAATTGTGATATATGATTTGGGAACCACGTTAACTCAAGCAAATAAAAAACCCAGTTGGACGGAGATTTTAGAAGAGATAAAGAGGATAATACTTCACGAAAATGCAAAAAGAGTAGTTATAGATTCTTTCACTCCTCTGGAATTTATGGTTAGTGATCCAGAAAACAAGAGGCGAGAAATTGTGAGGCTTATAAAGCTTCTCTCAGCTATGGATATAACTGCGATAATAATAACGGAGATGATGGAATCGGAAAAGTACACGGACGATTATTATGTGGCCAGTGGAGTAATTATCATGCATCATTTTATGCGCGATTACAAAATGGTTAGGGCAATTCAGATATTAAAAATGAGGGGAACCTCTCATGATAGCAACTTCAAGAAGATAAAAATCACCGAAAATGGCATAGAGGTATATAACGAAGCTCCATGGTGACGGAAATGGATGAAAAACTTTCCAAAAAGCAAGAACTTATAAAAGAGGCTTACCGTTTTGGATACTTTGTTGGATACAAAGGACATACGGAGTGGGTCTCATGGATAGCTAAGAAGAAAAGAGAAATCTATGAAAACGCTAGTCTTTTGGGCATAATTGATGAGGTAAAAGCAGCCTATGAAAAGGGATTGAAAGATGGAAAAGAGAGAAAGCATAGAGAGATAGAACTTGGGCTCAGCAAGCTTGAATCAGAGCTTGAGCTGAAAGAAACAGAAAAGGTGGATATAGGGGAAGAAGAGAAAATAGACCAAGAATATAAGTCTTTTTCAAAAACTCCAAAAATTGTAGAGCCTCCTGAAATAATAAGGCTCATAAAGTATATTGAAGCCCCTAAAATGCTAGCTCCTCCAAAAATCCTTAATAAGGAAGATTAATGCATTTAGTTGCATTAATATGCCATAAATTCGACTGTAAGTGAGGTTGCGGAGTAAAGTTTATTCGTTCTTTTGATTATTTCTTAGAGGTGTTGTTTATGAAGAATTTTCTAAAAGAAGCCGAGATCTTTAATGCCGAGAACGTTTTGGGATACATAGCAGAGATCAGCAACTTTCACAGAATACAAGGTTCTAAAGAGCTGGTTGAAGTTGCAAGATACATAACCGAAGAGCTCAGGATAAACGGGATAAAAGCAAAACTTCTCGAAGATGTTTACGATGGAGAGCGATGGCACTTAACACTAGCCTCCCCAATAGCTTGGGATCTCGTTTACGGGGAAATTGAGATAGGGGGAACTAGGGTAACAACTTCCAGAACGCCCCTTGTCGTAATGGCTCATTCTCCCTCAGGAGAAGTAGAAGGAGAAGTTGTAGCCGTAGAAAGAGAAGAAGACTGGGAAAAGGCAAAGGGCAAGATTGTTATGGTGAATGAGAAGTGGCATGAGAACTACAAAAAGGCAAACAAAAAAGGTGCTCTTGCTTTTATAGCTTACAGAAAGGGAACAGGCAAGGCATTTCCATACATAGGTTTGTTTCTAACTAAAAAAGACCTGCAATGGGCAAAAATCCCCGCTGTTGCAGTGAGTGAAGAGATTGCAAACAAAACTCTCGAGAAAGTAAAAAAGGGAGAGCCAATAAAAGCCAAAATAAAAGTAGAGACTGTAATACCAGAAAGTCAGGTTCTTCCAATCGTTTACGCAGAGATTGGGAAGCCTCCTTATGTTCTGTTCACGGCTCACATATGCCACCCGAAGCCCGGGGCAAATGACAATGCAAGCGGTGCCGCTATGCTTATTGAGATAGCCAAAGTGCTTAACAATCTTTACGATGATTCATTCCGCTTTGGCTTCGCCTTTCTATGGATTCCGGAGCATTATGGAACGCAGGCATTTATGGAGAGATATGCAAGACTTGGGGATTATTACGTCGCAATAAACCTCGACATGGTTGGGGGAAGTGAAGACAGAGCAAATTCTACAATAATGATAATAAGAACTCCGCTCTCAAGGTTCTCAATAATTTCTGGTATTCTGGAGTATTTTATATGCCTTGCAAACTCCAAGGGAGAGAGCTTTGGCGGAAGTGCACTGCCAAAAATGAAAAGTAAAGCGTATCCCTATGAGCTTGGAAGCGACCATGATGTGTTCAACTTATTTGGGATTCCAAGTGTAATGCCAATAACCTGGCCTGACAGGTTTTATCATTCAAGCGAGGACAGCGTGGAAAAAATAAGCAAAGAAAGCCTTGAGATCATAGGAAAGGCTGTACTGGCCACTGCTTTGACTCTCGCAAAAGGAAAGAAAAAGGAGCTTGAGAAATTTGCTAGGGGATTTGCAATGAAGTATCTCGGAGAGCTTAGCATTGAAAGGGAGCTCGAAGTGGCGGAAAAGCTGGTAATGCTGGGATTGTCAAGGGACTCTAAGTTTTTGGGATTAAAAGTTGGTCACGAGTTTGCCTTTGAACCTTGGCTGAGGTGGAAGAAAAAGGGTATAATATCACCGAGATCAATAAAGCAGATAGACGAAAAGAAAGGGGAGGAGCTGGGAAAAATAATGGAAGAGAGAAGAATGTCTGTTTTGCTCCATGAGTTACTAATGCTCGGAGAGATAATGCCAAAAGAAGAAGCCTTTAAAGCCCTGAAAGAGGAGTACGGAGATTTCGAGAAAGAAAAGCTTGAAAAAGCAGTTGAAATATTAAGGTCTCTAGATGTTATCGTTTTTTAGCTCTTTTTCAATTTCGTTTATTTTTTTGATAACATTTTCTCTGAGTTTTGCCAGAAGTTCCGGAGGAGAGACTGCAGAATAGACATATCCAAGCCAGCCTCTTTGAATAAGTTCCCTTTTGAGAACTCCTCTTCTGTACAGATTGAGGACGTGCTCTCTAACGCTTCTCTCGCTTATTCCAAGCTCTTCTTTTATTTCAGTTATTCTCATGGGGGCTTTCTTTTCCAAAAGCAGAAGATATATTCTAAGTTCGTTCTTCTTGAATCCTAATGTCTTCAGGAGTCCCTCAAGCTTATCGTATACCTCCTTCATCTTTCTCTCACATCTATGAATATTTGGCTTCATATATTTTAAGCCTTACGGTTCAGTTCAATCTCGCCAATATATGTCCCATCTCCAAGAAAGGCCTCTCCTGAGGGAGAATCTTTTAAAAATGGAATCATCTTTATTCCCTCTCTCACATCAAACCCTTCTATGTAGGGGTTTATTGTGGGTAAAATCAGAAAGTTCCTGACCCTAAAGAAGCATTTGACTTTTTTGATGTTTCCTCCGATTTTTAAACTGACTGCTGGGTGGATATGTCCCAAAAAAGCTTTCTCAAATTTAATTTCCGGAAGGGTTTGGTGACCATGGAGGAAGAGCATATTGTCAAGAATGAAGTAACTTACAACATTTACGTTTTTAAATTCCTTTGTGACTTTTTCTATTTTTCCGTCGTGGTTTCCTTTTGTTATAACAACACTGTATTCTCCGACCTCAGAAAAGAATTCTATAAGAAGTTTTTTAACAAATCTGTTCATTCCAAGGGGTTCCTTTATGTCACCCAAGATAATTATCAAGTCCGGATTTTCCTCCTTTATGAACTCTGTAAGACTTTTTTCGAACATCGTTCTTACCCTTAATCCCCTTGAAAGCTCAAAACCTATATGTGGATCTGCGAAAACAAGGACTCTTCCAGAAGAGGTTTTCAATTCGAGAGAGAGCTTATCATAAGAAAAGCTCTGCATAACCACCACTTAAAATGGATATAAGGAGTGGAGAGAAATCAAATAATTCCTCTCTCCTTCTTCCTTTGTCTTTTTAATCTCCTGATCCTCTTTTTAATCCACTTCCACCTCATTCTTCCTTTCTTTTTCCATTTCCTTGGTCTCCTCTTCATGATCATCACCCCGATAATCGTTCCAGACTAAGCTCACTTTGCTTGGTTTTTAAGCTTTTCCATCAAAAGGGATTAGAAAATAGTAAAAACAAAAAGAACAAAATAAACTGGACTAAAGGAAAATTTGGTCAAGCAGAGCTTTGTCTTTAGTTGAAATCTTATAAAGGGTTTTGACAATTCCATGGCTCCTTAATAGTTAAAAGAAAGTTCCTCGTGGAAATTGTGATATTTTTGAATGTTCTTTAAGCATGTGGGGAAATTTTGTGGGTTTAAAATTTTTTGTTGCTCTTAAATATTGTGTAATTAAGATTTTCTCTTTTTGTGAAACTAAACTCGGACAAAAGTAGGGCTCGATAAGTTATTAACTACTAAAACCTTAAAGTATTAAGGGGGATTGAAAATGAAGGTTGGATTTGTTCAGATGAAGCCAAAGCTCTTGGATCTTAATGCTAACCTGAGTAAAGCTGAAAAATTAATCAAAGAAGCTGCAAACCAAGGTGCTAAGCTAATTGTTCTCCCAGAGCTTTTTGATACTGGTTACAACTTCGAGACAAAAGAAGAGGTGGAGGGGATAGCTCAGCAGATCCCAGATGGAGAGACTACTCAATTTCTTGTCGAACAGGCAAGAGAACATGAAGCGTTCATAGTGGCCGGCACTGCAGAGAAAGATGAGAGAGGAAGGCTTTACAACTCTGCTGTTATCGTCGGCCCAATAGGGTGGGGCTACATAGGAAAATACCGAAAAATTCACCTTTTCTACAGGGAAAAGCTCTTCTTTGAGCCCGGAAATCTTGGGTTCCATGTGTTTAACATAGGCATGGCAAAAGTTGGAATTATGATATGCTTTGACTGGTTTTTCCCTGAATCCATGAGGACCCTTGCCCTTAAGGGAGCAGATATCGTTGCGCATCCAGCTAACCTCGTTCTTCCCTATGCTCCAAGGGCAATGCCAATAAGGAGCCTCGAGAATAGGGTATTCAGCATAACCGCAAACAGAATTGGTGAGGAAAGGGGATTGAGGTTCATAGGGATGAGTCAGATAAATTCTCCAAGGGCAGAGATACTGCTTAGGGCAAGCGAGGATAAGGAGGAGGTAGGCGTTGTTGAGATAAACGTTGAAGAAGCCAGAAATAAAAAATTAAATGAATTTAACGATCTATTTAGAGATAGAAGACCTGAATATTACGCCCTCTAACTTCAAAGGGGGTGTGGAATGAAGGGAGTCTTCGAAGATGATAATATGATAAAAGAAAATCCTTTACTTACTCAAGAGATTACCCAGAGAAAAATAGACAAAGACACTTTAAATAAATTACTAGAGCAAATTAAAGAAGGAGATCCCTCAACAAGAATTAAAGCACTCCAAATATTGAATGAAACGGTTGTCAATGCAGATATAGAACAACGACAGGAATTTTTAGAGGAAGGTTTGGAAGCACTGCTGGAGAATCTCTTTGATGAAAACCGAAGGATCCAAGAACTAACTCTGAAAGTGTTGGAATCATTGATAAAGGGAATATCGCTCTCAGTTAATGTTTCCCTAAAAATTTTTGAAACAGTTAGCATTCCGCGCATATTAGAAGATGATTTTGTATTCCTGCAGCTTGTAAATCTCTTCAAAGCTTTAAAGTTCATAGAACCTCATCCTTCTGTTTTAAACTGCCTTACTAAAATGGCTCTCTCAAGAGACGATAGAGTACGGGTCTTGGGAACATGGGGTCTCTGGAGATTTTTGAATTTTACTAAAGACGTCAGATCAACAGAAATTTTAGAGGGGATTTTATCAAAGATTCCCAGTCTATTAGAGAGTGATGATGAAACTGTTGTGGAAGTTACCCTTGAACTTACCAGAGAAATTGCAACAAGATATCAAGATTCAGATGAAATTATCAGAAGATGCCTTGCATGGATAAAGATTATGAAGGAAATTAGGAAATCCGGCAGCTGGCTTATAAAAAGCGAACTTGAAAAAACTATTAACTACCTCACCAAACTTGTCCGTAATTACTATCGTATACGCATAAATAGAGCATTTGAAGTGCTAAAAGAACTGATTAATGAGGGGAGATACGAAGATGCAATAACTCTAGCGGGAATAATAGGCAATGAAGATGTCCTTAAATGGGTCTCTCATAAGATAAAAGAAGCAGAAATGGAAAAAGAAACAAAGATTGAAAGCCTTCCCAGAGTTGTTGAGGGGCCTAAATATTTTACTACATCTTCGAATTTAGAGGAGAAAGCACTTTATATACCTAGTTTAAGCTCTCTGACACCTAGAAAAAAGACTTTTGGAAGCGATAGAACTGCAAAGATGACATATGGTAAATTTGAATTGAACACAAACGAAATGAGGGATCTTTCAAAAATCATGACAAAATTAAAGAGCAGTGATCGTGCAGAGGTTATAGATGCTCTTTGGGAGTTATATGAACTTTCCGGTGAGATAAATTCTCAGAACGTGGAGAACTTCAAAACTTTTGTTCCTGAACTGCTTAGAATTTTCTCCTCCACAAATAATGAATGGGTGGTAGATAAAGTTGCAAAAATTCTTGCAAAAATATTAAGCATTCTTCCAAATTCACAAGAATATCTATATGACATCGCCAAATTTTTGTTTTTAGAGGATAAAGATGAAACGAAAGCTCTGATTTTCTTTAAATATTATCTAAGAAACAAAGGGGACGAGAATGCACGGGAATTGATAATGATTTTAGAGGATCTAAAGTCCAAAGTACCAGAAATCCCGGAAAGAAAAATAAGAATTCTGATTGAAGAGATTAAACAAGAAATTAAAAGGCTAGAGAAACATAAGGAATTAACCTGACCCACCTCTTTGCCCTAAGGAGTGAGAAGCCTGCTGAGTTAGGGGATAAGCGGAGGAGTTCAGCCACATGTTCGCAACATTGTTCTGGGCTACTAGTGGTGTCTGGGCAGGTGGGTTGATTTTTATTTTCCACGTAATGATTGATGAGGATTTTTGCTAGTGTGGCTGTTGTTTAATGTTGTTAGCGTTGAATTTGTGAAGAGAGCTGGTGAGGTAGATAATTGTTAGGAGGATAACAACAAATGAATAATTAACATTGCTCATTTGCCAGTAAGAATAATGAAAAAGCTAATAAAGTTTTTGAACTTTGTTGTCAATTAGAATCTAATACACGGTTAAAGGGGAAATGGAATTGTTAATGGGGTCGTAGATGATGGCATGGAATGATGAGTCTGGAGCCCCCTGAGTGGTGAGGAGGTTTCGCGGGGCTGACCGCAATGATAAAACGGCGTCTCTGTCGGGAGTACATAGAGGAGATTGAGAGGCTTGAGCGCTCTGTTGTAGAACTTGAGGAGCAAATAATTGAGTTAAAGACCCAACTCAATATGAAAACCGAAGAAGCAACGAACCTCTATATCGAAAACCAAAACCTGAGGCACAAGATAGAAATGCTGGAAAAAACTCACAAACAGCTCGTCGAGATGCTCAAAAAAATGAAAATTCCCTTTGTTGTTGTGGATGAGGATGAGTTTGAAGACGTGGAGATCGACAAATAAATTTTAAAATAACCTATGAATGGCCCTTCAGACAAAGACTTTTTAACATGAAACGCAACTTTTAGGTTAGACTTAAGGATGGTGATGATCATGGACATGACTACGAGGATGTTTAAGGAAGAAGGGTGGATAAGAAAAATCTGTAAGGTCTGTGGAAAGTCTTTCTGGACGCTTGATCCTGATAGAGAAACTTGTGGCGATCCTCCGTGTGATGAGTACGAGTTCATAGGAAAACCCGGCATACCGAAGAAATACACCCTTGAGGAAATGCGTGAGAAGTTTTTGAGCTTTTTCGAGAGAAAGGGGCATGGGAGAGTTAAAAGATATCCAGTACTGCCCAGATGGAGAGATGATGTTCTCTTGGTTGGAGCATCAATTATGGACTTCCAGCCGTGGGTCATAAGTGGTGAAGCTGATCCTCCAGCGAACCCACTCACGATAAGCCAGCCGTCCATAAGGTTTACCGATATCGACAATGTCGGAATAACGGGCAGACACTTTACGATCTTTGAAATGATGGCTCATCACGCATTTAACTATCCAGAAAAGCCAATTTACTGGATGGATGAAACTGTTGAGTACGCCTACGAGTTTTTCACTAAGGATCTTGGTATGAAAGGAGAGGACATAACCTTCAAGGAAAACCCATGGGCAGGAGGCGGAAACGCCGGTCCGGCTTTTGAAGTGCTCTACCGTGGTTTGGAGGTAGCTACGCTAGTTTTCATGCAGTACAAGTTAGCTCCTCCAGATGCCGATCCTTCCCAAGTTGTGGAAATTAAGGGAGATAAATATGTTCCGATGGATACAAGAGTTGTGGATACGGGATATGGCCTTGAAAGGCTTGTGTGGATGAGTCAGGGCACCCCAACAGCATACGATGCAGTGCTAGACTATGTGATTGACCCTCTTAAGAAGATGGCTGGGATTGAGAAGATAGACAACAGAATCCTCATGGAGAACTCAAAACTAGCGGGAATGTTCGATATTGAAGATATGGGGGATTTGAGGATATTGAGGGAAACCGTTGCAAAGAGAGTTGAAATTGACGTGGATGAACTCACGAGGCTCATTAGACCATATGAGCTGATCTATGCTATAGCCGATCACACAAAGGCCCTAACCTTTATGCTTTCTGATGGTGTTGTGCCGTCTAATGTTAAAGCGGGCTACCTTGCAAGGCTCCTCATAAGAAAGAGCATGAGGCATCTTAGAGAACTCGGTTTGGAGATTCCTCTTAGCGAAATAGTTGCAATGCACATAAAAGCTCTCCATAAAACCTTCCCGGAGTTCAGAGAGATGGAAGATGTTGTTCTTGATATGATTAACGTTGAAGAGAAAAAGTACACAGAA
This sequence comes from uncultured Thermococci archaeon, assembly GCA_964399725.1. Classification (GTDB taxonomy): domain Archaea; phylum Methanobacteriota_B; class Thermococci; order Thermococcales; family Thermococcaceae; genus Thermococcus_A. The sequence goes on along the minus strand of CAYNRW010000012.1, from coordinate 2,275 downwards.
ACCTTAAAGAGAGGAAGCGGATTAGTCAAGAGAGAAATTGAGAAGCTTAAGAAGCAGGATATCAATGAAATTCCTCTTGAGAAGCTTATCCTCTTCTATGAAAGCCATGGTTTAACCCCTGAGATCGTCAAGGAGATTGCGGAAAAAGAAGGCATGAAAGTCAAGGTTCCGGACAACTTCTACAGCCTAGTTGCCAAAGAAGCTGAAAAGACCGCCAAAAAAGAAGAGGAGAAAAAGGTAGTGGACTTTGAGCTGGTTCAAGATCTGCCAGATACGAGAACGCTTTATTATGAAGATCCGTTCATGAAGGAATTCGATGCAAAGCTACTTAAGGTAATAGATGACTGGGTTGTCCTAGATGCCACGGCATTTTATCCCGAAGGCGGGGGTCAGCCCTGTGATTTGGGTGAGCTTAATGGGATTAGAGTGCTTGATGTCCAGAAGGTTGGGAAGGTAATTCTCCATAGGGTAGAGAAACCTGAAAGCTTTAAAGAGGGAGATAGCGTTCATGGAAAAATTGACTGGCAAAGAAGAATACAACATATGAGACACCACACCGGAACCCACGTTCTTATGGGTGCCTTGGTTAGGGTTCTCGGGAAACACGTATGGCAGGCCGGTTCCCAGTTAACCACTGACTGGGCAAGATTAGACATAGCTCACTACAAGCGTATCAGCGAGGAGGAACTTAAGAAAATAGAACTTCTAGCAAACAAGATTGTTATGGAAGACAGAGAGGTAAAATGGGAGTGGCTTCCAAGAACAGAAGCAGAACAAAGATATGGTTTCAGGCTCTACCAGGGTGGTGTGGTACCCGGAAGAATAATTAGAGTACTTAATATCAAAGACTGGGATGTTCAAGCATGTGGTGGTACTCACTTATCAAGTACAGGCCTAATTGGGCCAATAAAAATCTTAAGAACAGAAAGAATCCAAGATGGTGTTGAGAGAATAATATTCGCATGTGGTGAGGCTGCTATTAAAGAATGGCAAGAAGAAAGAGAGATTTTACGCAAAACAAGCGAAGTCTTTAGAGTACCACCGGAAAAATTACCCGAAACTGCCGAAAGATTCTTTGAGGAGTGGAAGCAGGCAAGAAAAGAAGTAGAAAAACTAAACAAAGAACTTGCAAAGCTTTTAGTCTATGAACTCGAGAACAAGGTAGAGAAGATAGGGGAGATAGAGTTCATTGGAGATATAGTGGAAGGGGAGATAGACCACTTAAGAGAGGCCGCACTCAAACTCAAGAAAGCGAACCGTATTGTAGCATTAATAAGCGAAGATACAAACGCAGTTGTGATCAGCGTTGGAGAGGATATACCGCATAAAGCTGGGGATTTGATAAGAATAATCACCAAAGTCGCTGGCGGAGGCGGTGGAGGTAAGAAAGATCTTGCCCAAGGAAAGATAAAGAACATTCTAAAGGCCAAGGAAGCTATAGAAGAGCTTAAAAAGGCTCTTTAATTTTTAACTTTTTGGAGGGTTTAAGATCAAAATAAAAGCACTTACTGAAGAGTTAAGTAAAACTGCCCAAGAAATGGGCTTCAAATCTGTCAAAGAGTTCTCCACGAGAGATGGTGCTCGAATAGATTTAGCTATTCTGAAAGAAAACGAAAAAATCCTAGCAATTGAATTTGAAAATTCCTATAAATGGATAAAGCAGAGGGTTCTTTACAACGCAATAAAAGCCCATAGAGACGGGTTCAACAGGCTTTGGATCGTGTATCCCTTCAACAACAAACCCCTGAGAAATAGCTGGGTTGGAAGCTTTATAGAGGAACTTGGAGTGGAAATTGAGGTTGTCCATCCTAAAGAAGTGAAAGAAAAAGTTAGAGACCTTTTAGCCAGTCTTGTTGGATAGTATAGCAATCTTTAATTCTTAAAATCTAAATTGTCATTGTTTTTTCCTCGTTGTTTTGGAGCTAAGTTTTATGTATTTTGAGTGTTTGTTATTTGGTGAGAGTGCGTGCGGAGGGTGATTGAAGTGCCTTCATGGCGAACCATTCGAGTGCTTATCCTTGTGCTTGGGCTTCTTTTGATCCTTGCCTCATTCTACTCTACCAAAAATAAAATTCCGCTACTCTATTACGGCATAGTGGCAATCGCTTCAGTAGCATTTAGCATCCTCATTAATTTCATAAAACGAACTAGAGTTGGATACACAAAATAAAGCTTTAGCATGTCGAACATGTCTCTGGAAAGCTTTACGGGGTACTTGACCTCTAAGGCTTCAGAAAAGGAGAAGGGAAATAGAAAGTTTCTTACCTTTTCTAAG
>CAYNRW010000011.1:0-22540 GCA_964399725.1 uncultured Thermococci archaeon | reverse complement strand
TCTCTCTGTGGACAACGCTTATCATGTCTGCTCCATCATCTATGAGGATGTTTGGTTCTATATCAAGGGCCTTGTGCATGAACTCATAGTACTCTTCCCTGCTTTCCCCTCTTATGGCATAAACCTTTACTCCATTTTTGGCTAAAGCAGCAACGACATCATCTTGGGTGCTTAGGGGATTGCTCGCTGCTGCTGAAACCTCCGCTCCTCCGGCTTTTAAAGTTAGGAGCAAGAAAGCGGTTTTCATCTCAAGGTGCAATGTGGCAGCAATCCTAACTCCTTCAAAGGGCTTTTTTCTTTCAAAATCCCTTCTTATGTGTTGGAGAACCGGCATAAAACGAGAGACCCAATCTATCTTCTTCTCCCCCTCAGGTGCCAGATTAATATCCTTTACGCAGTAATCTTTTGTGCAGTTCATAACATCACCTTTTTGGGATAAAGATTAAAGAGTTAAAAAGGTGATTATTAGACAATTGGTGTCGGTAATGAGGATTGTACTCGGAGATGATTTAGTGATAGTCGATTTAACTCTTGAGCTTAGCGAAGAAACTCCTGTCTATCCCGAAGATCCGAGAGTTGAGGTAAGAAAATGGACTACAATTGAAAAGGACGGGTATTACATGAACGCTCTCTTTCTCGGAGAGCACAGCGGAACGCATGTAGATGCTCCGGCGCATTTCGTCCCGAGCGGAAAGACAATAGACCAGATTCCGTTGGAGAGGTTCATTGGAAGGGGAGTAGTCATAGATGTCTCCTCGCTGGATAGGAGCATAAAGGCGGAAGACATAACAAAAAGTGCCGAAGTGGTGCTTTTCTACACCGGTGGGAGAGGGATATATCTATCTGAGGAAGGTGCAAAATATTTAGTTGGGCTTGGCGTTAAGGGTGTGGGGATTGACGCTCCCAGTATAGGCGACTTCAACACTCACAGAGTTCTGCTCTCTAATGGAATCGTTATCTTCGAAAATCTCATTAATCTACAAAAGCTCATCGAGAAGGAATTCACATTCTTTGGGGCTCCATTAAAAATCAAAAAGGGTTCAGGCAGTCCAATTAGAGCTTTTGCAATAATAAAAGAAAAGTAGAATCATTCCTCTCTAAATGCTCCATACTTTTTGGGGTCGTAGAAAGGTGGAGCAACCGTTAGTGCTTTCTTCTTTTGCCCTCTTATGTCGATCTCTATCTCCACGCCGGGCTTTGCATATTCCGATTTAACAAATGCTATGCCTATGCCAATTCCCAGCAGGGGTGAGAGCGTTCCACTTGTGACTTCTCCAATTTCTTTCCCTTCTGCATATACCTTGTATCCTGCCCTTGGTATTCCCCTGTCAACCATCTTGAAGTGCACCATCTTGCTCGGAAGCCCCCTCTCCTTCTGCTTTAGAAGTGCTTCTTTCCCGATGAACTCCTTGTCCCAGAAGATTGCAAACTCGAGGTTTGCCTGCAGGGGAGTTACTTCATCAATGTCGGTACTCAAGAGTTGGAGCTCCTTTGTTTCGTTGCCATAGAGAGTGTATCCAGCTTCAAGTCTCAAAGTATCTCTCGCACCAAGTCCAGCAGGTTTTATGTCATATTTTTGACCCACCTCAAGGATTTTCTCCCATACGTATAGGGCTTTCTCGGGTTTTCCTCTCTTTTCTGGGTTAGGGTGATAGGGGTTGGCATCTTCAAAGTAAACCTCAAAGCCGTTCTCCCCAGTGTAACCGCTCCTTGAAAGGAGCATTTTTATTCCATCAAGTTCTACTTCTTTTGCCTGGAACCACCAGAGCTGGTTGATGTCAATTCCAAAGAGATCCATTGCAAGGTCTCTTGCTTTGGGACCCTGTACTGAGAACATTGCAATGTCATAGGTTTTGTTCTCTATCTCCAAATCAAGTTCTGTATACTGTTCAATTGCTCCTTTAATTGAGGTAAACCACGCATAGAGCTTTTCAAAGGCATCGCTGTCGCAAACCATCATGTAGGTGTTGTTCCCCATGTTAAAGACAAGGGTCTCATCCTTCACTGCCCCCCTTTCGTTGAGAACTAAGCTATAAGTTCCGCTTATTGCCGGTGGTCTTGAGATATCATTTGTAGTCACATACTGAAGGAAGTTGAGAGCGTCTTTTCCTCTGAAGAATATTTCCCCCATGTGGGAAACGTCAAAAATCCCGACGCCATTTCTAACAGCAAGGTGCTCCTCTTTTATGCTCGAGTACCAGATAGGCATTTCCCAGCCCGCAAATTCTTCAACTTTTTTTGCATGCTCTTTGTGCCAGTCAAAAATGTGCACTCTCTTCATAATATCACCACCATAAAATATTCCCTCCTAAATATAATGTTTTTCCTTCCTAAAGACCTAAATACTCTCATGACGATATAGTATTTGGTGGTCACATGTTTGAAAAAGTGCTCTTTCCCACAGACTTCTCTGAAGTGTCTATGCATGCCATTAGGGAGTGCGTTCCTCAACTGTTTGAAGTAGGTGCCAAGAAGCTCTATCTAGTCCACATAGTTGACATAACTGCCACTGACATAGAAGCCATAGAGCTTATGAAAATAGATGAGGAAGAGCTGAATAAGATTGCTAGGGAAATAAGGGCGAAGGGAATCGACGTTGAGCCTATAGTGAAAATTGGAATACCCTCTCTTGAAATAGCCGAGATAGCCCAGGAGAGCAACGTGGATTTAATTGTCGTGCCCTCTAAAGGTGAGAATATCCTTAGACAGATGCTCCTCGGGAGTACTGCCTCAAATCTCGTCAGAGCAACTAAAAAACCCGTGCTGGTCGTGAAATATGAGTGGGACGAGAAAGAGAGGAAGATTAAATGCCTGTCAAACTGTAAGGAGATTTTTAAGAGGCCGCTGATAGCATTAGACTTCTCCAAATGTTCTGAAAAAGTTGTAAATGCTGCAAAGAAGTTTGAAGAGTTAATCGATGAGGTCACGCTTATCCATGTGGTTGATTATGGAAAGCCAGAAGAATTTGAAAGGAACATTGAAAATGCAAAGATAAAGCTGGAAGAATTTGCAAAGATGTTTAACGTCCCGGTAAAGACTGAGATACTTACCGGAATAGCTTCTCACTCCATATTAGGCACTGCACTGGCCAAGGGCTCTTCAATCATAGTCATAGGCAAGAAGGGCAGGAGTGTTATAAAAGACCTCTTACTTGGAAGCACGGCAGAAAGGGTAGTCAGGGATTCAAAACTTCCCATTCTTTTAGTACCATGTGAATAACCTCAGACTGGAACGGCTTCCACATCAAATTCGGTAGCTACCCTGTTGCCATCATCGGTCATTCTTTCTTTTTTCCTTTTAGTTTAAAAACCTTTCATTGTTCTGGATTTGGGCTCTCTTTGAGAAGTGTTGAGAGCAGTAACTTTAGGGGCTTGTTTTTTACAAGTGTCAGTGCTTCTTGAATTTCCTCGGGATTTACTTTGTCTCTAGCAATGAATAGGTAGAGGGCATAGGCCATGGCTTTTGGATTACCCTCGTTGAGTTCTTCAGCCGCTCTAGCAAGTTCTCCCATGCTTATATCCTCGGCCAGCTCTTTTAGCTTATCCTCGTCCCCTCTTTCAAGGGCATCTCTCAGAGGTTTGTAAAAGCGGTTTATAAGCAAGCGAGCCATTCGCTCTCTCTTGATGAGGTAATCAATCGGAGTTTCCTCTTTAGGCTCTCTGGAGGAGACTATATAGTACACAACAGGCAGAAGGATAAAGAACACCATCAAAACGATATAAGGAGTTAGCGAGAACGGCAGCATCTCGCCATACCTATATTTGAGGAACAAAAGGAGCACTAAACCTATGAAGCCCCAGAGCATAAAAAAGACTATATAAATCTCGCTAATTCCCTGCTTTTTTTCGAGTAGCTTATACTTGGAACTTGCTCCTATTTTGTTTAGAAATTCTAATCTGCTCTCCGCCAGCTCTATTTCGGCCTCAAGTCTTTTTATCCTTGTGTCAATCTCTTTCAACACCTCTTTCATAGCAATCCTTCCAGAAGTGTCGCTATTCTCTCACTAACCACTTCAAGAATCTTTTCTCCTTTTTCTCTTGTCGCTCCTTGGGGGTTATCGTTGACTCCGTCCGGGAAAAGCTCAAGCCCTATGTCCCTTCTTATCACTCTGACTGGAGAGCTTCTCTTTTCGCCTTTTGCTTTCTCCATTTTGACGAGCTCTGGAGTTATTGCAAGCATTACTGAAGTCTCATCTTCCCCTGCATGTCCTTGGGAAGAACATATTTCGAGTATTTCTTTCCTGAAGTCTATCCACCAGTTTATGAGTATAATCTCAGCTCCATGACTTTCAGCAACTTCTTCACTTGCTTCTATGAGCGGATACATGTTCCCTCCATGACCGTTTAAGATAACTATCTTTCTAAAACCTTCTTCTGCAAATTCGCTTAGTACATCCCTAACATATCTGCGCAGGCTGTCTGCTTCCACGTTTATCGTTCCGGGATAAACATTAAGCACAAAGCTGTGTCCATACCATATTGGAGGCGCTATGAGAATTTCTATCCTTCTCTCTTTCAGCTTTTTTTCGACTCTTTTTGAGATCTCAAGAGGAGCAAAAACGTCAGTGCCTAAAGGCAGATGCTTTCCATGAGCTTCAATACTGCCTACAGGGAGCAAAACAGCAAATACCTTAGCTTTTATCTTTTCAAATTCCTCCCACGTCAGCTCTTCCATCCTCATTCATTTCCCCTTTAGATATTTGAGATGATTTCCTCATAAACCTTTTCTATTTCCACTACAACCTTGTCCCATGAATATTTTTCTTCAACCGCTTTTCTCCCGTTGATCCCATACCATTTTCTTAGCTCCTCATTGTTCAAAAGTTTTTGAATGGCATTTCTGAGCTCAAGCTCATTTCCGGGAGGAACCAAGAGGCCAGCTTCATTTTCTTTGAGTACTTCCGGTATTCCGCCAACATCCGTAGCTATAACGGGAACCCCAGAGGCCATAGCCTCGAGGACAACTATTCCAAATGCCTCGGAAGATACTGAGGGCAACACGAAAATATCTGCCATCTTGAAAATCTCCGGGAGTAAATCGTCTGGCACATATCCCATGAAAACAACTCTGTCTTCTATTCCAAGGAACTTAGCCTGAGCCTTTAAAAAGGGGAGCATTTCTCCACTCCCTACTATCACAAGAGTAGCGTCCTCTATTTTTGAAAAAGCATTCAAAAGCACGTGAGGCCCTTTCCGATAACTCATTCTGCTTACATAAAGAACGACGTTTCCCTTAATCCCAAACTTGGCTTTTATCTTATCCTTTTCCTTGGTAGGCGAGAAGCGCTTATCGTCAACTCCATTTGGCACTATTGAAATCGGAACATCTGTAAAATGCTCTATAAAAGCCTTTGCAGCCCTGCTAACTGCTATTATTCGGTGAGGATACTTTAAATAGTCGGTGAAAAGAGAAATTGTAAACCCCAAGGCTTCCCAGAGCTTTGACTCATGGGCAAAGGAGATGCTGTGGGTTGTGAGGAGAGTTGCCCTTCTCATTGCCCTTCCAGCTTTAACGGCTTTCAAAGCGAGGGGAGTAAATGCATGGTGGGAATGAATTATGTCAAAATCCTTTAAGAATTCATTGAGCTCCTCTGAGGATTTCAATCCATAAGTTACGTTTACTTCCAAAAGAGGGCTTACAATCCCGGGAATTTTTATAAGTTCTATCCCCCGCTTTTCTAGATCCTCCTCCTTTCCAGTGGTTCGGTTGTTTGTGACTATCGCCACCTCGTGCCCTCTTTCTTTGAGCTTTATGGCTAGGTGATGCATGTGAGACGCAACTCCCCCTATTTTTGGATAATACCAGTCACTAACCAGCGCTACCCTCATGTTCACCACCCAAAAGCTTGTAGAACACAAATGCACCGATTATTGAGTACTGATATTGAAATAGGAATTTGTAAAGGAATGCCGTGAGGACACCTTTTGTCGATGGGCCAATGCCTATAAGAATGCCGAACTCATTGACTCCAATTCCAGAGGGTATCCCGCTAAGAGAAGCGAAGATAACGCTCATAAAAAAGGCATAAAATGCTCCTTTTAGTGAGATATCCAGAGAAAAGGCTTTTCCCACAAGAATTAAGCCAAAAACTTGGAGGATTATCACAGCAAATGAAATCAAAAATGTTGTGGCAAAGCTGGTTTTACTTTCTTTTCCCTTTTTCCAGCCTGAGTAGGTGCGGTGCCACCATTCTTTAAGTGTCTTTGAGATTCTCTTAGCACCTAAATCTTCCCAAAGTTTGAAGAAAGTAAGCGCAACCCGGTGAAAAGCCTTATCGTAAATAAAGGCAACAAGTATTACAGCTATTCCAAGAAGGCCCAGCTTTGTGAACCCTAGAAATATCAAACCAAAAGAAAGGAGAACAACCACCTCAGCGGCCATTCCAAGGGCAAGAGAAGAAAGGGCCGCAAAGTAATCCCCTCCAACAAGCTTGACCTTTGCCATATGTCCCAAGGTTGGAGGGAGGATTGCCATGAGGTAATAACCGCTTATAAAGGCCTGAAGGGTCTTTCTAAAGCTGGCTTTTTGAACTTTTCTCAAAATTAAATACCACCTTAATGTGCCCAGCAAAATAGTAAAAATTGACAGAACAAGGGAGAGAAGAAGATAACCGTAATTTGCCTCGCTTATTGCTAGGGCAAGCTCTTTAAAATCAATGCTTTTATAGAGATAGGCCAAAGAGATTAAAAAAGCTACTGCGCTAAAGAGCTTTCTTAAAGTTGCCTTCCTCATGTCATACACCACTGTGCTTTAATGCGTGAAATATTAAAAGCAAAACCATACTCCAGTCTAAGAGTTCGTAGCTTATTTTTGCTTTTTTTCTAGTCCCTATTAAGCCCAACACTCCGGTTAATGCAAAAGGATAGCAAAGGGAACCCAATAGGATTGCAAGGGACAAGAGCGAGAATATGAGAACTAATTTTTCTGAGGTTCTTTTGCCGATAACTATTGGAGTTGTTTTTAGATTTGCCTTCAGGTCGCTTTCATAGTCTTCAAGGTGATTTCTTAGCTCCATAGCCATGGAATATGAGAACAAAGCCAATCCTATTAAGCCCTCATATGAGGTTATGCTCCCATCAAAATAAGCTCCATATATAAAGGGCATCGTGCCGAAAAACAGCCCGTGTGAGAGCACATCAACTATCGGTCTAGCCTTAAGCCTTGGAGGAGCAGAATAAAAAGTGGCCAAAGCCGTCATTATTGCATAGACAACAAATGCATCCCTGTTGGAGAAGAGCGAAATAAGCATGCCCCCCAATATCAAGATGAAAGATGAGATAATTCCTACCCTAAAGCTGAGCTCACCGCTTGCTATCGGGTTTTTATTTCTTTTTCGAGGATTTAAGGCGTCTGTATCGGAATCAAAACAGTTGTTTATGGCAAATGCATAGGCAACATACAATACAAGTGAGAGGGCAAACATCAGAGCCTTAATAACATCGGGATTATTCCTAAAGCTAATTAAGACGCCTAAGAGACCAATTCCTATGTAAGCCCTCCCGTCTAGTATTCTCGCGTTCTTTATCATTGCTCGTAGCATTTTCATCCCCTGTTGAGTGTTGGGACAAGACTTATAAACCTTTTCACTGAAATGTAATTAGGTATGAATAAAAATTTTCATACGTGATCCCCCATGGAAGACCTGCTAAGAACCTTCACGAATGTACTCAAAGGATTTGAGCTTACAAAGTCTGAAATTAAGATATACTCCCTCCTTTTAAATGAACAGCTAACAGCAAGGCAAATAGCAAAAAAACTTGGATTATCTGAGAGAATAGTTAGAGAGAAGCTCAGACATCTTCTTGAACTCGGGCTTGTTGAGAGAAAGCTTGTCAATAGGGGATGGATTGGATATATTTACAGAGCAAAGGCACCAAGAGAGGCTTTAGAAGTCTTGCTTTCTAAAATGGAGGAAATCATAAGAAGCATAGAAAAGGAAGCGAACAAAATACTCTAGTCCTTTTCCAAGAGTTCCCTCACATACTTGGGCATCTGGAAGAGAGTTTCATGTCTCTCGGGATCGTAATACTGCAAGTTAAGATCTTTTGCTCTGGCCAGATCAATCTTTGTGAAATCTATATCTCCCTTAACTCCAACCAGAAAGCTCCAGGGAGAGGCGTAGCCTATCACGGGGAAGCTGAAGTAATAAACTCTATCAAAGACCTTCTTCATGTTTTTGTAAGCGCTAAGCAGCTCATTTGTAAAGAGGTAAACGCTACCCGCTTGGGTAATATATATACCTTCCTCCCCTAAAGCTTCGTATGCATCTCTGTAGAATTCTTCGCTGAAGAGGAGCTTCGCTGGTCCAACGGGATCCGTTGAATCCACTATTATAACATCAAAGTGATTTTTGTGCCTCTTCATGTATTCAACTCCGTCTCCTATAATGAGCTCTGCCCTTGGTTCTTCTCCTTTAATAGCTCTCTCCAGAAGTCTTCCATCGATTTTTAGGTATTTCATAGATACTTCCACAACTTTCTCGTCTATCTCCACCATAACCGCCTTTTCAACAGTCTTGTGCTCAAGGACTTCCCTTAGAGTTCCCCCATCACCTCCGCCGATTACAAGAACCTTTTTTGGATTTGGATGAGCGAGCATGACAGGATGAACTAAGGGCTCATGATAGCTTCTCTCACCATGCTCAACAAGCTGAACAGTGCCATCGATTACAAGAAGCTTTCCAAATCCTTCGGTCTCATAAAGCTCTATCTTCTGATATTCGCTCTCTACATCAGTTATTTTTGAAATGACCTTGAATCCCACACCATATCCTCCTGGATACCACTCAATGAATTCCATCACGCTCACCTCGCTTGAAGGCTTATCGAATGCCTTTTAAACTTTTGCCTTTAAGCTACCCAATATTCAACAAAAAATATGATTTAAGGGGGCCAATAAAGGAGAAGAGGTCATTCCTTAAAGAGAAGCCCCCTATCAAGTTTTACAACAGTCGGCTTTTTGCATTTTAATTCTTTGATAATATACTCACTCGCCTTAAGGGGCATTGTATGGTCTCCACACGTGTAAACATCAACGGCGGCATAGCCATGCTCGGGCCATGTGTGAATCGCGATATGACTCTCAGAAACGACGACAACGCCAGAAACGCCTTGGGGAGAGAACTTATGGAAGCGTTTGTCGATAATTGTTGCATTTGCCACTTCAGCGGCTTTGGTAAGTATCTCTTCTATTCTCTCCATATCGTCGAGTATCTCGGGATCGCATTCGTAAAGATCCAAAACAACGTGCATCCCTATTGGGGTTTCGACTACTTGAGCCATCGCCTTCACCTCCCTCCATCCACAGCACCTCCCTCTACTTTTTCAAAGAGGTTAATAAGGCAACATAACAACGGCTGCAACGGCAGCAGCAGGTTTATCTTTAACCGTTATTTCGGCAACAGCGGTTTTAAATTCCTTGAGCTCCCAACCCCTAACTCTAAAACCCTCTTCCACCATTTCCCTTACCATTCTCTCGGCTTCTTCTTTAGTGCAATAGCCGCTGTATTCGTAGATTAGCCCTCCGGTATTGCCCTCGCTAATTCCAACACCAAGGGCGGCGCTAATTGTTGAGCCGGGCTCATCGCTCTCTATATGAGCATAGACCGTCGGGAGAAGCATTCCTATTGGAATGTTCTTCGGAAGCTCATCAATCCACTCTATGTGGGCTGGAATAACACTGCTGAGCTTTACTAAGTTGACATTTCCAATCCCCATTTTGAGTAAGGCGTTATCAAATGCGTTTAATTTTGTACCTCCCTCAGCACTTGCAGCGAGTAAAATGGCTTTTTTTGGAGTTGTCCAACTCATAGCGGTTTACCTCCTCCTTCTTCATGTATTCTCTGGCTAATCATGATTTTGAGCTTATTTAACTAAGAATTTTGCTGTCAATTTGGTGTTACATGTAGGTTTGCTTATAAACCTTTCGCCTTTGCTCAGAATAATTGTAAAAAGAGGCAAATGTTTTTGTATCTCTTTAGAACACCCCAGAAAGATCCAAAACTAAAAAGAAGCAAGAAAAGTTAAGAATTTTTAGCCGAGAAAAGCCTTCCAATGGTAGTGGAAACGAACATTCCCAAAATACTCGCTAAAGATGCTAGTGCATAAAGGTGCTGGCTTAGAACTCCATATTCGTATCCTAACTCACCCACAAGTAGCCCAAGAACTCCAAAACTTGCCACTCCACTTGCCCTTACTATTGTTTTTCTTATTTCTCTGTTCCATGTAAATCCCATGGTTAAGAGAATTCTGATGATATAAACCAAGACAAAGAAGTAAACTACTTCCACTGAAAATTCGGTTTCAAAGTTTATTCCGCGCCACGCAAAGAAAATTGGAGCAAAAATACCGTAGGTTATACCAGAGATTATTGTGTGCACTCTCTTATACTGCTTAGTTCCCATTAAATCGCTGTGAAGCAAAAGTCCAACGATGAAAGCTCCAATGCTAAAGTGGAGTCCAATCATTTCGCTAGCAAGCGCTATCGAAGTTGAGAGGATCATCACTAGGCCAAAGACCGCTTCATCACTTTTCAAATTCCTGAGTGCTCGGATAATCAGCACCTTGTGCTTAACATTTAGGAAATAGTTTACTCCAAGAAGAACTCCCAGGAACAGTCCGTCTTTCAACAGCTCAATAAATAAGCCGAAATAAGTTAAATGATAAACCTCGAAGTTAACTAGGAGATATAGGGTAACAAGAGCTCCAATTTCACTTATTACTGCATACGATAAAGCTATATGCAGGAAATCTCCTCCAAAAAATCTGGACAATCTAAGGACTATGGGGGCAGACGCTACAGATAGTATTGACCCGACTATAAGGTTTTCATGAGAAAGTGTATAGCCTGTGAAGGGAAGAGTTATGAAAGTCATCAAGGCATAGGTTAAGATGTAGAGGGGAAGACTCTTTTTACCACCTAAGTGAACTTCCTCTGGGGTAAGTTCCAACCCAGCGTACATCATTAGGAAAAATATGCCAAGCTCTGCGAGAAGATTTAACTCCCCTCTGGGCATTGAAACAAGGAAGCTTCCCAGTAATAAACCTGTTGAAATCTCCCCAAGAAATCCTGGATATCCTAAGCGTTCAAATATCTCAGCAAAAACCCTTGCAACTGCAATTATAACGAACACATAACCTATTACGCCAATTTCCACGGATGCACCTCCAGCCTTTTTGGTCTCTCCTTTATTAAAAATTTTTCCAAAAGGAAGGTTTTTATTTTGTGAAACTTTAGCTATTCTCATGAGGCACTATGAGATTTTGAGAATTAAAGAAAATGGGAAGATAGAAATACCGCTGGAATGGGCATATGAAGTTGGACTCGTTAAGGACGCCTACTTTTTGATGGAAATTGATACCGACTTAAATGAAATCCACTTAGAAAGAATAGCCCTTCCCGGAAAGGAGCTTGTGGAAATTGAACTTGTGGTCAAAGATAAGCCTGGAGTTCTGGCTAAAATTACCGGTACTCTTGGAAAGCATAAGGTCAACATTCTATTCAGCGAGGCCGAAGAAATGGGGGAGATCGGTCTTGGTGCAATAGTTGCAGTTGTGGACGTAAGCCAAATGGATATAAGCAAAGAGGAACTTGTTGCAGAGTTGCAAAATATTGAGGAAGTCATGGAAGTCTCGCTAAAGGAAGTTGAGTAAAAACAAGAGCAACAATGCAGTGAAGAGGAACATGTAAGCATTTATTTCTTTGCCGAGGCTCCTGAACTGCTCTGGTATAAAAGCCTCAGTAGAGATTTCAAAGACTCCCAACTTCTTGAGCAGGTAAAAGAGGATGAAGGCTATTGCAATACTGATCAAGTCTTTAAGGATGTTAAAGTGGGGATAAAGATAGATGCCTCCAACGAGTGTTAAAATTCCAAGCAGCAGGGAAATTATTGTCTTTTTTCTGGGAATTTCAGCTTTTTCCTTTCTCTTTGAAAGGTAATAATTGAGCTTTGTAAATGAGACTAGGGTGCCTGTCCCACCAAGATAAAGGAGATACTTCAGAAATCCGCATAACCCTTCTGAAATCTTGCTCTTTCCAAAAGCTCCTATGAATGGGCTTATGCCTCCTATTGCAAGGCTTAAAAGTATGATTGCTATGGCCAGCAGCTTGCTTGATCTATAGGAAAGCTTTCCTAGGTCTCTTGTGTTATAATGCTCAGCTATCGTTCCAACACTGAGGAAGAGACCTCCCTTGAAGAGGGCATGGGCTAAGGCGTAATATGCAGCACCTAAGGGATTCAGGAGAGCAATCCCTAGGAGGACATAACCCATTTGGGAGACTGTGTGATAAGCCAGAAGCCTCTCAGAGTTTTTCTGCAAAATTGCCATTGCTATGCCAAAGAACATGGAAAGAAATGCCAAAGTAAGTAAAGTTCTCTGCACAAAGATACCAATTGGGAATGTCAGTGTGAGGAGAATCATTCCGTAAGCTGGAGCCTTAACGACCAAACCAGAAAGCAGGGCACTTATAGGGGCATCAGCCTTTGAATGGGCATCCGGGAGCCAAAAGTGCAGAGGGAATATGCCGCTTTTTAGAAGTAGAGATGTAAAAGCTAGGGCCAGGGCTGCGTTAATTTCTCTCGACATTCTTAGATTCTCTTTTATAAGGGCTAAGTTTAGATAGCCGGTCTTTAGGTAAATAATGCCTATTCCTAAGATGAAGATATAAGATGCTAAAAGGGAAAAGATAGCGTACTTGAATGCCGCCCTCCTTGCCCCTTTCTCCTTTGAAATTCCCACAAGGGCAAAGCTTGCAACTGATGCAATCTCCATATAAATGTAGTAATTAAAGAGATCTCTACTTATAAAAGCCCCCAAAAGACCTGCATGAAGAAGGAGGATGAGCACATAGGCCTTGTTTTCAATTTTCTTAGGGTAGTAGTTGCCATACACATAAAGGGCAACAAAGGCTGAGAGGATGAGCTCCGCCATTATAAAGGGGAGGTTGTAATTATCTACAGCCACTTCAATTCCCGAAATCCTGCTCCAATTTCCAACAATTTCATTAAACGGGAGATTTTTAATTATTTGAGGCAGAATAATCCATGAAGATAGCATGCCGATAAGGAATAAATACTTAGAAAACTTTTCCCTTCTTAAAGCTGGAAGAATAGAAGTCAAAAATGCCATAATGAGGGGAAATGCAACGATAAGAGGAATCATTCTTCTTCCCTCCTCATTTTCAAAATTAACGCTAGTGCAAGGGATGTTATGGCAACGTCAACCACTAGGGTAGTTAGCATAAGGGTAGCCGGTAAAGGGTCAACGACTTTCTCCCTTGGCATTATTGGGACATCTGCTCCTTCGACGTAGCCAACACCAATAAAGAACAGGACAAGGCCGATGGATATTACGTTTATGGAAAGAACTATCTTAATCAGGTTCTCTTTTGTGAGGAGGCCATACATTCCTATGAGAATTATCATGACCCCTACAAGTTCGGGACTAATCACGCTCCACCCACCTCAGCAGGATATAAAACATGAACGTAAATGCAGCTCCAACCTTCAATGCAACGCCTATATTAAAGAGAGGAATTATTCCACCACTTAGGAGAGAGCCAAAATTTCCTCCTCGTAGAAAGTTATAGAAAAACCCTCCAAGCAATATACCCACTGTTGCCAAGAGAACTAAAAACCCTCCTGAGGCTCCTTCGATAAGCTGAACCTCCCAAAACTTGAAAGTTTTTCTAACCCTTTTATAACCGTGAGAGGTTATGAGAAGGATAACACTAACTGCGAGAATAACACCTGCTTGAAACCCTCCCCCGGGACTTAAATGTCCGTAAATCATAAGGTATGCAGAATAAGCCACCAAAAATGGGCTTATGAGCTTTGTTGTTGTTCGCACTATTAAGCTCATCTTCACTTCTTCTTCCCTCCCAGAAGGATGTAAAAACCAGCAACAGCCGTGAAAAGAAGTATCGCTTCCCCTAAGCTGTCATACGCTCTCCAATCCGCCAAGATTGCCGTGACCAAGTTTGGAATCCCAACTTCTTCCCAGTTGGTGATATAATACTCATAACTTCCCCCTTCGCTCCGGGAGTAGTCCAAATTTATGAAAATATATCCGAGCAAGAGAAGCAAAAGGATAGCAACTACTCGCTTCACTTTTCCACCTCCCGGATTGTAAAGAGGAATACACCTATTACAATTGCCCCCACAACAATGGCAGAAAGGGCAACATCAGGCGCTCTCAAAAAAGTCAGCACTAGGACAAAGGCTAAGCTGAGAAAGGCGTATTTAACAACTGCATTAACGAGGTTCTCTTCCTCTACCACGGCAATTGAGAGGAGTATCATGACTAGGAGCAGTATGTCAAGGATTATCCCAAGCATACATATCCACCACTACTTCTGGCTTTATTCCATACTTGTAAGCTCCCCTAGCAATCGCATGGGAGACCATGGGGTTTATTAGAGCTATTAAAAACGCCAACACAAGGAATTTTAGTTTAATCAATAAAGAAGCTTCTGAAGCAATTGCCAAAGCTATGAGTATGGTCATTGCTCCACCAGTATCGCACTTCGTTGCTGCGTGGAGTCTTGTATACACATCGGGAAAGCGGAGAATGCCAAGCGTTCCAAATATCATTATCGATTCCCCAAGGAGAAGAAGGAAATACTCTATCACCGTGCCCCCTCCATGTATTTTGCTAATATTAACCCTCCTACCGCATTTACCATAAGAAGTACAACTGCAAGATCCAGGAAAAAGTACTCTTTCGCCATGAAACCGAAGATTGCTAATATAATAACAGTCTTCGTCGTTACGGTGTTGATACCAAGTATTCTATCCGCCAGAGTTGGCCCAAATAATACTCGATAAGATAGGATTAGAGAAGTAATCACCAGTACTATTGCCCCCCATCCAAAAGGGTTCACCAGAAGATTTTCTTCAACCATCCTTCAATATCCCCCTTAATTTTTTCGCCTGCCATTTCTCTGTTAAGGGTTTCTACACTTATCCAGTGCACGTAAAGATAAGTTTCACCGAGTTTTTTAGTGATGTCAATGGTTAATGTTCCGGGAGTGAGAGTTATGGAGTTTGCGAGAATTGTTATTCCAGTGTCTGAGTGTAGATCAGTTTTTATCTTCACTATCCCGGGGTTTATATCCATCAATAAAGCATGTTTTGCTACTTTAAAATTGCTTTCAATTAGCCTGAATGCCATGATAAAAAGATACTGGGGAATAGCGAAAAGACCTATGTAGAGAATTTTCTCTATAATATGTCCGCTCCGCCGTATGTCATCGGTGAGCATTTCATACATGAAGAGAGAAATCACCAATGTTGTTATTCCTCCAATGAATAAATTTTCAATCCTCGCATTTCCGCTTATCACTATCCAAAAGGAGAAGAGTGCAACCCAAGTAAGGGCTATTTGTTCCCATTTTGGAAGTTTTTGAGTTTCATAGGTTTCAAACAATGCCCTCCGCTTTATCTCGTCAAGTCTTTCCCTTAGATAGAAAGGCACTCTACTCATGTTTTTTATTAGACTTTCGTTGATTATAATTCTTTCGTCTGGCCGTTTCCTTAAGTTTTTTATACTTCAAAACCATACTTTTCCATGTATTTTTCCATGATGATTGCGGTGATAACGATGCCCAGTAATTGGGAGAGAATAGTTTCCATGACAAAGGAAGGAGTTAAGAGTATTGCAATGATGAGAAAGAGAATTCAGCGAGGAAAAAAGATCGCTCTCCTTATAGATGGGCCAAATATTCTCAGAAAGGAATTCAATGTGCATCTCGAAGACATTGTTGCGGCACTGGAAGAGCTTGGCAATATTAGGGTTGCAAAAGTTATTCTAAATCAATATGCCCCTCAGGGGCTCATTGAAGCGGTCGCAAATCAAGGCTTTGAGCCTATAATAGTTGCCGGAGAAACGGGGGTAAAACTGGCCGTTGAAGCAATGAGGGAAATATACAATCCAAATATAGATATTATAGCCTTGGCCACAAGAAACGCGGAATTTCTTCCGATAATTTTGAAGGCAAAAGAAAAAGGGAAAGAAACCGCGATAATTGGGATTGAGCCTGGATTTAGTGCCGCTTTAAAGCATGGTGCGGATTACGTGATAACTCTTGAAAGGGGTGAAGTAGATGAGAGCAACACTCTTCAAAATACTGAAGAGAGAAGAAAGGGAGCCTAAAGAAAAAGAGAAGCGAGAAAAAGTTGAAGCTCCATCAAAGAGCATAGGGCTAATAATAGACGGACCCAACATATTAAGGAAGGAATTTGGAATTAAGCTTGAAAATGTAAAGGAAGCACTAGAAAAAATTGGAAAAATTAGGGTCGCAAAGGTCGTCTTAAATCAATACGCTCCTCAGGGGCTCATTGAAGCGGTTGTTAACCAGGGATTTGAGCCCATAATAGTCGCCGGAGATACTGATGTGAGAATTGCTATTGAGGCCATGGAATTAATATACAACACTGATATGGAGGTAATAGCTTTGGCTACAAGGGATGCAGACTTCCTTCCCATAATAAGCGAGGCAAAGAGAAAGGGTAAGGAAACCGTAGTCATAGGAGCGGAACCAGGATTTAGTATTGCACTTCAGAATGCAGCCGACTATGTAATAAAAATGGAGGGAAAAAGTGGCCAGAGCGAGGGATACGAGGAATAGCTACTTTTCGAACTCAAGTTTTAGGGATGTATGCTCCCGTTTGAGCCTCTCGATAATTTGACCAATTTCCTCACTGAGCTCTCCTAGCTTCTCCGAAAGTTTGCTCAGCTCTTCTATCGCAATCTCTAAAGCTTTCTCACTTTCTTCAACTTCTTTCATAGCCTCAGCAAGCTTCTCTTCTTCCTCCTTCTTGTAGACTTCGATTTTTAGGGTATCGTAATTCCACTCTATTTCTCCATTTTTAATGTTGAATTCTATCGAAATTCTCACAACGTCCTCCTTTTTCACACCCATTTCTTGGAACTTATCGAAGAGATACTGATTTAGCTGGGCGGATGCTCTTACAACCGCCTCCGGATTAAGTTTGCCTCGTGTTAAGGCAAAGAGAACTTTTCTAACTTTGTTGGCATACCCACTCGCTCTAACAAATCCGGTTGAAAGTCTGGGCATGGAGCATCACCATAATACTTTAATGCAATTTGGATATATATCCATATTGGTGATTGAATGAACATTCTGATTTTTGGGCCTCCCGGCTCTGGAAAATCAACGCATTCGAGGAGAATCGTTGAGAAATACGGGCTAGAATACATAGCTTCCGGCGATATAATTCGGGCGGAAATAAACAAAGGAAATGCCTTGGGTTTGGAAATGAAGAAATACATAGAAAGGGGGGAGCTTTTGCCTGATACCATTATAAACACACTCGTGCTTTCAAGACTAAGAAGAAAGAGGGAAAACTTCATCATCGATGGCTATCCAAGAACGGCCGAGCAGGTCTTGGCCTTAGAGAACTTTCTTTACGATCATGGCATTAGAATAAACCTGGCAATTGATATTTTCATCTCAAAGGAAGAAAGTATAACTAGGATCTCTGGAAGAAGAATATGCAAAAACTGTGGGGCGGTATACCATATAAAATATAATCCCCCAAAAGTTCCTGGAAAATGCGACATCTGTGGAGGGGAAGTTGTTCAGAGAGAGGACGACAAGCCGGAGATAGTTTCTAGAAGGTATGATATATACATCAACAACATGGAGCCAATCATCAAGTTTTACAAGGGACAAGGTGTTTACGTGCAGATAAACGGACATGGCAGAATTGAAGAAGTCTGGGAGAGAATAAGACCTCTTTTAGATTACATATGGAATAGAGAAAGGAAAAGAGAAGAGTTCAAGTGATGTAAAATGACAGTGACCGATTTAGGATCAAACATCGAGTAGGAAAGCATTAAAGAGCTTATAATAGTAAAGCAAACTGGGTGTATAACGTTGGCGGAGTATTTCAATAAAATAGCCCCTTACTACGATGAGTGGTATAAAACCAGGGTCGGATGTTATGTGGATAAAACAGAAAAAAGGCTAGTGTTCTCTATGATAAAAACTAAGAAGGGCAAGGCTCTTGACCTTGGATGTGGGACTGGCAATTATACTTTAGAGCTCTATAAAAGGGGATTTGAAGTTGTTGGGGTGGACATAAGTGAAGAAATGCTAAGGATAGCTAGAAAAAAGCTCCCAAATATTAAGTTCATTAGAGCAGATGCTTATTCACTGCCCTTTGAAGAGAACACGTTTGATTTAGTATTGAGCATTACAATGTTTGAGTTTATACATTCCCCTGAAAGAGTTCTCAAGGAAATCTATCGGGTTTTGAAACCTGGAGGAGAAGTAGTGATTGGTACAATGAATGGAAGGAGCCTATGGTTTTTATTTAAGCGCTTAAAAAGTCTTTTTGTGGAAACTGCATATCGCTATGCCAGGTTTTACACGCCAAAGGAACTTGAAGAGCTGATGAAAGAAGCTGGTTTTGGGGACGTTGAGAGCAGAGGAATTATATACTTCCCTTCATTTTTCCCCTTTTTAGGGCTTGCTGAGAAGTTTGATCAAAAGTTCAGCGATAAGCTAAAGAACGTTGGAGCATTTATAGTTGTTAGGGGAGTTAAAGGTGATTAGGCTTATAACCAGAGAAGAGGCATTTAAAAGGGCAGAGAGAATAAAAAAGGAGAATGAAGCACTTTATGACGTGCCATTTGAGATGGAACACAAATACCTTCCCTTTGATGTCCTCATACCCACTCAATGGGAACTAAGTGAGAAGAAACTGCTGGTAGTTCTTCAAGAAATAGTCCACGGCTACGATGCTCCCGTTATAGTTTTAGAGCATAAAGGGAACTACTACATCTTAGATGGTCATCATAGAGCCTATGCTAGGAAAAAGCTGGGCTTTTCGCAAATTGAGGCAATAATCCTTAGACCCCTTCGGGAAATTCCCACAAAAATTGAGGAATCAGTGAAAAGGGCAAGATTAAAAACTCTTGATGATATCGTGGTATCTAAGGAATAGTTTCGGTGAGAGTATATGTGCGAATACATCTTTGAAAATGGGGAAAAATGTAAAACAAAGCCCTTAGCAGGTTCGAAGTATTGCTCACTTCACATTCCCATTGAAGAGGGCGAATTGCTTTATGGGGAAAGAATAAGGGAAATTAAGGAAAAAGCCTTCAAGAGAAAGCTGGAACGGGGAGTTAGGTATTTTGAAGGCGTCCAGCTTTATGAGGCCAAGGTTTCAAATTTGAAAAGTGATAAGCCCCTTGTATTTAAGAACTCGAAAATAAAGACTCTTATTGTTGAAAATTCTGAATTAAAAGGGCTGTCTATTTTCAACTGCGAAATTGACAGGGTTATACTCCTAGCATCATCTATAGCCACAATCTGGGTAAAAAACTCAGTCTTCTTTGGATTTAATATTCTTGATATCAAATTTGAGAACTCCATTTATGTGAGAAACAGCACGGTTCGGTATTTGATGATAAACTCCGTTCAGCATGCAAAGCGGATAAGACAAGGTGAAGAGGAATACGGGGAGAAAGAAACAATATATGGAAGAATAGAGTTTTCAGATCTCAAAAACGTTAGGAGGATAGGAGTAAATTCCAAGTATCCACTACTTAAAGAAATCTTGGTTGAACATGAAATAGCGCTGTCCAGAATGTCAAGGAAGTATGTAAAGGCAAAGATCTTTCTCATAAAGAACGTAGAATTTGATCCCAGCCCGAGATTTAAGAGGCAAGTTAGGATATTTATCAGAAACTTTGATGGAACCCTCCAACTTGAGAATCTTGAAGTTCCGGGGCATGTGGAAATAAGAGGGGGGAAGTTAAAAGTTCCAGAATTTGTACACACTACTATTTACAATAATTTGGTTTTTAGAGGTGTTACATTTTACGGAGACACAACATGGAACTTGACCGTACTCCCGAATCTTCTGGCAGAGTTGAGTGTGGGAGGGTTTGTTATTCTTGAGGAATGTAGCTTCAATAATCCGACAATGGAAGAATTCTTTTACCGTATGGCGAGGATTACATGGGAAAAAAGCGGGGACAAAGAAAAGGCAGATCAATATTACTATCTTGAGATGCTTGCCAGGAGAAAGCAAAAGATGGGGAGGTATATACTTTATTTACCTAAACTTGGGGTCAAAATAGGCTTTCCATCTCTCCCCGCTGGCAGGATTAGAACCAGAATAAAACACTACGTTCATCTTTTAGAGGCTCTTTTCGAGTGGTTTTTTGCAGATTTGACATGTAAATATGGGACGGATTGGAAGAGGCCCATTGTTATTTGGGTATTTATGGTTAACTTTGTATTTCCAACGATATTTTATCTCACAAGAAGCGTTACAAGCTCCGGTGTGCCATTAAGGAGTTTTCTTGACTATGAGTATTTTAGTGTAGTGACTGCAACGACTCTTGGCTACGGCGATCTTCATCCTATCGGGATTGGAAGAGTTTTTGCTTCACTTGAAGCTCTCTTTGGAATGTTCATGTGGGCTGTCTTTCTGACGGTCTTTGCAAGGAAATATATGCGCTGAAAAGTAGCTGACCTCCTCCCCGCCCTGAAGGGCGAGGGTTCCAGCCCGCAAAAGAGGTGAGGAAAATGATAGTTGGCCTGATAGTTAATCCAATAGCTGGGATGGGCGGTAGAGTGGCTCTAAAAGGTACCGACGGAGTGGTTGAGGAAGCTATAAAGCGAGGAGCAAAGCCTGTAGCACTTGATTTTACAAAGCTCTTTTTAAGCGAGCTTTCTCATTATGACATCGATGTTGAATTTCTAACAGGACCGGATGGATTAGGAGAAGATGCTCTTAAAGAATTCAATTTCCCATACAAAGTTATCAAGCACAGAGAAGTGGGACAAAAGGAGGTATTCAGTGTTAAAATCCCCGATACCACTAAGGAAGATACAAAAGTGCTTGCAAGGTTAATGAAGGACAAAGTGGGCGTATTACTCTTTGCGGGAGGAGATGGGACGGCTAGAGACATATATGAAGCAATAGACAAAGAAAAACCTATCCTTGGCATTCCAACAGGGGTTAAAATGTTCTCTGGAGTTTTTGCAACATCTCCAGAAGACGCTGCAAGGCTTCTTGTTGAGTTCACAAAGGGAAATGCAAAGCTTGTGGAGCAAGAAATCCTTGACCTTGATGAAAATGCCTATAGGCATGATGAAGTTAAAGCAAAACCATATGGAAGAGCCTTAACACCCTATGTGGAAAACCTTGTGCAAGGCACAAAGGAGCCTACTCCACTTGACGAAGAGGAAGAGCTTGACGCAGTGGCCGAGGCTATTGTGGAGGAGCTTGGAGATGGTGTTTACTTCCTAGGTGCTGGTTCAACAATAAAAAAGATCAAAGATAGACTTGGGATAGATGGAACACTGCTAGGGGTAGATATAGTTGAGATAAAAAATGGAAAAGCAAAACTTCTCGTAAAAGATGCTCAGGAAAAGGATTTGTTAAAATACATACACAGAAACCCAAAAATCATAGTGACAGTTGTCGGAGGTTTGAATTTTCTTTTTGGGAGGGGCAATCAGCAGTTTTCTCCAGAGGTTTTGAGGCATATTCCAAAGGAAAACATTATCATCGTAGCAACTCCTTCAAAAGTTAAAGGAGCAATAAGGGTCTATACTGGGGATAGAAAAGTGGACGAGAGGCTTAAAGGCTACATAAAGGTTAGAATATCCCCATGGGCAGAGAGGATCGTGAGAGTTATCTAGGCTTAAGGTTTATAACTTGGAAATTCTTTCCTATTTTTGGTGAATAAACGTGAGATTTGAAGTGCTTAGTAGGGAAGACATGATAAAACTCTCAAAAGAGCTCAGCAAAGAAGGAATAATGAACAAAACCCGAGAGGAGCTTGGGTGGGAAGTTCACCATCTCATTGTGATCAGAGACAAGTTTAGCGAACTTGTTAGGAAATCTGAAGGAATAGAGATAATTGAGGATACTCTCGAAGAAATAAAGGCTTCTTTTGATACTCTTATGGATGAATGGGATGTAGGAGAAGAAAAAGAATTTAAAGATCTCTTCGATGAAGTTAATATTTCCAAGCTAACCCTCATAACGGCCTTGATAGAGAATGGATACGTTGAGGGAGAGGAAAAACTCAAGCTTATTAAAAAGCCCAAACTTGATGAACTTGAGATTGAACTCAGGTTTAACATCGATGAGCTTGAGGATGTATTGGATGAGATAGAAGAGAAGCTCGATGCAACACTTACAACTGAGCTCTCCTTTATGAGAAAGTACTTTGTTGAAGTTCTTGAGATCGAAGAAGAGCTAATAAAGAGGGCTCTGGAGATAGCCGAGAGATATGCTACCGAAGAATCTTTAGTTGAGGCAATGTTTGTGGGAATCGGAAAGTCGGTATTGGCAAATACAATACTAGCAATAGCCGAAAAGAGGAACAAAAAAATGGAATTAATTGAAACGCTCTTAGAGCATGAGCCCTTAACCGTAGAGGGATGGAGAGAAAAGATAAACATATATTTTGACGAAGAGGCTGTGGAAGACATATTAAAAGAACTGCAAAAGATGGGTTATTTGAAGGTAAAGGGAAACAGGATATGGCTT
>CAYNRW010000010.1:0-22712 GCA_964399725.1 uncultured Thermococci archaeon | reverse complement strand
CTATCTCTTCCTCCAAACCCTCCAAGCCAGAGCATCCATCCAGCCCATCTTGCTACCATAATTATTGCTCCCGCTAAAACGGCCGCTAGGGTTTGAATGAGTATATCCCTGTTCTTTATGTGGCTTATCTCGTGGGCTATTACTCCTTCAAGCTCGTCTCGGTTTAATATTCTCAAAAGTCCTTGAGTAACGGCAACTACAGCATGTTTTGGGTTTCTACCGGTTGCAAAAGCGTTTGGTGTCTCAGTTGGCACTAGTGCCACCCTTGGCGTAGGGATTCCGGCTTCTTGGGCAAGCCCTCTTACTATCTCATAAAGCTCCGGGGCTTCATCCTCTTCTAGGATTCTTGCCCTATACCATGTCAAAACAATCTTATCGCTGTACCAATAGCTGAAGAAGTTCATCATTAGGGCAAAGATAAATGCAAAGAGCATCCCGGTCTCATTACCCAGAACGTAGCCTATGGCTATTAACAAACCAGTGAGGAAAGCCATTAGGAGTCCTGTTCTAATCCACAAGCCTACGCCCATTTATCGTCACCTCCAAGTTTTAAATATGGAAGTATTTCCTCATAAAATTTAGTCCAATCAACAATGCCAATTCTTCTTTTTATTCCCTTATTAAGAAGATCCAAGATTTCACTTACAATCTCCTCTGGCGATTTATCTGTGGTGTCAACCTCTATAATGTTCTCGTTTTCATCTATGGCCTCCAGAAGACACACATCCACAAGCTCTGCTTCGACGTTTTCAGCTATCTTTCCCTTACTGTATCCTCTCTCTTTTAAACGTTCGCCTATCAGTTTTGGATGAGCACGGAGGATTATAACCTGATCGACTGGCATCAAATGGCTTAGGTGACCATCAAGCACTACGTTTTTATCTCTGAGATCTTTCTCAACATGATACGCGAGTTCATCAATATCGAGCTCAAGTTCCTCTCCCTTCATCTCACCCACACTGTGTTTTAAGGCAAACTCCCTTAGATCTACGTAATCATAACCCAATTTTTTGGCCAGAAGTTTTGCCACACTTGTTTTCCCAACTCCAGGTGTTCCACTCACAGCGATTATCATTTTCTCTTCCCCATGTTTAATTTATTAACTCAAGGTTTTTAAAGATATGGTTTTTTACGTCTATTGTCGATATAAACTTAGGCATTGATCGGAAAGTTTTTAAGGAAGAAATGCGTATACGCTCTGGTGACGTCCTATGGAGGATGATAGACTTTTGCAAAAAAAGCTTGAAATCATTAAGAAGCAAAAGGAAAAGTTATTGCTTGAGGAGGCTAGAATCTTAAGAATTCTCATGCAAGAAAAGATGAAAAAGAGCACTAGTTAAATCAGAAAATGTTAATTTTGTCTTCCAATACCATTTTTTGAATTTTTGTTATGTTTGCAAGCCACTCATCCGCTATCTCATAGGCTTGTTTTTCGAATTGCTCTACTTTATAACCTGGCTTTGGAATTGCCTGAATGCTTGCTACGAGAGGTTCATCAATTGGCTTTCCTATCTGGCTTAGGATTCTTACGTAAACTTCTTGTACTCCCTCTATCTGCTCGGCAATCTCGTTTGCTATTAAATTGGCAAGGATGTTGTAAATCTTGCCCACGTGGCTGACCGGATTCTTACCGGCAGTTGCTTCCAAACTCATGTGCCTGTTTGGAGTGATTAAGCCGTTTGCTCTGTTTCCTCTGCCAACGCTACCATCATCTCCAGCCTCTGCCGAAGTTCCTGTAACGGTTATGTAGTATATATCTTTTTCTGGGTCATCAGCGGTGTTGACATAAATGTTGACCTTTCTGCCTGTGTATTGAGAAACAAGTTCTTTAACTGCATTGTATATTCCTTCTTTGACCTCCATATACTCTTGCGGGTTTTGAACTTCACTGTCAACTATGGCAGCGGCAATAGTTAAGTCTATTTCATCATCCTTCCTAAGTCCCATCACCTTGATGTCTTCACCAACAGCGGGCCATTCCTTTTTGAACTTCTCGCTGTTAAGGAGCTTCTCAGTTTCGAGAACTATCTTCTCAGTCTCGCTTAATGGTGCATAGCCGACACCGAAGGAGGTGTCGTTTGCAAGGGGTATGGGGTTCTCCTTGACCTTATTGAAGACTCCAACAAGGTCAACGCTTCCCTGTCCTATTCTTGAGTCAATTACGACGTGCTCCTCTACGTCCAGATGTCTAACTGTCTTTCTTAGGTATTCCTTGGCTGCTTTGATGGCCACTTCATGAACCGGAAACGCCTCCCTGTCAACAAACTCAACGGCCCTGCCTGAAAGAAGAATATATATTGGTCTTATCACTTCACCACCACCGAACCTTGGGTAAGCCCTTCCTCCTACGACTTCGACTTGATCTGTGTTGTGGTGGAGAATAATGCCATAGCGCTTTATGTACTCTTTTGAAAGTGCTCTGCTGATTGCCTCAGCTATTCCATCGGCTATGCTGTCTGGATGTCCTAGTCCCTTTCTTTCCACAAGCTCTACCTTCTGCATTTCTATTGGAGTCCTCACAAGCTCCTCAACAATGATGTTCCTCTTCTTTTCAACCATGATCATCACCCCAAATGAATTCTTACGTGCATAGTCTGAGGGTGCCTTTATATATTTTTCGGCATGATATTGAGGTCAAGATATAACTGTCGGTTATTAAAAGGAAAAAAGTTAAAATTCCTTTCGTGGAATATTTTAGTGGCATCCGACATGCCCGGTGGCCCGACCGGAGGAGCTTTGGGGGCAGCTATGAATCTGGGGGACGATGCCGGGCATACAGGGCTTGGCCTCCGGAGCCGCTTGAGATTGCCGAAGGGGCTAACAATGAAGGCGGTAGGATACGCCAAGCCCACATGAGAAGGTTTTTATCTTCACAATCGAACATTTCTTTGGTGGTAGTAGTGAACATTTCTGAGATAATAGCGGAGATAAGAGAAGTTCTTGACAAAAAGGACGAATTAAGGGAAGAGGCCCTCAAGCTTACTCGGGAGATCGTGAGGCTAAGCGGGGATTCAATAAAAGCTCTGCATAGGGGAGAGCTCAAGATTGCAAAGGAAAGACTGAAAAAAGCTGAGGATCTAGTTAAAAGACTAAAAGAGGGGCTTAAAGGTCATGAGGATCTTTACTTTACAGGCTATGTCCAGAATGCTCATCAAGAATACGTGGAAGCGTTGCTTTTTTACCGCTATCTTCTTGGAGAGAAGTTCCCCTCTCCAAGAGAGATTGGAATTCCTGAGGCTGACTATGCTCTGGGAATTGGGGACTTCATTGGAGAGCTAAGAAGGCATTTTCTGAACCTCCTGCTGAAAGGAGAAATAGAAAGGGCTCAAGAAGTTTATGCATTTATGGAGAAAGTTTATGATGAGCTTGTCACCCTTGAATATCCGAAGGGTCTTGTAAACGTGAGGCAAAAGCAGGATCAGGCAAGGTATATTCTAGAGAGGACTCTGGAAGATTTGACAAGGGCAAAAATAAACAAAGATTTAGAAAAGAAGCTTGAGGAGTGGAGGAATGAACCTTAAAAAGATTGCAGAAGTTCAAAAGGAGTTAGGTAGAAAAATAATAGAAAAGCCTCTGGATATCTCAAAAGTTAAAAGCATTGCCGCAGTTGATGTATCCTACAAGGAAAATCGGGCAAGGGGAGCTTTCGTTTTATGCTCTTTCCCCTCCTGCGAAGTTTTAAAAACAAAAGTTGCTGAAACAGAAGTCAGCTTCCCTTACATTCCCACGTACTTCTTTTTGAGAGAGACAAGACCAATCTTGATGGTGCTAAAGGGTGAGGAGTTTGATGTTCTCCTTGTAGAGGGACACGGAAGGGCACATCCAAGGGGATATGGGTTGGCATCACATATAGGTTTGCTGATTAACAAGCCCACAATAGGGGTTGCGAAACGCCCTTTACGCGGCACCAAAGATTTTGTGAAGGTGGGAAAAGCTTATGTAAGTGTTGGCAACTTAATTGATCTTGACTCTGCAAAGAAAATTGTTGAGATCATTAACGAAAATGATTATCCGAAACCTTTGAGGATTGCAGACAAACTTTCCAAGGGTGCTGAAAATGGAAGAAATTAAACTGCTCATTTCCCTCGCCAAGAAAGGTGCTGTTGGGGATAAAGTTAGGATAACTCTTAGAGAGCTTTCCAAGGAGATAGGGGTTTCTCCCCAAACAGTGCTGAGAAGGCTCGATAACATGGAAAAAATGGGATATCTAAGGCGCCAAGTCTTTGGAAAGAAAACTTTTGTAGAGGTAACTCCTGATGGATTGAAGGTTCTTGAAGACATATTTGACGAGATTGGGAAAATTTTGTATGGTAAATATATCTTAGGTGAGGTTGTTTCTGGAGTTGGAGAAGGAAGATATTACGTGGAACAGTACAAAGATAGAATAAAGGAGTATCTCGGCTTTACTCCCTATCTGGGAACTCTAAATCTTTTGATAATCTTCCCTAAGACAATCTACGATGCACTCTACAACGTGAAACCTATAATAATTCCCGGTTTCACCAAAGGAGGCAGGACCTTTGGGGATGTAAGGGCTTACAAAGTCAGGATAAATGGAATTGAAGGAGCTATAGTTGTTCCCTCCAGAACGATACATCCTCCAAGAATTGCGGAGGTAGTAGCTCCCGTATGCCTCAGGGAAAAGCTTAACCTAAAGGACGGTTCAAAGGTTAAAGTGGAGGTAGTGAAATGAAGGAAAAAATCCTCTCATCCTTGGGTTATGGAGGCCTTGGAGTGACTCTGAGTTTTTTGTTGATAGTTCTTTTTTATCCTCCCTACACTGCAATGAATATTCTCATCCCCATTTACATCGCCGGATTGTTTTTAGGTGGAAGTTTTGGGGCCCTTAAAGGAAAAGTAAAAGCGAGCGGATACGCTTTTCTTGTGGGATTTCTCTTAACAATTGCCCTTTATATTCTCTGGCTTAAAATAGAGTTTTCCATGCTTTACTCCTTCTCCCTTTTGGTAGCTGTTGTGTTTGTAATGGGGTTTGTTTCTGCAGAAAGCACGCTTGATGTGTCAATAGTTCCGTTTGCCTATTTTGGCGGATTTGTACTTGCAAATTTACTTTTTATGAACTCCGAGATTTCAGAAATTGAGGGGTCAACGGTGAGCATTGTTTTGGTAGGGATTGCGGGGACTGTAATTGCAACTGTGGTCATTTTTCTCAAATCGTTCCTTGAAAACACTGCAAGGATGAGTAAGAAAATTTAAAAGGAAAAACTTCCAATTTCAAATGGTGAGCGATATGGTAATGAGGCTTTCGAAGCTTTATGGGAAACAGATATACAACACCAAAGGATATTACATCGGTTACGTTGATGAGGTCTTGATAGAGATCGACAAGGGAGAGGGAAGAATACTGGCACTTGGGCTTCCAGGAGAAAAGGTTGGAATTCCCTATGAAAGGGTAACCGCAATTGGGGACATAATATTGATAGAAGCAAAGAAGGGTTAGCTCTCTTTGACATTCAATGCCTCTAGGAATTTCTCTGTTATTGCTTCTTCTACCAATTTCAAGAGGGACTCCTTGTCCTTAGCGAGTTTGAATATTCCCAATGAGATTCTTGCTCCTCCTGATTGTGGATGACCTCCACCGCTACCTATGTCTCCAAAAGCCTCCTTCAAGACCTTGCCCACGTTTACCCTTACATCCCTTGTTCTGGCAGAGATTTCAATCCTATCATCAACTATTCCAAAAACTAAAACGGTATTAACTCCCTCTAGCCTAAGCAAAAAGTCCGCAGACTCTGGAATTGCATCCCGGTTGGTTATAAAGCCCACGTTTGAGATAACAATGTTCTTGTACATTTTCCTGTTTAGAATTGCCCTAGCTAAGACTTCCGCGGTTTCAGTTGAAATGTCCGGGGACTCAATCTTTTCCAAAATGTCATAATCTACTTTTCCCGCTAAAAAGGCTAACGCTTCAAGATCAGTATGGTTAAGCTTTGAGAATTTCTTTGTGTCTACATATATGCCATAGAAAAGACTGGTGCCGAGGAGTTCATTGACTTCTATATTGAGGTGCTTTAGGTATTCCACCATTATTGAAGATGTGGAATTGACTTCCGGTCTAATATCAAAAAACGCATTTTTAGGAAGGTTTTCTTTTAAATTTTGAAGAAGCTGGTGGTGATCAACCAATATTTCTACCTTTTTAAGGTCTTCATCGTCTAAAATACTCAAATTCCCATTGGGCTGGCAGTCAACTAAAGCTATGGCAGAATGCCTTTTAATTTCATAAGAACCCGAAGAAACTCTTCTCATGTCCAACCCGAGAAGATTAACAAAAGCCCTATTCTCATGATGAGTTATCTCGCCTCCATAAACGATGGTTGTCTTTAATCCCATGTTTTGGGCTATAACCTGAAGGGCAGCGGCACTAGCCATAGCATCTGGGTCAGGGTTATCATGCATGACTATTAAGAGCGAGTCCGTCTTTTGTTTTATTTCTGAAAGCTTTTTAGTGAGTAAAACCGCATTTTTCCTCCTTCCAATATCCTCCACCATTTCAACAATTACTTTGATAAGAGCCTCTCTTGGAGAGGTAGCGTAGTCTATTTTAACTTCATTCTCAAATTCCTCTTTTATTTGAGACGTTAGTTCTTCAACGGTTACGTCGTCGGGAAGAAGGACCAAAATCGGAACCTCTGGATTGTTGTTTTTAATTGTTTGTATTGTTCTCTTTATTTTGCTTACGTCCATCGTCGTTATTATGATTAGATCTGTTTTGTCAATGCCGGCTTTCAACAGAGAGGCCGTATAAGAGAAATCACCATGAATAACGTGAAATCCACTTTCGCTAAGGGATTTCGCTCTAATATCATCCTGCTCTATAATAACAACGTCAAATTCGCCTTTGAGCATTTGGGCAATACTTCTCCCTATAGTTCCTCCACCAAGTATCAACACTCTCATGGTGCTCACCTTGTAAGGACAATAATGCTTAAATATATGCTTAGATGGACTTTAATTGTAGTGGTTTCCTTAAACCTTTATTCAGCTTTTGATATATATACCTAATGGTGGTAGAGATGCAGCTTCCAAATGTCACACCACTTGAAGAGAACATTGTATGCACCAAAAAACAAGAACTGCTTGATTTAATCTACAAAGCTTTTTCCAATCCGGAGGTTAGTGGACTATTTTTGAAGATATTCACAAAGGATGAAAAAGAAAAATATTACGCCACGATTTTGTTAGACAAAAAAAAGCTTTTAGCAGCTCAAATAGACCTTTTAGGCTCTAAGAAGAAGTTAATTGGAAACGATAGTACTGAAATTCTAAAGAAAATAATAAACTATCCACTCGTAGTGGACCTATATGGGCTTGATGAAATATCCTTGAAACTCTCAATAACTGACAACATAGAAATTTACAATGCGACCCCAAAGGTCGAGTTCGAAAAAATATTTGGAGAGAACAGAATCGAAAGTGTAGAAGTGATAGAAAAGGAGAAACTGCTGGAAAAGGTTCTTGAGAAAAAGGAAAAAGAAGAATTAAAAGAGCCCGAAATAGAGGAGACTAAGAAAGTGTTGCCAAAAAAGGAGGAGAAAAAACCCTCTGAAAAAGCTCCCAAAGCTGAGAAAAAACTTGGTGGCCCAGAGATCGAGGTCAACGTGGTAGGCGGAGAGATATTCAAACCAGTTCTTCAAGAGTATGCGGAGGAACTCCTGAGGGAAATAAAAAGCCTAAACGAACTTTCTGTAGAAAAAGTAGGAATAACTGGAGAAGTCGGCTCTGGAGTAATTTACCTTCACGTAAACATTCATGGGACGAGTGAAAGGGATAAGAGCTCAAGGGAGGTCCTAGAGAGAAGAGTGCTGTATTTTGTTAACAAGCACCTCCCTATAATATGGAGAAAAGCCGGACTTAAGCCAATACTAAGCAACGCTCAGGCCAAGATAACTGCTCCAGGAGAAGAGGAAGAAGAGAAAAAAGAGACAGAAAAAGTTGTTGTTCCATATAAGGTGGAGAACAACAACATAATAGTGGAGGCCCATGAAAGTATTAAGCCTTACTTTTCGACTTATGCTAGAGTGATCTTCAAAGACATCCAAAGTGCCGGCATTGAGATAGAGAAGATGCTCTTAGATATAAAGGGAAGAAGCGAACATGAGATTAATCTAACGCTTTGGGGCAAGGCTTCTAGAATTAGCAAAGAAGAGGCAGAAAGAGCTGTTAATAGACTTCTAAGGAATCATGCAAAAGAAATCGGAAGGGCGCTGAATAAGTATGTGACCGTCCATAGAGTAGAGCTTCATTTAGAAGAGGAGGAAGTTTCAAGCAAGGCTAAGCAAATACTCAGCAAGAAGGAGGAGCTGGAAAAGGAGATAGAGCAGCTTCTTAAGGAAGCTGGAGTTGAGGAGCTCTCCTATATAACTGAAGAAAAAAAGAGAGAAGCTGAGGAAGTATTATTAAAGACTAAAATAGAACCGGCAATAGAGGAAATGAGAAGGAGACTGCAAAAGGAGTTTACAGAGCTTCCAAATTCAGTGTTCAGATGGATGAACCTCGATTGGGAATTTAAGGATGGAACAGTAACGGTTGATCTTGAGGCAAGTTTTGACAAAAGAAACGCACTATTTAGAATTGTCTCTGATGAAAGGGTGCGCGAGGATGTTATGAGAATTCTGGAAAAAGTGGTAAAAGAAGTATCAACGGAACAGAGCATCCCAATAAAACTCAGAAACACTGAAATTAAGATCAGGTGAAGATCAGCACTCAAGATCATCATCATAGCACCGCTCAGATTTGCCGAGATCATCACTGTTTTATTTTTAATACTGGAGTTTTTAAACTCTCTGGTAGGAAAATTAAGATAATTTTCGAAACGTTAAGTTTTTAAGTTAAGTGATCTTTCTTTCCAACATGAACACATTACTTGGAGCATTACTTGCGTTGATTTCGGCATTTGGATGGGGGGCAGCTTCAGTTCTAGTGAAAATTGGAATGAGGAACAAAAGCGCCATTACCGTTAATATAATCAGGCTATATATCACGGCACTTTTCTATGCATGTCTATTTTTACTCACCGAAAGCTATGCTGAAATAGCTTCCCTTGACTGGCAGATTCTCCTGATTGCATTTATTTCTGGACAATTTGGCTTTGTTATAGGGGATTACTTTTATTTCAGCGCCCTCAGGCTGATGGGGGTATCTAGAACTGTCCCAATAACTTCATCTTATCCCCTCTGGACCATACTGTGGGCTTGGTTGTTTCTAGGGAGAACCATAAACATTCAGATAATCATTGGAGCATTCTTGGTGTTTTTGGCAATTGTCATTGTTAGAAAGGGAGAGACTGAAGAACGCTTAGACACTAATGGGTTTGTGTATGCTATTCTAGCACCAATTTCATGGAGCATTGCAATAGTTCTACTTGATTTTCTCTCTTCACAAATTTCCCCTCTTTCTTTGGCCGGTATTAGGATGATATTTGCTGCATTTGGTATTAGTGGATTCCTGCCCAAATACTCTGAGGAACTAAAAGAGATCACAAAAAGAGAAGTTATAACCCTTTCTGGAGCGGCTTTGTTTGGACTGATAATTGGCCAATATACTTTCGTTAAGTCCGTTAGCCTAGCTGGTTCCCAAATCTCGGCTCCGGTAAGTGCTGTAAACCCCATAATATCCTCTATTCTTGCGATAGCAATTCTAAAAGAGCCGCCGAATACCAAGATAATTCTGGGGTTGGTACTCGCTGTTGCAGGTGTGGTTTTAATAACAACAGCGTAAAGAATTTAACCTCTGATTTCTATTTTAGAACGCCGACAGCGAGGGGACAATTAGTCTCCTCGCATGGGCTTGGTTGAACCCGCCTCCGCAAGAACTCGGGCTCGATGAGCGGAGCGTGCTCACGCCAAGCCCACAGGGCCGGTGCATCCACCCGCGCGAAAAATGAACGCGGGCCTCTGTTGCCGGCCCACAATTTCCAAAAAATTCTTATACTCCCCTTCTAAAGCAACTGAGAGGGATATCATGACTACGCTCATAATCGCAGAGAAGCCCAACGTAGCCAGGAAAATAGCTTATGCCCTCGCTGAGAAGAAACCAATAAGGAAAACTATTGGTAAAGTTCCATACTATGAACTAACAAGAGATGGGAAAAAAATAATAGTGGCTCCAGCTGTTGGGCATCTTTTCTCCCTTGCACCCAAAGAAAAAACCTATGGCTATCCAGTCTTTGACATTGAATGGGTCCCCGTTTATGTTGCCGAAAAGGGAAAAAGGTATGCAAAAGAATACATAAAGGCCCTGAGGGAACTTGCAAAGAGAGCAGATGAGTTTATTGTTGCATGTGATTATGACACTGAGGGAGAAGTTATAGGGTATACAGCCCTGAAATATGCTTGCGGTGTTGATCCAGCCAAAGCTAAAAGGATGAAATTCTCCGCACTTACAAAAAAAGACTTGCTAAGAGCTTGGTACAATTTAGAGCCAACGATTAATTTTGGAATGGCAGATGCAGGAGTAGCGAGACATGTTCTTGACTGGTATTGGGGGGTTAATCTTTCGAGGGCATTAAGCTCAGCTGTAAAAAAGGTCAGTGGGAAGTGGATAGTCCTTTCCACTGGTAGAGTTCAAGGACCAACCTTGAAGTTCTTGGTTGAGAGAGAGCAAGAGATAGCGAACTTCATTCCCACGCCGTACTGGGTCATAAAAATGACTCTCGAAAAAAACAACCGACAATATACGGCTGTTTATGAAAAGGATCGCATTTTAGACGAGAAAGAGGCTAAAAAAATTGTTGAAGAGGCTAAAAAAGGACCCGCCTTTGTGGAAAAAGTGGAGATAAAACAGCAACAAAGAAATCCACCTCATCCCTTTGATCTCGGAACCCTCCAGAGGGAGGCATACTCCGCCTTCGGCTACAGCCCAAAGAAGACTTTGGACATAGCACAGAAGCTCTATGAGATGTCTTTGTGCTCCTATCCAAGAACCTCATCACAAAAGCTTCCCAAGAACCTAAACTTCCGCTCAATAATCCAAAACCTCGCTAAGATTTCTGAATACAAACCCTTTGCCCATGAGCTTTTGGGAAAAGGAGAGCTCAAGCCCGTAGAGGGAAAAAAAGAAGATCCCGCCCATCCAGCCATATATCCCACAGGAGAGCTACCCAAACCCGGAGAGCTAAGCAAAGAGGAGCAAAACATTTATGATCTAATAGTTAGAAGATTTTTGGCCCTTTTTGCGGATCCGGCAGTGAGAGAGAGCGTGAAGGTTATCATAAACTCGAACAACCATCGCTTTGTTCTCAGCGGTTCAAGAACAGTTAAAGAGGGATGGCTAAAGATTTATGGGAAATACGTTAGTTTTGATGAAGTTCTGCTTCCAAAATTTGAGAAAGGAGAGCAGATAAAAGTCATCCAGATAAAAAGGGAGAAAAAGAAAACTAAACCCCCAGCGAGGTATTCCCCAGCAAGTGTTATCAAAAAAATGGAAGATCTCGGCATTGGAACCAAAGCTACAAGGGCTCAGATCTTGGAGACCCTATATTCAAGAGGATACATAGAAGGCAAGAAAAAGATAAAGGTAACTCCCCTTGGCATGAAGGTAATAAAAGCACTGGAAAACAACGTTCCGGATATAATAAGCGTTGAACTAACGAGAGAGTTTGAAGAGAAAATGGAGCAGATAATGCAGAAAAGGATAAGCAAGGAAAAAGTTATTGAAGAGTCCAAAGAAACCCTGTTAAAAATCTTAAAAGAGTTCAAAAAGAAAGAGAATGAAATAGGGAAAAATCTTCTCGAAGCGTTTATTGAGAGTCAAGGGAACAAAAAAGGCAAAAGGAGTGAAAGTACAAAGGAATTGACAGCAGAGGAGGAAGAGAGCATCAAAAAGTCGCTTGAAAAGAAAAAACCTGCGGATACTATAATAGTTGGAAAATGTCCCAAATGCGGCGGTGACTTGGTGGTGAGATATAGCAGAAAGACGGGGAAAAGGTTTGTAGGATGCTCCAATTGGCCGAATTGTGACGTTACTTATCCCCTTCTCCAACGGGGTGAAATAATCCCAACGGGTAAAACATGCCCTGAATGTGGAAATGCCCCGATAGTGAAGATCAAAGAGCATAACAGAGAATACGAAGTATGCCTTGATATGAACTGCTACAAAAATCGAAGGAAAAGTAAAAGTTAGAGGTTATAACTTAAAAGTTAGAACCCTACAGAAGCTCTTTGAGAAGAGCGATCCTTCTTTTACTCATGAGCACTTTTGGGTGCTTGAGGAGGGCTTTTATAACTTCTGCGTAATCCCCACCTGCAATTTTCTCTGCATCTGCTCCGCTTAAAACTTGGATAAATACGTCTAAATCTTCGTCGGTCAGCTTCTCCACGGCTTTCCTGATTTTAAGGACTCTTTCAAGCCTTTTGCCGTCTTTTTCCCACCACTCTCTTGTGTAGTTTTTCAAAAGCTCAAAATTTTCTTCTTCAAGTGCCTTTATTATCCATTTGCTTGCTATTGTCCCGGCTTCCATTGCCTCCGCCATTCCGCCACCGTGTATGGGATTCACTTGTCTGGCTGCATCCCCCACAACGACCACGTTCTCTTTGGCGAGCTCTTTAACAAAGCCCCCTACGGGAACAACACCTACATTTATCTCAAGGAGCTTCTTTGCTGGAATACCCTTCTCTTTGAGCCACTTGTCGAGGTAGTACTTAGCGGTTTTTGGATTGTCAGAGTTTATGCCTATGCCGACGTTGGCTCTGTCCTCATCTTTTGGGAAGACCCATACGTATCCTCTTGGTGCTATCTCATTGCCAAACCAGAGGTGAATTAAGTCTGGATCAAAGCCTTCAATGAGCATTTCATATTCATAAGATGAATCAAACTCGTGTGGAGGGGCATATGTGTTAATCCCCGCTTTTCTTGCTATGGTGCTTTCAACACCATCTGCCGCTACAATAACATCTGCATATATCTCGAGGGGTTTTCCTTCGTGCTTTGCTTTTATACCCTTTATGACGCCATTCTCTCTAATAACGTCGAGGGCTTCAGTCCTAGCGAGCACATCTGCTCCAGCCCTTGCGGCATAAAAAGCCAGCATTTTATCGAATACCTTTCTTTCTAAAATAACACCACTTACATCTTTGTACCTCATCTCAAGCTCGTAACCGCTGGGAGAATACAGCTTTGCACCATAAATTTCGCGGTTTATAAATCTCCTGTCATACGGGATATCGTACTTCTTGAAGACGTTTATGTTAATTCCTTCAGCACACTGCTTTGGAGTGCCTATGGCAGGCTTTTTGTCTATAAGAAGAACCGAATATCCTTCTCTGGCAACGTTTCTAGCAACTATTGGGCCCGCAATTCCAGCCCCGACAACGACAACGTCGTATTTCATGGTTCTCCCTCCAGAGGCTCAGCCCTTAAAGCTCCCACCGGGCATGCGTTTATACATGTCTTGCAGGAAATGCACCTATCTTGGAAGAACTCCCATTTTGAAGATGAGACTCTTATTGCAAGGGTGGGGCAAACACCTGCGCAGCCACCGCAAAGATAGCATCTATCTTCGTTCACGAGGATTCTGATTCTTTCCGCCATGTCGATCTCCCTCACTTTGCTTCTTTTCTTCCAAGCCCTTCCTCATCGATTTCTATGAGATTCTCTTTTATGCTTAACGGTATTACCCTTGAGAGCTCCTCAGCCTTTTCTTTGATTTCTCTCTCTTTAAGATTTAGAACGTCACTCAATTCCTCTACTGTCGCTTTCTTATAGAGAAGCAGGTAATGAAGTATGGCGAGCTGGGTCATGTCACCAATTTCCTTCAAATACCTCTCCTTGATGCTCTTCATGAGCTTGTTTCTGTAGCTCTCAATAGTTTTTAAGACCTCTATTACCTGATCGAGCTTTTTATTTGCATCTATAAAAGCCTTTACCATAGAATGCAAGCTCTTTGGAGACTTATCAAGGTTATTAAGTCTGAGTTCAAACCTTTCAAACCTTTCCGGAGAATCCAACTCCAGGCTCTTATACCAAAATATGTTAGGTGTAACGGTTACAAGAAACGTTTTTGAAACGGCTATGGAGTAATATTTTCGTGTGGGTCCAATAAACCCTTCTCCTTTTTCATAAGATTTCAACACTCCCTCTCTCTCCATTATCTTTAGGTGTTTTGAAACGGCAGTTGAGGAAACGTTAACCTTGCTGCTGAGCAGGCTAAAGTAGCACTCGGTACATGTCAAGTGGCTGAGTAAGTCTCTCCTTACCTTGTTCCCCAAGATGTAAAATATATCCGGTTCAGACATGTTGCTCACCTACCCAAATCTGTATCGTAAAGTTTATATACCGTCATCCTAACCTTTGGTTGAAAACTCTAAATTTGTAAAGTTTCCGTAGAGATGTTGCATCCAAAGGTTAAAAAGCTTTAGTTTGAAACTGATTGGAGGTGCATAGGGATGGCGCTTATTAGTGATGGAGACAAGAAGATAATTAAGGAGGAGTTCTTTTCAAAGCTCATTAATCCGGTTAAGATTATCGTCTTCACAGGAAAAGAACACTGTCAGTACTGTGATCAGCTAAAACAGCTTGTTGAAGAGATTGGCAAGCTAAGTAACCTTATAAGCTATGAGGTGCATGACTTTGACAACGAAAAGGAGCTTGCTGAGAAGTATAGAATTGATAGGGCTCCAGCTACCGTAATAACCCAAGACGGAAAAGACCTTGGGGTTAGGTACTTTGGTCTTCCAGCGGGCCATGAATTTGGATCATTCTTAGAGGATATTGTTGATGTCTCAAGAGGCGAGACTGATCTTGAAAAGGATACTAAAGAGGCAATAAGGAGCATTGAAAAGGACGTCGAGATATATGTCTTTGTTACCCCAACATGCCCCTATTGTCCAATGGCCGTTAGAATGGCTCATAAATTTGCAATTGAGAATGCATTGGCAGGGAAAGGCAAGATTCTTGGAGGGATGATCGAGGCAATAGAATTCCCCGAGTGGGCTGATCAGTACGGCGTCATGGCAGTTCCAAAAGTCGTTATAAGAGTAGACGGTGAAGACAAGGTTTCATTCGAGGGAGCCTATCCGGAGAAGATGTTCCTCGAGAAGCTTCTCCAAGCCCTGGAGTGAAACTTTTTAACCCTTCTTTTCTTCTTGCATTCAGGTGTGTCTTGTGAGGACATTCATAATAAAGGCCAATAAAGCTCACACAAGGGCTGATTTTAGCCTTAAAGATCTTCCTGGAACAAGCGGGAGGATTGATCTATTATGCAGAGCTCTGAACTCAGCATTTCTTCTTTCCCGTGGGTTTAGGAAGGACGTTAGAGTGTGGGTTAACCTTAACGGTCCCCCCGATCCACCAAAGACCATCAGGTTTGAAGGAAGCGAGATCAAGCCAAAGACAATAAACCCAGACGAAATGAGTTTGGCTAAAATAATAGTAAAAGCCCTAAGAGTTGGAGAAAGCGTAAAAGATCCTGCAAAAGAACACCCTGTTCTTCCAGGCATTTATGTGAGCAACTTAAGATTTGAAGATGTTGTAAGGAGAACCCTCAAAAACTCAGCTCTTTACTATCTCCACGAAAATGGAAAACCAATCGAAAAGACAAACTTCAAAGGTAACGTAGCCTTTATCCTAGGAGACCATGAGGGATTAACCAAGGAAGATGAAAAATTCCTCGAGGGGATAGTGGAAAAAGTCAGTGTAGGAAAAAGGAGCTATTTAACGTCTCATGTAATAGCCTACGTCAATATCTTTCTAGATAAGCTTCTCTAATCGTTAAGCAACTTCTCAATTTCATCGGTTTTTAAAAACCTCCCGCTGTCGTAGATTAGCTCTCCTCCAACAAAAACCTTTTCTACATCGCTTCCTCTTGCCGAATAGACAATATGTGATAATATATTTTCACATGGCATAAAATGGAGCTTCTTTGTGTTTATAAGAACAAGATCCGCTAGATAACCTTCTTTTATGAGGCCAGCTTTTATTCCCAATGCCTCAGCCCCTCCAATGGTTGCCCAGTAAAATACCTCCTTTGCAGTCGGCTTTGTGGGATTTCTTTGCTTTACCTTGTTGAGTATTGCTGCAAACTTCATTTCAAGAATCATGTCAAGGGAATTGTTAGAGACTGCGCAGTCATTTCCAAGGGCTATTTTCCCTCCGAGCTCCCAGAGGTCTATTATTGGAGCTACTTCCCCCTCAAGCTTTGCCAAGCTAGTAGGACAGTGAACCAGAGTTGCATCGCTCTTTGCATAAGTCTTGACCTCATCTTTTGAGAAATACACACCGTGAACTCCTATAAAATATTCCTTTAACATTCCCAAGTCATCTAGGTATTTAACTGGGAGCATTTTTTCTCTCTTTTTGACTCGAAGAACTTCTTCTTTGCTTTGAGAGATGTGCATATGAACTAATGCATTGCCCCTCTCCGCAATTTCTTTGACTTCCATCAGTAGATCCCTTGAAACTGTATCGGTTGCATGTGGAGCTAAGGTGGGTTTTACGAGGGGGCTCTTTTTCCATCTTTTAAAGAATCTGAATCCCATCTCGGGCTCTGCTATGGGCATTTCAACAAGGTCCATCATTGTCTGCCCAATAAAGGCCCTAACACCCAACTTTTCTGCTGCTTCTGCTATTTTCCATGCAAAGAAGTAGTGATCGTTTATTACAGTTGAGCCGTTTGATACTGCCTCGGCAATTCCTATTAGAGCCCACATGTAGATTTCTTCATTGCTCCATTCTTTCTCCATTGGCCATATTACTTCATTAAGCCACTTATC
Source organism: uncultured Thermococci archaeon (assembly GCA_964399725.1). GTDB lineage: Archaea > Methanobacteriota_B > Thermococci > Thermococcales > Thermococcaceae > Thermococcus_A. Next base: position 5,985 of record CAYNRW010000010.1, on the reverse strand, counting down.
TAGGGGCATATCATCTCCAATTCCCCTAAATTTGTTCATTGCAACATGAGTGTGAGCGTTGATAAGCCCGGGTATGAGAAGATAGTCCTTTCCCCCGAAGGTCTCATCTACATCAAAGTTCTTCAGACTTTCACGGGGAACGACCCCAGCTATCTTATCCTTTTCTATAAGAACAGCAATATCCCTCTTAACTCCTCTCACATCAAGGGCATAATCGGCTATGATTGCCTTCACCGTTGTCACCTCCTAAGGGGATTAACTTTATGATGCTTGAGCTATTTAAACCCTATGGCAAAATGGCAAACAAAAGGGCGAAGGATTTAAATATCCATCTGCAGTTTAGGGGTGTGATAACCATGCCTGTGGTATTTGAAGTTAGAGGGGAAAGGTTCCTTGCAAAGTTTCTCTGGAATAATTGACTCTTCTGGGATAGGTTAATAAAGCCAAGGTTAAAAATTCAAGCAAGATTGGAGGTGTTTTATGATGATTGAGAAGGTTTATTGTGCAGATGTAAAGCCTAAAATGGAAGGAGAAAGGATAAGACTTGCTGGGTGGGTTTATAGAAAGAGAGAGGTCGGTAAAAAGGTTTTCATAGTCCTTAGGGACTCAAGCGGCATAATACAAACGGTTTTCACAAAAGAACTTAGCGAAGAAGCCTACACAAAAGCAAAGCAGGTTGGAATAGAATCAAGTGTAATAATTGAAGGAACCGTTAAGGTTGACTCAAGGGCTCCAACCGGAGTAGAAGTTCAGGCAGATAAGATAGAAATCGTCCAGAATGTTGAGTTTTTCCCAATAACAAAAGATGCAAGCGACGAGTTCTTGCTTGATGTTAGACATCTCCATCTCCACTCGCCAAAAGTTGCAGATGTTATGAAAGTTAAGGGCGCCTTAATGCAGGCAGCGAGAGAATGGCTTCTCCAAGATGGGTGGTATGAGGTATTTCCTCCAATTTTAGTCACCGGTGCAGTAGAGGGAGGCTCCACATTATTTAGGCTCAAGTACTTTGATAGAGAAGCCTACCTTAGTCAATCGGCCCAGCTTTATCTTGAGGCAGCCATCTTTGGTCTTGAAAAAGTTTGGAGCCTAACGCCAAGCTTTAGGGCTGAAAAGAGTAGAACAAGAAGGCACCTTACCGAATACTGGCACCTTGAACTCGAGGCAGCATGGATGGATCTATGGGACATAATGAAGGTTGAGGAAGAACTGGTTAGCTATATGGTGCAGCGAACCCTTGAGCTTAGAAGAAAGGAAATTGAAAGGTTTAGGAAAGACATGACAACGCTCAAGAACACAGAGCCACCATTCCCAAGGATAAGCTACGATGAGGCAATAGATATTCTTCAGAGCAAGGGAGTCAAGATTGAGTGGGGAGAGGACATGGGAGCTGATGAAGAAAGAGTTTTAACAGAAGAATTCGACAGGCCATTCTTTGTCTATGGATATCCTAAGCACATTAAGGCATTTTATATGAAAGAAGACCCTGAAGACCCGAGAAAAGTTTTGGCAGCGGACATGCTCGCTCCCGAGGGATACGGCGAAATCATAGGTGGAAGCCAGAGAGAAGACAACTATGAAAAACTCCTACAAAGAATACTCGAAGAAGGCATGGATCCAAAGAACTATGAGTGGTATCTCGACCTTAGAAAATACGGAAGCGTTCCACACAGTGGATTTGGGCTTGGATTGGAGAGGCTTGTTACATGGTTGCTGAAGCTCGACCACATCAGGTGGGCTACGCTATTCCCGAGAACACCCTCAAGAATTTATCCATAAAAGCCCTCTTCTACTTTTAAATTTCAAAAACCGTAAGGTTTATAAATGGAATTAGGCCCAATAAACTCCGAGGGCCCGTAGCCTAGCAGGATAGGGCGCCGGCCTTCTAAGCCGGAGGTCCCGGGTTCGAATCCCGGCGGGCCCGCCAGAAAACAATTCTTGTCAAATAAAAATCTTTCTCAAGGTTCTTGGTCGTTAGTTTCAAAAATTGACAAAGGTGCATTGTTCGCTTTAGACACTCTTAGGTAAGTCCTCTACAAAGGTTTTTAAAGCAGAGCTTTTCAAATTTCCAGAAAGTCCTAAATCCAAAGTAACGTGGCAATGATGATCCCAAGGTCTCCCCGGCTGAATATGATGAACTGGACCCGTTACTGAGCCATTCGTTTGAACAACTTAGCGACAAAAAGCAGGAATTAAAGGGGAAACTCCCTATTGTACCAAACTTTCAAATCTCTGCCAAAATTCTTTCTAAGGTGCTAACGAGCCTTTCTGCGCTCTCCTTAAGCTCTTTGCTCATCTCAACAAAAAGCCCAGTTTGCTTTGGCTGAGCTCCTATTAGAATGAACTTGGCATTTACGTTCTGCTTTAGATAACTAACCAAAAGCTTTAGAGGCATCTTGTGAGTTGAAAAAGCCTCTCCAAGCGTTCCCTCGGGATCAGCCAAAACTATCTCACCTGGCTTTCCTTCAAAGTGCACCGCATCTACAAAGACCACATGGGATGGATTTTCCCTTATTATCTTGCCAGCATAGCTTTCTGGCATTTCACCACAGTTTAAAAACACCACCTTTGGGTTTGAGACTTTTTCTTTCAACATTCCTACAACGTAAACTCCAAAAGCATCGTCTCCTCTAACGTCATTTCCGATGCCGCACACTACAACTTTTTTTGCTCCTTTAAAGAACTCTTCAAGCCCCATTTCTATCACCAAAAATTAAAATTAAAGATAATCTGCGATTTTCTTAATTTTCTTTGTGAATTCGCTATTTAAGAGCTCTTCCACATTCCCTATTTTATCATCGAGCTCTCTGTAGAGAGGAATGCCGATCAAATATGGGACATTGAATTCTCTGGCAAGGCTCTCTATCTCCTTCTCTTCATTGAGCTTCATGTTCTCCACTATGCCAATTATTTTAAGATTCTGCTCCTTTAGAAGCTCCAGGAGTTTTTTAATCACATTAACGGCAAGTTTTGAAGGCGTTGCCACGACGAGAAACTCGCCTCTCTTGAAGAACCTCAAAACGTCCAAAAATTGATCTCCCATTCCCGGAGGCATATCAATTACGAGGAAATCAAGCTCGTCCCACCTTGTTATGGCCAAAAGCTCTATTAAAGCGTCGCTTATTTCCATTCCTCTTAATGGGGTGGGCTTATCCTCGGAGTAGTATACGATGCTCATGAACTTAATTCCATGTACTCTTGGAGGGACAACCCCCTTATCTTCTTCGGGAAATTCCCTGGGCTCAAAGCCCAGTATAACATGATCACTTGCCCCGTGGAAGTCAAGGTCTAGAAGTCCCACTTTATATCCCTTCCTTGCAAGAACAAGTGCCAGAGTTGTAGAAATCATTGATTTCCCTACTCCTCCTTTGCCGCTCACTACCGGGATAATTCTCTTAACCTTTTCGAGTCTGGCTTCGACTGCCTTTATCCTTGGGTCAATCACTCTTCATCACCCTCAACTTTTATTGCAGCTAGGTAAACTCCTCTTCCTTTTGTAATCTCAAAGTCCCTGCTTCCGCATTTTGGACAGGTAAGGAAAGCATGAACCACCTCGGGAATAAAGTGTATGTCTTCCTTTATTCTCTCGTCAAAACCTTCCTTGATGTCTTTAAGCTTCCATCCGTTTCCACAGTTTCTACACTTGAATTCCGCTTCCTCAATCACAAATTCAATCCCTGCCTCTTCTGCGATTGTCCCTTTCTTTATTTCGTTGATGGCAAACTCAAGAATCTCCTGATTAACATCCTGTAGTTCTCCGAGAACAATCCTCATGCCCAAAACTTTTTCCTTTCCATGTTGTCTTGCAAATTCAATTGCAGTCCTGACTATACCATCAGCAAGCGCCCATTCATGCATACTCTTCACCAGAAAAAGTCTAAACGAGGGGGTTTATAAATGGTGGTGTTTCAAACAAAAGGTGTTAAAAAGAAAATGATTAATGCCACGTAACGGTTTTGTGCTTAACCTTTCCGGCGAGGGCATCTTTTAGGGCTTGCTCCATAATCTCCAGTCCTTTCTCGGCAATCTCTTTCGTTATTACAAGCGGCGGTGTTATTCTTATGACGTTTCCAAACATGCCGTAGCTTGGCAAAATCAAGCCGAGTTCAAATGCCCTCCAGCATATCTTCCCGGTCAAATCCGGATCAGGAATCTTGGTATTGGGCTTCACTATTTCTGCACCTATCATTAGGCCCTTGCCCCTAACATCTCCAATGACATCGTAGCTCTCTTTCATCTCGAGTAGGCGTTTCTTTATGAAATTTCCGACCTTCAGAGCGTTCTCAAGGAGGTTTTCCTCTTCTATTATCTTAAGGGTCGCATATGCAGCTGCTGAAATAACTGGATTAGCCGCTGGAGTTAGTAGCGCAGAACCGCTTGTCATTTCCATGAGATCAGCTTTTCCAATTACTCCACTAAGCCCCATTCCACTAGCCACGCCTTTTCCAAAGGAAATAAAATCGGGCTCAACTTTAAAGTGCTCGCTTGCAAACCACCTTCCAGTCCTTCCAATTCCTGTCTGCACTTCATCCATTGCCAAAAGAATCCCGTACTCATCAAGCACTTTTTTGAGCTCTTTAAAGAAGTTATCCGGTGGAACTACTATTCCCGCGTCTCCTTGGATAGGCTCAGCTAGGAGGATACCCACTTCATCTGGGGGTACAACATGGGCAAAAACGTAATTCTCGAGATAGTCCAAGAAGGCATTTATTAGCTCATCAGGCTCTTCATACCCGTCTATTCTCCATGGGTTTCTATAGGGGTTTGGATATGGGATCCAGACTACATTTGGAACTAACGGGGAGAAGCCTCTCTTTTGTGAGCTTTGGAAAGCAGCAACAGATGTTGCCCCATAAGTTTGTCCGTGATATGCCCCAATAAAGGCAACTATCCAGGGTTTTCTTGTTGCAAAGCGAGCAACTTTCATGAGCAGATCGATGGAATCGCTCCCACTTAATCCAAAGAGGACTTTTGGGTTCTCTATTGGGGCTTTCTCAGCTAAAATTTCCGCAACTTCTATCGCCCTTTTGCTGTAAGTGTAGCCGATCATCGAGTGTTGTATTTTTGCAACTTGCTCCTGCACCTCTTTAACTAACTTGGGATGAGCATAACCTGTTGAAGCTGCAGCGGCTCCGGCAAGGAAATCTATAAAAACATTGCCATCTACATCCTCTATCAAAGCCCCATAACCTCTCTCGGGCACAACGGGAAAGAGTTTAACCCCTAAACCCTGAGAAATCACCCTTTTTTCTCTTTCCACAAGCTCCTTGGCTTTTGGTCCTGGAGGAGCAACAACTAACTTTGGATACTCCATTTAAATCACCTCATAAAACGATAAAAAGCTGAAAAGAAAAATGAAGAGAAATCATGGATTCGCGGAGACAAACTCGTCGGTGTACCTCTTGATAACCGTTGCTAAGAGCAGGAGTCCAACGAGGTTTGGTATTGCCATAAGTCCGTTCATCATGTCTGAGAACGTCCATACGTTTTCAAGGGCTGTTGTGGCACCTATGAAGATGAACACTACAAAGAGGAGGTTGTAGATCAAGTGAAGTCTTGGATACAGCTTCGCGAACTTTTCTGGGTCGCCCTCGATCCACTTTGCAAGGTACATGACGTTCTGTCTACCGTAGAATGACCATGCGAGCACCGTAGAATAGGCGAAGAATATAACGCCTATAACCACCATAACCTCACCCATGTGACCAAATGCCCTAGCGAATGCCTCCTGTGTTAGAGGAGTGCTCGTCTTTCCGGTTTCCCAAGCCCCCGTTGCTACAATTGAGATACCTGTGAGGGAACAAATGATGAGCGTGTCAATGAATGGACCAAGCATTGCTACGTGAGCCTGTCTTGATGGGTGGTCTGTCCTTGCTGCAGCGTGAGCAAGCGTAGCAGTTCCAAGACCCGCTTCATTTGAGAACAAACCTCTAGCCACACCCCATCTTATGACTGTACCAACTGCACCACCAGCAACAGCTTTTCCTG
>CAYNRW010000009.1:5434-23042 GCA_964399725.1 uncultured Thermococci archaeon | reverse complement strand
TAATGTGTTCCAATAAGACTTTAAAAGAATTGAAAGTTCTATCTTCATTCCAACACCTCCAAGCATCATAACCAGTTCCAATAAGACTTTAAAAGAATTGAAAGTTAAGCGAATAAGCTCTGCTTCTGCTTGTGTTGTATCGTTCCAATAAGACTTTAAAAGAATTGAAAGACTGATAGCATTCTTTATTTTGTCAGTAAATGAACTAGGTTCCAATAAGACTTTAAAAGAATTGAAAGAGCAATTTTTGTAGTAATTCAGCCTGCTTTTCGGTAAGTTCTAACTAAGACTCTAAGAGAATTGAAAGTTGTACATGGTAGAGTAGAAGGTTAGAGTTTAAAAACCCAAGTTCCAATAAGACTTCAAAAGAATTGAAAAAAAGAGGGTGAGAGAATGGACAAGGTTTATTTAACATGGTGGCAGGTTGACAGGGCAATCTTCTCACTGGCTGATAGTTTAAGAGAATATAAACCCGATGTCATCGTTGGAATCTCAAGGGGAGGGCTCATTCCGGGAGTAAGGCTCAGCCACATCTTGGGAGACGTGGAATTCAAGGTAATTGACGTGAAGTTCTACAAAGGCATCGATGAGAGAGGAGAAAAGCCCACGATAACAATCCCGCTTCATGGAGACTTAAAGGAGAAGAAAGTTGTTATAGTGGATGATGTCAGTGACACGGGGAAGACTCTCCAGGTTGTTATTGATGAAGTAAAGAAAAAAGGTGCAAAGGACATCAAAGTTGCTTGCCTTGCTATGAAGCCATGGACCTCCGTTATTCCAGACTTTTACGTTTTCAGAACTGACAAGTGGATAGTCTTCCCATGGGAAGAATTCCCGGTGGTGGTTAGAGAATGAGAGCGTTTATAGCCATCGATATTAACGATAACGTCAGGCAAAAGCTTGTGGAAGCACAGGAGAAAATCGAAAAAACAAAATCAGCAAAAATCAAATTTGTTGAGCCGGAGAATCTTCACCTTACTTTGAAATTTCTGGGAGAAATAACGGAGGAGCAAGCGGAAGAGATCAAACGACTTCTTGAGATAGTAGCTAAAAAGCACAAGAAGCACAGTGTGAGGGTTAAGGGAATAGGAGTGTTTCCGAATTACAACTACGTAAGGGTCATCTGGGCTGGAGTAGAGAACGATGAAGAAATAAAGAAGATAGCGAAGGAAATAGACAATGCCCTTTTCAAACTCGGGTTTAAACGGGAAAAAGACTTTGTTTCTCACATCACAATCGGAAGGGTAAAGTTTGTGAAGGATAAGGTGGAGCTTATGCTAGCTTTAAAGGAACTTTCTAACGAAGAGTTTGGTGAGTTTGAGGTTAACGCAATAGAGCTTAAGAAAAGCACCCTGACACCGAAAGGGCCCATCTATGAAACCCTTGCGAGATTTGAGCTTGAGGATTAGGTGAATCATTGATGAGGCTGTTAAAGGAAGTTTTGGAGAAGATAAAGCCCTCCGAAAGGGAAAGAGCCATAGTTAATGCCGTAACAAGAGAAATAGTTGAGATTGCAGAGGAGGAGATAGAGAAAAAAGATGCAACTGCAACTCCACGCCTAGTGGGCTCAATAGCGAAGGACACCTACCTTTCTGGAGATCACGATGTTGATCTTTTTTTGGCATTCCCTCTTGAAGTCCCGCTTAAGGAACTAAAAAAGATTGGCCTAGAGCTTGGAAGGAGCATTGGTGAGAGGCTTGGTGATTACGAGGTAGCTTACGCTGAGCATCCATACGTGAGAGCCCTTTACAAGGGGTTTGAAGTTGATATCGTGCCCTGCTACAATGTGAAAAGCTGGAAAGATGTCAAGACTGCAGTGGACAGATCCCTCCTCCACACCGAGTGGGTTATAAAAAACATAAACGGAAGAAACGACGAGGTAAGGCTCCTAAAAAAATTCTTGAAAGGGATAAATGCATACGGTAGTGAGGTCTATGTGAGAGGGTTTTCCGGTTACTTAACGGAGCTCTTGATAATAAAATACGGATCCTTTATGAGCTTGCTTGAGAACATTGAGTTCTTGGGAAAGAGCAAGATACTAGACCTAGAGGGATGGCTGAAGAGAGAGCCGGAGATAGCTTACAAAACTGTGGAGAGAGAAAGAGAGAGCCCCCTAATAGTTATAGATCCCGTTGATCCAAGAAGAAACGTTGCATCTGCTCTGAGCTGGGAGAAATTTGGAGTGTTTTATTTTAAAGCCAGGGAATTTCGGGAAAGTCCGAGAATTGAGTTTTTCTTTCCATCAAAGACAAAGACCGGTAACTATAAAGCTCTGCTCAGGAAAAAAGGCACCAACCTAGTTACCCTCCTCTTCCCAAAGCCTGAACTTGTAGATGATATCCTCCTTCCCCAGCTCGAGAGAAGTGCGAAGGGATTTGAAAAAAGCCTGAGAAGAGAGGGCTTTGAGGTTTTTGATTTAAACTGGGGTTATATTGAGAAGGCCTTCATTATGCTTGAGGTTGACAGAGTGGAGAGAACAAAGGTACTCCTAAAGCCCGGTCCAGAATTCTTGGGTGAGAGAGGGCTTGATTTCTATGCAAAGAATCAAAAAGTATGGATTAGGGGAAAGAGGCTATACTCCGAGAAGATTGTCAAAGAAAGCATAGTGGATGTTATTGAAGAACTTCTTGCTAAAAATCAGATTGCCCTCGGAAAAAACCTAAGAGAGCCCATAAAGAAAGTAGAGATTTTGTTAAACTTCGTTCCTCCAGAACTCGAGGAAGAGGCTTACCTATTCCTCAGCAAAGAAAAATGGAACATAAAGGACTAGACCTTAGCCCTATGTTCGCACCATTCCTTGTTTTCCCAGTTTCCGTGCATCTCTCCCGGAATATGCCCGGTATCTGCCACTGCTTTTTTCAGGTTGTAGAGCACTTCTAAGGCATTTCTTATATCCTCTGGAAGATCTTCGTTTCCAACATAAAGGGCTGCCCTTGTTATTACATTGTAATCGCAGTTCGGAACCTCGCTCTTTAGGCTCTCAAACCATGCTTTTTCACTAGCCTCCCATCCCTCAAGCCCCGGCATCTTGAAAAGCTCGTAGTCATAGTAAAGCTGAGGGAAGGCAAGGAGCTTCATGTATTCGAGGAGGATGTAGTTGGCCCTCTCATGCATGTCCTCTTCAATGTAAACCTTCATGAGTTCTATCAAGGCCTTGCTGATTGCAGATACGTTTTCAAATGTTACCCTCGTATCTATGTTTTCCCAGAATCTAGGATCTGAATGGTTTGCTAGAAGCATTATGTAGTATATCCTCCCCAGTCTCAGGGCTAACGTTGGGTCGAGATCTTTCAGAGGTTCCATTACGTACTCAACCGTTGTATCCATTTCAAAGTATTCGTAGTGTTCCCTGAAGAATATCCTCGCGTATCTCACCAGAAATTCCTTTATATTTTCTACACTTGCCTCCGGAAGGTACTTGTGGATTAGGTCGATTACACCAAAGCGTATACTTCTATTAAGCTCTCTGAACAGCTTTGTAAAAGCGTATTTCCAGAGCTGTGAAACTTTCTTCCCCTTGTAAACACGGTTAATTACCCTGCTGTCTTCCCTTCTCATGCCGAGCCATCTTATGTCGCTCGTCCTTCCATCGATGCTTAAATCATAATAATCGCTCCAGCTTGAATAGTCTTTGATGTTGATCCTAAAGTGGTCGCTGCATTCTCCTTCCAGCTTTTTGAACTCTCCATTTTTCTTCTTTCTAATGAATTCTACAGCATTTACTGCCTCAACTCCCCTCTCTTTAAGTTTTGAGACCCAGCTTAGGAACTTATCCAACTGCTGCGGGTTGCTCAATAAAGCCTCAAGGTCGCTCGCTAGGTAAACCAAATATGGAATCCCAGAGTTCTCTTTGAAAACGTCTATTCTTCCCTCTACAACCGCCCTCACGAGGCCATCAACGTCAAGGGTGTTGAATGCAAAGGCATCGCTCAGCTGGTGATCCCTTCCAAAGATGTATCCTATTTTGTCGTTGCATTTGTAAGTATTGCAGGAAAACTTTGCTTGGGGAAAGTGAAGACCAACAAATTGCCGTTCGTCCAAAAGAAATACTATTTCCTTCTGCGTGGATTCGGCAACAATTTTGGCGGTTTCTCTGGTTATGACGTTTTCAGGGAGCCAGTAGCCCACAACCTCCCTATCTTTGATGAAAGGTTCGTAAAAATCAAAAGAGATTCTTGCAAGAATTTCCTGTTCAAAAGTGCTGAGGTGGGGCATTATTGGGTGAAATGGCGTTGTAGGAACAGGTTCTACTTTGTTCATAAGCAAGTCAATTATTTCCCCATATATCCTTGGTTTGTACCTCAGGATCATGTAAAGCGTGAATGGCTCGAAGTCGACGCTCACACATCCGGGTTTTAGAGATCCTAAAGCATCGCTGGTGTATTCATATGCCTTAATAACGGTTCTTGTCCAGTTTCTGGATTTCACTTCTATGTCTCTTATTTTTAGGGATACTGGACTTAATCGTTCTGAATATTTTATAGGATCCCATCCAGAGCCATCGTGAATATAGATGATATCACCGGGCTGGTAAGCATGAAAATGGTATCCAAACTTCTGGTACATTGCATCACCCTAAAGGTTTAAAGTTGAAGTAAGTATTAAGAGTTGCGGTGGTTTTATGGAAAAGCTGAAACCATATCTGGAGGATATAAATCGTAAAGCGGGTTATGCAGAGGAGCTTTATGGTATTAGAATAAGATATGTTCCCCTTGTAGTTGGGGAAAGAACGATTGTATTTGACAGGCAGAACGGGAAAATAAAGGCTTTGGAGGAGGAAAGATACCTTTCTCTGGAGGAGGTAGAAAGACTTGGGGAGAAAATTCTGGAGAATATCAAAAAAGGCGTTATAGATCTCTACCTGACGCTTACCTTTGGAGAAGACGTGGGACTGGGAGAAGGTTAACCTCCATAAACTACTGGGAGTACCTTTAAGGCATCTCTGCCCTTTGAGATCTTCCTTTCATTCAAAATTAAATGGTGCTCTGAATCGCTTATTTTCAAGATTCTGAGATATCCCCGGCGGTGGTTATTTCTTAACTTCTAGCTTAATCTCTGCGCTGTATTTTAGAGCGAGTTCCCTATGAGCTTAACCTTTATCTTCATTCTTGAGCTCATCCAGAAGCTCCTTTAGCTTTATGTATATCTCTCCAGGAGCTTCTTTTAAGGGTGAGATCTTTATTTTGGGTTTTTCTAGGCCTATGACTAGCTTTTCAAAGAACTTAATTGCATTCTCCAAAGCTTCCTCTTCCGTTGCTCCAGAAGGAATGTCGTTGTCAAAATAATACCACATGTCTCTCTCCTTATCATATAAAGCGAGACTCGGGAACCATTCTCCGCATTCTCCTCCTACGCTAAGCTCGATCATGAGCTTGTCGTTTTCAAGAAAGCCTTGCTTAAGCTTTTCACGCCACATTATTTCCACCAGAAAAGGGTAAAGATAGAGGTTTAAAAAACTTTCAACACTTTTCAAATTCAACCTTTGTTGGGGTTGGATTGGCCAAATTATCACTAACTGGACAGCGCTCCTCAACCTGTTCAAGCCACTTCTTAAGGGTTTCCTCATCAGCATCTGTCTTTACTTTAATTTTAGCTCTGATCTCTTTATATCCTGCCCTTTGAGTTCCTTGGCCGTAGAGTTTTCCTGGGTTTAAGACGCCTTCAACTTCAACGCTTAACTCTTCAATATTTATTCCCATATCCTTAGCTACAAGGGTTCCGACTATGTTTATACATCCTGCAAGAGCTGCAAGAACGTAGTCTATTGGACTTGGGGCTCCTCCACCGAGCTTGTCCATTACTATCTCGAAATCTCCAGCTTTGACCTTCATTTTTGTTGGGGAGAGCCTTTCCCCCACAACTTTTATAACCATATCTTTGTACTCAACCATAACATCACCGTTATATTTTTGACGATAAAGCCTTAAAAAGCTCATCGAAACCAAAAGTTTGAAAGAAAAGGTTAAAGATTTAGGCGCTTTTTGATTCTCTTGACTTCCCTCTTTGCCTCCCCAAGCCCAAGCTTCTCCAGCACTTCTTCTTTTGGAATTCCATTTTCGTCGTAGCCAATCTCCTCGTAGTACTGTTTCACCTTTGATTTTATTTCCTCTTTGCTGGGTGCCTTCCCTCTAACTGGTCCGCTTGGCAATGGTTCATAGAATCTTGGTGGGTTGTCATCGTCTTTCCTCGGATCCCAGTACACGTCTGGTCCGCCGAGGAGTAGGAGTATTCTCTGAAGGTGGATTATCCTCAAGCCAGCTTCGTTAAACCACCTTTCGGGAGTTATGTTAAAACCCGTCAGGGCGTTTCCAAACTCCAATATCCTCTCGAATCCTGGTTTTGTAACAAACATACACACAACAGCTGAGTCATAGAAAGCATTCACCATTTCTCCCTCATAGCTCTTTGCTGGGAGAGCTGCGATTGAGGTGTGGTCTCCCCCTTGGACTGAAACGGCATAGCTTATGTCCTTTGTATAGTCAAGTTCGCTCCTTATTCCATGAGCCCCAACACCGATTCCCTTTACATGGACTGCATATTTGGTAGCATCTACTCCCTTCATCTCGGAGATCTTTAGTGCAGCTCTGTATGTTCCTTCAGCCAGTATTTTTCCTATTCCCTTTTTCTCAGCTATTAGGTGTAAAAGTCTGGCAAATGCCTTTTCATCTCCCCAGTTAAGCTCAAAGCCTATATCTTCCTTTGTGAGAATTCCCCTTTGATAAAGCTCTGCCGCAAATCCTAAGGTATTCCCGGCATTTATTCCGTCCAATCCGAGCTCGTCCACAAGGTAGGATAAGTAAACTATTTTTTCAGGGTCAAAGATTCCAAGGTTTGTCCCCATGTATGCTTGGAGCTCGTAGTCAGGTGCGTCTGTGATAGCCCCTTTGTATGGGCCGTATCTTAGGTAGGAAATTTTCATGCAGTTTACCGGGCAACCATAATCTGCCCAATATTTCTTTATCCAAGCCTTGTTTTCAAAATTAATCACGCTTATTTCTTCGTTATTGTGATACTCCTCCTGCCAGTTCCTTATCGGCTCGCTTGACCTATCGTGTCCTACGCTGTATCCCCCCGCTCCAGTGCCCCACTCTCTAAAGGTTGTCATGGAGAATAGCTCTTTCCAAAATTCTCTGAGAAGGAATTTCATTTTTTCTTTGTCATAAACATCTGGTAGGGATTTGTTTCCCTTTACGAGTATTGCTTTGAGGTTCTTGCTCCCCATAACTGCTCCATAGCCCCCATAACCGGCGGCATGCATGAGTTTTGTCATTATCGCGGCAAAGCGAACTCCCTTCTCTCCTCCCTTCCCAATATATATCATTGCGGGCTCTTTAGGGATTCCCTTCAGCCTCTCCTTTTTCATTATTTCCTCATGCACCTCTTTTAGAAGGGTTTTGTGCAGTTCAACTCCACCCATGCCCCAGTATTTAGTTGCGTCTCTTATCTCCACAGTGTCATTATAAACGAAGAGATAGACGGGTGTTTTGGCCTTTCCCCTGATTATCATCCCATCGTACCCAGAGGCTTTAAGTTCTAATCCCACTTCACTACTTAAAACACTCCCTACAACCCCGTTGCTCTCTGGAGATTTAGAGACAACTGCGGTCTTCATGCCCGGATAATATCCCGTTAGCGGCCCGGTTAGTATTAAAAGAAGGTTCTCCTTGCCAAGGGGGTCAACGCTTTCCCACTTTTCTCCCAGTTCCTTCCAGAGAAGGTAAGTTCCAAGTCCTCTTCCTCCATAGAACTTCTTTAGAATTTCCTCATCGAGCTTAACTTCTTTGATCTTTTCCTTTGTTAGATCCACATCAAGAAGCTTTCCAGTGTATGCGTACATTTCACTCACCCTAAGAACTCTTCTCCAAAGGTCTTTTTCGCTACGTCAGAGCTCTTCTCTATCGGGTCTTTGGCAAACGTTCTAAAGATAGCTCTATAGTTTCCTTTGACAAGCTTTAATGCATCGTGTCCAGCTTCATGGCAAACCTCAACACACTTTGGTTCTCCCCTACAAAGGTCGCATATGACCACACTCCCCTTGCCAAGCGGAATTCTCGGAACACCTCCGGGACAAGCTGTTATGCAAGCTCCACATTCTATGCACTTTGCTTCGTCAACAAGAACTGCCCCTGTTTTTTCGTCCACACCTAGGGCTTTTGTTGGACAGGCGTTTACACATGGATAGTCGGGGCATTGAACACAGGTGTGTGGAACGTTAATCCCAGGCAATAGTTCAAAAACCCTTATCCTCGAAGCTTCCGGCCATATGATTCCTTCGTGCTCGAGAGAACATGCAACTTCACATAACCTACAACCGCTACACCTCTCAGGAGTTATCAAAATCCACATTCTCTCGCCATTAGCTTCTTCCTCACCCATGTTATCACCAAAATGATATTACCTTCCATGTATATAATGATTACGAAAATTATAGCGTTCAGATTATTGTCTCAAAGGCTGTTCAGAGTTGGGCTTTTTCTGTGCTATTCCTAAAAAGAGATGTGATTAGTTGCCTGCATCATTTTTGCACTTATTGGATGTTTCTCAAACACAAAAACTTGTATAAATTTGGGTTAAAGATTTATAAAGGTGCAAATTCTATCATGAACGTGAACCGCGCTGAGACAATTCTCCTTGGAATTACTGGCATATGGGGGTTCACATTCCCAGCGATGAAGGTTAGCCTTGATTATATCCCCCCAATTCTATTTTTAGCTTATCGTTTTGGAATAGCTTCCCTTTTTATGCTCCTTATTTTCAGGAGGAGAGCCTTAGCAAAGGAAACATTCTTTGAGGGATTTATTTTAGGAGCAACCCTCTTTTTTGGACATGGATTCCAAATTGTTGGATTAAAATATACATCTGCATCTAACTCCGCCTTCATAACGTCTCTGTACGTTGTTTTTACGCCTTTCATAGCCTATTTTATCTTGGGCGATGAGGTAAAGGAGCGGGATGCGTTATCTCTAGGAGTTGCAATAATTGGCTTATACCTCATCTCGGGAGCTAGCTTGAGCTTTAACTACGGGGATTTGTTGACGACCCTTTGTGCAGTTTCTTTTGCATTTCAGATAGTTCTTGTTCAGAAATTTGGAGAAAAGGATTATATTAGCCTTGCCTTCTGGCAAATATTTTGGAATTTTGTATTTTCGACAGTTTATGCTTTGACTTTTGAGGGAGTTGCACTGCCAGTGGAGATAGCTCCTTGGCTTGGCATTCTCTACACTGGAGTTTTTGCAACCGTGATTGCGTTTACCCTTCAAGTAAAGTACCAGAAAGAAACGAAAGCCCACAAAGCAGCTCTTATATACTCTGCTGAACCCATTTTCGGGCACATATCGGCGTTTTTGACTATTGGGGAAGTTTTAACCTTGAGGGGCTATCTGGGGGCTTTATTGATTTTGAGTGCAATCTGGAATGAAATAAGAAACGAAAACCGTTAGGTAGTTGGCTGGGGATTTACGTCGGTGGAAAATGCTGGGCTTTTGCCTTCTTGTTTAAGACCAATTTCCAAGGCTGCCTTAACCCTTTCTATGTCAACAAGGGTATTTATGCAGCCTGCTCTTAATAGAGGCACGGCCTGAAGTGGGATTTTCAATGTGGAGAGTTTTTCATTAGCTTCGGCAAGCTCAGGCCAGCATGCTATTCCTAGTGCAGCCTTTATTTCTCCTTTGGGAACCTTCTCCTTTAGTATCTTTTTTACCAAACTTCCTCCTGGAACTATGTAAAACTGTTTATAGCCGAGCTTTTCTCCATGTTTGATTATATCACCTATTACACATTTTCCACACTTTGTGCATTTCCATCCATACTCCCCAAATTCAGCTGGGCATTCTTTTACATTCCTCAGACACTGAGGGATGAAAATAGCACGCTTTTCAACTGGAACTTTTGCAAAGTCCTCTTTGTACGCTTTATTCTTTATCTCCACATAGATCTGGTCAGTAAGCTCCTCGTCCTCGCTTATCAAAGAGAGTGCCATCTTTATTGCGTTTCTGGTGCTTAAATCAGCCCCTACTGCGGCCAGCTTAGCCACTATGTTATCAATCCCCATCCTCTCACCTCTTGAAATTGAATAAGGATTAAGTTATAAACCTTTGGACTCAAATGAGAACCCCTTTTTAGTATTTTGAGCTCTCTTTTTTCCCATGCCTCTTCATCAATTACCAGAATTTTCCTCCAGCAGGAAAAGTGTGCCATAAAATAAGAACATTGCCCAAAAGGATTTTGATAGTGAAATAACGGGCATATTTCCAGTTATATCAAAGAATAGTGAAGAAGCGGCAGCAGTCTACGAAAGAGACCAATAAAGGGGGACTTTCGTCTGTGCTTCCAGTAAATATAGGCGAGAAATAGGGCCCCTGCTATTTTTGCCGAAAGACTAAGGGTTTGTCCTAGGAGGAGCATTGTGTGGTTCATGTGTTTCCCCATTGATATCTAGGCTTTTCACTGTATAACAACCTTTACACTATCCCTAACTCCTTAGACTATCAAAAACATCTTTTCATGAGTAGTGTCTAGAGGAAGGATATGTAGAGAGCTCCCAGAATGAAGAGGACAAATCCAGGAATTAGCATTGTTTTGTAAACTTTTCCAAGATCTGCTTTGTAATATTCGGCGGAGAAAATTAAACATAGATGAACTGGGCTGAAGAGCATCCCCATGTAGCCGCTTAAGTAAGCAAGTGCAATCTTATCAAAACCTGTGAAAAACGGTGCCAATAGTGGGAATGTCATCCCTACGTAAGCGAAGCTTATGCCCGTCATCAATCCAACCAAGAAGGGGGTCAGGATTATTACAGCCATTATTGAGAGATTTAGCTCTAAGATGACCTTTGGAAGGGCTTCAACTGCTCCTGTAACCTCAAGAAGCTTTTTGAAATACATAACTGAAAGGAGGAGGAATACTATTTTTGGCTGTAGGGCATGTTTTAAGACCTCTTTTTTGTTTATTTTCCTGAAATGGGGTATCAATGCGGATAAAAAGCCGATAAATGCTCCATAAACCATATCATATCCAAGAACAATTGATATAAATACGATTACAATTATTGGATACGTGCTTTTAAGAAACAGCTTTAGACCTTCTTTTATATTTCCCTTTTCATCTTCCCGGGATTTTATCGGCCTAAGGAAGAAAAGATACCCGAGTAGTGCCATAAATACTGTTAGGGGAAACATCTTGCTGCTGAATTCTTTCACCGATATGCTTAGAATGACCGAGGTGATTATTATTGCCTGATACATAGGCCAGGAGTGCTCCCATATATGCCTGAACCAATAGTTAATGATGGTCTTTTTCTCGGGAGAAATGTTAAGCTTCTCAGCTACGGTCTCTATCATGGGGGCTGAAACTAAGGCTCCGGCGGGCATTGGCATTAAGCCTATTAACGCTGGAAGCGCAGCTAAGGAATACTTCTCGTTTGGAAATAGCTCCTCTGCCGCTCTTTCCATCATTTTAAGGTATCCGATTTGAGAGAAGACGCCTGTCAAAGCCATTATCGAGGCTACAATTAGAATGAGCCTTAAGGTCGACCACTCCGTAGATGAAAGGTAAAAGGAAATTAGGAGATCTTTTGGGCCTAACCCAGAGAGTACTCCCAGTAAAAGAGAACCCAAAAAGATAGATACTCCTATATTCACCTTCAGCCTTATGAACCCTATTATAATCCCAAAGGAAACCAAAAGGTACAGGAGTTCGTCCATCGTTTTCACCACTGTATTAATGTGTAGATATGTATCTTATTAGAACTTATAAGAGTTGCCCCCTGTTTTAGAAACAAAAAGTTAATAAACATTGATAACAATGTATTTTGGAGGTGGTGTGAATGGTGCACCAATACATTAAAGAAAAATCAAAAGAGTTCACAAAAGAGGAGAAAGAAAAGAGGTACAAATATCTCGGCAAAGAAGTGATAGACGTTGGTGATCCGGGACTAGACAGCATACCAGAATTCTACGGAATAGCAAATGCTATATGGCATGAGTGGAAAGAAGGGGAAATAACTACAAAGACAGCACTTGGAAGATTGGCGCTTCTAAAACTGCTCACGTACAAAACAAAGAACAAGAAGATTCAAGATATACCCGAAGAAGATTTAGAAGAGGTCAGAAAGTTCATAGATTACGTTATTCAGGTTATAAAGAACGAGAGCAGAAGAGAAGGCGAACCCGAGGAAGAAAGGCATGTTGAGGAGAAAACTTAAAATCCAGAAAGCTTAACCCCTATTGCCCTCTCCTCCTACACCCTCACAAAATGTGATGAAGAGGGCGGTCGGGAGGGCATATTCCCCCGTTATTTCTCCCCAAAGAAGAGCTCTTGGTTCAGTCTCGGTATCATAGCCATCAAAACGGCAATTTCGTTCAGCTTGCTTCTTGTTAGAAGACCTTTGCTCAGGACGCCTATCGCACCGATTTTCTTCTTCAGCTCAAGGTCGTTCACGAGCCCTCCCATCGCAATGCCCGCCTCGACACCTTCATTGAGGATTCTCTCAATGACTATTGGGGGATACTCGAAACCCGGGCCATGGCCGACAGTTATTATCCCATCGGGGCTCGCTATTGCGCATACCTGGATATCGAGGTAGCCCGTCAGCGTTTGGGGGAATGAGTATATTCCGGCCTCTATTCCCACGCCTAGGTCGGCGCTTGTTTTCTCCAAGGCCATTTTTGCCCTGTTAATCGCTCCCTGCACTATCTCTTCCATGCCAACCGGCTGGTCTGGGACTCCGCTATCAACTTCAACTCCAAAAACATCAACGTCGCCGTAAATCTTCCGCATCACGGCCTCAACGGCCTTAACCTTCGTTGGGTTTGTTGAGCCGACCGCGATTCTCATGCCACCACCGAACCAACTTGGCAGAAAACCTTATAAAGGGCATTCCCAATTTTACCCCGATGCTCATGAGGGGGGAGTGTTTTATCCTTCGCTTTGCATTTTGCCCATGATTCCTTGGGCTATTCTGCTAACCTACACTATTCTACAAACCTCAGGAGGTTTTTGAGATGATAAAGGAGCCAGAGATGAGGGAATATAACCCACAGGCATTAGAAGAAAAAATAGAGAGGTTCTGGAAAGAAAACGACATCTACAACAAGGTGAAAAAAGCACGAGAGAATGGACCAGACTATTATTTTCTTGATGGACCACCGTATGTAAGCGGTGCCATACACTTGGGCACTGCATGGAACAAAATAATCAAGGACATGGTAATAAGGTTCAGAACCATGCAGGGTTACAACGTTAAGAGACAGCCGGGCTTTGACATGCACGGCTTACCGATAGAGGTTAAAGTTGAGCAAGCCTTAGGATTGAAGTACAAAAAGGACATAGAAGAGAAAGTTGGGGTTGAAAACTTCATAAAGAAGTGTAGGGAGTTTGCTTTAACCAACCTCAAAATCATGACAGAGCAGTTTAAAATGCTCGGAGTTTGGATGGACTGGGATAATCCGTACATGACAATCAAAAATGAGTATATAGAGTCAGCCTGGTTTACCTTAAAGAAGGCATGGGAGAAGGGTCTTTTGGAGAAGAACCAGAGAGTTCTTCACTGGTGTCCCAGATGTGAGACTGCTTTGGCTGAGCATGAGGTTAGGGGAGAGTACAAAATAAGAGAAGATCCGAGTATATACGTGAAGTTTCCGGTAGAAGGCAAGGAAAACGAGTACCTCCTCATCTGGACAACCACCCCATGGACCCTTCCCGCAAACCTAGCCGTCACTGTTCACCCCGAATATGAATATGCAAAAGTGAGAGTATTCTTTAATGGAAAAGAGGAGTACTGGGTAATAGCCAAGGCATTGGTCAATAAGGTTCTTAATGAAGTCCGCGTTAAGGGTGAGATAGTGGAAGAATTAAGAGGAGAAGAGCTTGAAGGTTTAAGGTATGTGCATCCGTTTTTGGACGAATATCCAAGACAAAAGGAATTTAGAGAGAGACATGAGTGGGCTCACCGTGTAATACTTGGAGAGCACGTAACCCTTGGTGAGGGTACTGGATTAGTCCACACAGCCCCGGGACATGGTGAAGAGGACTTCGAGATAGGAAAGCAGTACGGTCTGCCGATATACTCTCCCCTTGATGACGAGGGAAGATACGTAGAAGGCAAGTGGAAAGGCAAATTTGTTAAAGATGCCGACCCAGAGATAATTGAGTATCTAAAGCAGAAAGGTCTTCTTGTGAAAGCAGGCACAATAGAGCACAAGTACCCACACTGCTGGCGCTGTAAGACACCCCTAATATTCAGGGCTACGGACCAGTGGTTCCTCAAGATAAGCAAAGTTAAGGAGAAGATAATAGAGGAAAACGACAAGAACGTCACATGGTATCCAGATTGGGTAAAGATAAGGTACGATAACGGAGTCATGAACAGCGGAGACTGGTGCATCTCAAGACAAAGATACTGGGGTATTCCCCTACCAATATGGGTATGTGAGGAGTGTGGCAACGTCCATGTAGTGGGCTCCTTTGAAGAGCTTAAAGAGATGAGCAAGGAGCCAATAGAAAAAGACTTCCATGAAGTAGACCTTCATAAGCCTTGGGTTGATACGGTAGTTCTGAAGTGTCCAAAGTGTGGAGGAGACATGAAGAGGGTCAAAGACGTCCTTGATGTATGGTTTGACAGTGGAATAGCGAGCTGGGCTTCCCTAGACTACCCGAGAAGAAAAGATCTATTCGAAAGACTCTGGCCAGCGGATTTCATAGTGGAGGGAGAAGATCAGGTTACAAAGTGGTTCTACTCCCAACAAGCTGCAAGCGTTGTTGCATTTGGCACCGTTCCATACAAGAAAGTGGCAATGCACGGGTATGTATTGGACGAAAAAGGCGACAAAATGAGCAAGAGCCTTGGAAACATAATAAGGCCGGAAGAAGTGGTTCAAAAAGAAGGAAGAGATCCGTTTAGGTTTTACATGCTCTGGGCAACGACTCCTTGGGAAAACTTAAGGTTCAGCTGGAAAGGCCTTGCTCAGGTTAAGAGAATGCTCAACATCTTATGGAACGTCTACATACTGGCTTCAACCTACATGAGCTTGGACAACTTTGATCCAACAAAGCTCAATCCAAGGGAGCTTCCATTTAGGAAAGAGGACAAATGGATACTTTCAAAAGTAAACAGCCTCATAGATGCTGTAGAAGAGGGAATGGAGGCATTTTACCTCACAAGGGCAACGAGAGCAATAGAGTACTTTGTAATGGAAGATCTAAGCAGGTGGTATGTAAGACTTATAAGAAAAAGACTCTGGGTTGAAAAGGATGACCCAGATAAGCTCGCCGCTTACTGGACGCTATGGAAGGTATTTGACGTTCTGCTTAGATTAATGGCGCCCTTTACGCCCTATATCACCGAGGAGATCTACCAAAATCTCATAAGACCATTCAGCGGAAAGGAGAGCGTCCACCTCGAAGACTGGCCCAAGAAAGACGAGGCATGGATAGATAAAGAGCTCGAGAAGGAAATGGAGATAGTGAGGAGAATAGTAGAGGCCGGTTCTGCGGCAAGACAGAGAGCAAAGATAAAGCTCCGTTACCCAGTTAGACAGATACTCATAGAGACCGAGGATGAAATGACAAAGAAAGCCGTTGAGAAACTCAACCGCCTTCTCAGAGACCAATTAAATGCGAAGGAAGTAAAGATTGCCCGGGTTGAGAGGGAAATAAGGGTAAAACCCAACTTTGCCAAGCTTGGGCCGCACTTCAAGGGAGATGCAAAGCTAATTGCAAAGTGGATTGAGGAGCAGAACGACAGGGAGCTTTACGAGAAACTTATGCAAGGAAAGCTCAAGGTGGAGATAGAGGGCAAGGAGTTTACAATCGAGAGGGAGCACATACTGGTGGAGGAAGAACTTCCGGACTTCCTTGTTGGAGAGGAATTTGACCACGGCAAGGTCTTTGTTGACAAAACACTTACAAGGGAACTCATGATGGAGGGACTTGCAAGGGAATTCGTCAGAAGGATACAGGAGATGAGAAAGCATCTCGACTTGGACGTCAATGACAGAATAGTGGTCTACATTGAGACAACCGAGGAAAACAGAGAGCTTCTCAAAGAGATGCTTGATTATATAAAGGGAGAAACAAGAGCTGTTGAAGTTAAGTTTGAAGAACCAAAGGGCTACGTAGTTGAGTGGCCAGAAGTGGAGGCAAAGATAGGGATTGAGAAAGTTTGATCTACATTTCTTTTTTGATTTTCCCAACTATGAAATGGCCTCCTGTTTGTGTATCTCTTACATTTCATGGTCACTATCTGACCGGTTGGTTATAGAAAACAAGGCAAAGTAAAAGAGCAAAAAACAAATACAAAAGTTCATTTCTTCAGAATTTTTACCTTCAGCCCGTATTCTTTGAACATTTCAAAATCGCTATCGCAGTTGAAGCTATTAAAAGATCCTTCAGTGGTAGCCGTTTTCCCTTTTTCTTCATGTCCCTGAAAGTTGCACCGGCCACTTTAGCAGAGTTCCTGTCAAAATCCACATAGGGCATCATCTCAAGCATAAGCTCTTCCCGTTCTTTCAGGTGACCACACTGAAGCTCAAAAAGAGCAATCACTGGCAAATAATATTCTTTGTCTCCCTCTTTGTAAAGCTCCTCAAGTACCTTTCTGTTTCCACCAAAGAGCTCGATTACCACGCTGGTGTCCAAGAGTTTAGCCATTCCTCGATCTCCTTCAGCTCCCTTTTTAAGCTCTTCAACTTCTTCAGGGGTTCTCGTTCCAAAAGCAATCATCAGGACAAGGTAGGAATCGTCAGTTTTAACTCTTTTTCGCTCATGGAATCCTTAAAGAAGAAGCAAGGAAATAAGTTCCCAGCTAAGCCGCTTGCCAAACTCATCCTCAAGGATTAAGGCAGTGGCATCCTCTCCACCTCTATTCTATCCCATGTTGGATATTCCTCCACTATGTAGAACTTCACATTCCCTTCTATTGCATCAGCAAGCTCCTCTGCGACTTCTATGGGCATTTCAATTCTTTTCTTTTCTATATTTATGTAGAGCCATTCTTCCGGAACTTCCGCTTCATTTACAAGTAAACTATAGAGCTCCATTAAGTCCTCATATTCTGCAATTCCGAATCTTAAGGTTCCTTCTTCGGTTATTTCCATGTATGGTTTAGCAACGTTCTTTGCCATCCTCTTGAGTCTGTTTCTCAGCTGTACAGCGTCTTTCAGCTTGGCTGTGCATAGGTGGTAATTCAAAGACGTGTTTTCTTCTCCCCACTCAAGAATCTTCAGGCCTAGCTCAAGGCTCCCAGCTATTGCTGAACTCTCGTTGCTCACCGTTTTGAAACCCCTGGATAGGAGGGCATCTAAATTGGTCTCACTAAACTCAAGTTCATTTATGTTGAGGAACTTTGCCCCATAGGAATCCAAAAATTCAGCGAACCACTTGATCCTTTCTTCCTCTCCGGGAACGCTTGGCACTTCTCCACCTACATCCCAGTCAAAATCAAAAGCCCCTTTTATGTTCTCAAGCTCTTTTTGGAGAAGCTTTGAGTTTGGATTAAAAATATCTGGGTGGAAGCGTATTTCATCTAAACCCGCTGAATAAAGCTTTTCAAGGTTCTCCTTTGTAGCCAAAACTCCGGTAGTGTAAAGATGGATGTGGAACTTCTCGCCGA
>CAYNRW010000009.1:2642-5334 GCA_964399725.1 uncultured Thermococci archaeon | reverse complement strand
GGATTTTAGCCTCCTCTATTATGTCATTAAGATTTTTTATGGGCCTTTCGTTTGCGTAGCTGACGTCTTCCCTTCTCCAGGGGCTTAGAGGGCAGTAAAAACAATCTCTAGGGCATGCTCCGGTTGTAAAGAGCACCAACTTTGCACCCTGAACACATAGTTTGCATCCCTTTGGGAGCTCTCCAACTGTATATGAGTAATACTTGGTTTTTCTCATGGTTCTTCCCTTATGAGAATTCTTTAAAACCTTTGCTACGCAATGTCTACCTGTTCGTGTGTTGTTAATCCCCTCTTATGTTTAAGGAGCAGTTCATAAAAGAATTCCTTCATCTCTGGGCTCATATTGTCGTCTAAAAGCAAATCGGCTTTTCCATTATAGCTTTTCTCCGCCTCTCTAATAAGGGTGTGGAGGCCTGGCAGAAGGTGATTTATCAATGCCCTCACAAGTTCCGGATAAGCATCTTCATCGATTACTTCATCGCTCTCTAAGCCTAGGTAAATCACATACCCTCTCATCTGAACTGCCAGCACGAACTCATTGTCCGTGATTTCAATAAAAGAAAAGTTGTAGCCCTTTGAGTTTGTTTTTGCTATCATAACCCCCTTTACAGAGAACGTTACCACTTCATCATCAATCTCAAAGAGCAAATCCTTTGCAAGGTCTCTCTGAGCTATTGCATAGAGATTTATCATTCAATCACCTCCACAATCTCGCCGTTTCCTGGAGGTAAAATCTGCATTAAATCATCAAGCTCCACTTTATGCCCCCATTTTTCGAGTATCTTTGCTATCTTTTTAGCGAGTTCACTCTTTTTCGTTCTCCCAGGGCGAATGATGATATACCTATTCGTATGAGCTTTTAGAGCATCTACCGGCCCGCACATTGGGAGCCTTTCCCCTTCATATTCCACTATTCCAACGGCAAGCTTCAAAGGTAATCCATGCATCCAATTCCTCTTTCCATAAACCATGAACGCTCCTTTGCCGAGATACTCTCCGCTTGGAGCTTTTTTTGTCACTTGGCTTGGATCTGCCCAATAGGCATCGCCAGAGTATATTCCATCTTTCCATGCTCGTGACATTGAAACAGCAAACTGACAGGCTTCGAGTATCGTTTTTTCTCCAGCTTTCTTGCCATCTTTTATTACTACATGAGGAGCTCCATAGATATCCGCGTGGCAGTAAAGGTCGTTCCCGGTCATATGCCTCTTTACGAGTATTTCGTTTGTGGTAGCATCTTTTCCCCCTATTACCAGAAGTCCCTCGCTGCTTATGAACCATCTAAACTTTTCAAACCACTTCTTCTTTCTTTTTTCAAGCTTCCTCACGCTAAGCTCTTTTTTCT
Organism: uncultured Thermococci archaeon; assembly: GCA_964399725.1. Taxonomy (GTDB): domain Archaea; phylum Methanobacteriota_B; class Thermococci; order Thermococcales; family Thermococcaceae; genus Thermococcus_A. Next base: position 3,989 of record CAYNRW010000009.1, on the reverse strand, counting down.
CCTCCTCTTCTATGAGCTTTTCTATTTCCTGGATTTTCTTTAATGTGTCCTCATAAGCTTTCCTTGCTCCCTCAAGCTTATGTTTGGCTTTTTTGGCCTTTTCGTAGTAAATCTCGGCGTTTTCACCTATGCTCTTGTTGAGGTACAGTTTAACTTTTTTGCCTTCCAGCTCAATTGTCACCGCTTTTTCTTTTGGATCCACGTTTCTTATCATCCGGGCTATTTTATTGCCTAATTTTTTGCCTTCCTCTATTCTTTTCTTGAATTCTTCCCATCCAAGGTTCTCAACAGCCCTTGAAAGCTCCCTAAGGAGATTTTCCACAAATGTGAAGTTAGCGTAGATTAGGTCACCAATTTCTTGATTTTCTTGCATTTGTTTTTCGAAGCCTTTTATCATTTCTTCCTGTTTTTTAAGAGTAATTTCCAGCCCTCTCTTCTTATCCTGAAGCTTCTTGGTTCTCTCAATTTTTGCACTCTCGATGAGAATTCTTCCAAAATATTCATCCAAGGCTTCGCTAAAAGTTTCGAAGAACTTTTTTTCATAACCTTCATACCATTTGAGCTCAATGGGAAGAACGTCTATGGGCATGTCACTTTTATACACTATGTTTGGTTTCTTTGGGGAGTTAAAGACTTCCTTCATTCTGTCAAATATATTCCTGAGTTCCTCTTCGCTCAGCTCATTGGCTTTTTTTGTTTTTTCTATTCCAGCTCTTAGGAGAATTTCCTCTGCATATAACCCACCCATATTGAGGTTTCTCGCTAGAGCCCTAACTATCTCGAGTTCTTGAGAAGAAATGAGTTCTTTAAATCTCTCCCAGGAAATATCAATGGGATTTTCTCTCGCCGGAGGAAGTTTGTATTCGTGTTTGGGCTTTATTACCCTGTCTTTGAACTCTTCATACTTCATTGCAGAGATTATAACGTTATCTTTATCAATGAGGATAATGTTGCCCTTCCTAAAAAGTTCAGCTATTAGCGTGTATTCCCCTATTTTGAGCTTTACTATTCTATCAAAGTCGTGCTGTTCTAAGCTTTCAAGCCTCAAACCGCTCAGGTATTTTCTAAGCAACATTGTGAAGGAAGATGGCTGTTGAGGAGCTTCCTTTATGTATGTGGTGAGATGAATCCTCTTTCCCGCTTCAATAATTAGATCTTTTCTTCCTTCTCCAGTTACGTGAAGTTTTATCCTAATTTGATCCCCATCATGGTATATTTTGTCCACTCTGGCACCTTCTAGAGACTTCAGCTCTTCCACTATGTACTTAATGTCGACACTGCTCATTTCTTGCTTCATGTTTCTCACCTAAAAATGCTTATCCTGACAGTTTTTAAATTATTATATTG
>CAYNRW010000009.1:0-2542 GCA_964399725.1 uncultured Thermococci archaeon | reverse complement strand
GACAGACCCCGCTCAATCATTTTCTGTTTTCAAGGGCTCTTTAAAATTTCATTCAGCAATGAAAAAGCGATGGAGAATTTAGTTAAGATTATTTCATTATTATAAACCATTTTTAGGCTATAAAAGGCATGTCCATTCCGAAATCGTTAAATACTCAAAAGTTAATAAAGTTCTACAGAATTACAGCGTAGAGGTGGTATTTTATGGCCAGAGGATATTTTACATTCGTGCTACACACCCATATTCCCTATGTAAGGAAGCATGGTAAATGGCCTTTTGGTGAGGAGTGGGTCTTTGAGGCTATCTCCGAGACTTACATACCCCTTTTGATGGAGTTTGAAAGACTCAAGAAAAAAGGAGTAAAATTTCAGCTGGTAATGGGAATTACCCCAATATTAGCCGAACAGCTTGCGGATGACTACATAAAGAAGGGATTTGAGGAATACATGAAGAGGAAGCTCAAGGCCATGCACGAGGACTTGGAGAAATATGAGGATGAGAAGCTCAAGCGTGCGATCTCTTATATGCTTGAGTACTTCACCGGAATTTATGAGTACTGGAAAAACATAAACGGCGACATATTGGGAGTTCTTAAACGGCTCCAGGATGAGGGTTACATAGAGATAATAACATCCGGCGCAACCCACGGGTACCTGCCTCTTTTGGAGAGGGATGAGGCAATTGAAGGGCAGATTGTTAATGGGATCCTTACCTATGAAAAACATTTTGGAAGGAGACCAAAAGGAATATGGCTCCCGGAGTGTGCCTACAGACCGGAGGGGCTTTGGCAAAGCCCAAGTAGTGGAGAAATTGTGTGGAGAAAAGGAATTGAGAAGTTTCTGGAGAAGCATGGGCTGGAGTTTTTCTTTGTCGAAAGCCATTTGATAGATGAGGGCCCGGCAAGCTTTGGCTATGGAAAGATCCTCCCCGCGAAAACTAAGAAGTCCACACTAAGGCCCTACTTCATAAAGGGAACGGACATAGCCGTATTCGCTAGGAATAGGGAGACAGGTCTTCAAGTATGGAGTGCGGACATAGGCTATCCTGGAGATTTCTGGTATAGAGAATTCCACAAAAAAGCAGAGGAAAGCGGCGGCCAATACTGGAGGGTTACATCCAAGGCCGTTAGCCTAGGGGAAAAAGAGCCATACATTCCTGAGAAGGCTTTAGAAAGAGTGGAAGAGCATGCAAGACATTTTGTAAGTCTAGTTAAATCCCTTTTAGAGGAATACGAGAGAGAACACGGGGAAAAGGGAATAGTTGTGGCACCTTATGACACGGAACTCTTCGGCCACTGGTGGTTTGAGGGTGTCAAATGGCTTGGGAAAGTGCTGGAGCTAATGGCAGAAGAAAACATAGAGACTACAACAATCTCGAGGTTCTTAGAGAATTATCAGGGAGAAAGATATGAGATAGAGCTCCCAGAGGGATCATGGGGGATGTACGGGACTCATTATACTTGGTGGAATCCAGAAGTAGAGTGGATGTGGGAGCACATACATCTTGCAGAGAGAAGAATGGTTGCTCTTGCAAGCAAATATATGCACGAAGATGAATTTGGAGATAGGGTTTTAGAGCAACTTGGAAGGGAGCTACTCCTCATTGAAAGCAGTGACTGGCCATTCCTTGTTACAACCGGCCAGGCAAAGGAGTACGGGAAGAAAAGGCTTCTTGAGCACGCAAACTACTTCCATCGCTTGGCAAATGCTCTGGAGGAGTACTTCAAGAGTGGTGAATTCAAGGAAATGGAATTCTTGAAAGAAGTGGAAGAAATGGATAATCCGTTCCACCCCATAGACGTCAATGTTTATGTGAGTGAAGAGCCCCCAAGTGTCCCCGAGTATATTGAACCACCCGAGGTTCCGGCAGAAGCGGAAGAGAGAGGAGAAAGCATAAGTGTTGCAAGTGCTCAGAACTTAGAGGAGAGATGGGAAACCAGCAAGGCCAACCGACAGCTTGAGCTTGAGGAAACAATGAGAGAGGAGAAGGAATTTGAGGAGAAGCTTTTGGCCATAAAAGGTATAGGGCCAAAAACGGTTGAAAAACTGAAGAAAGCCGGAATTAGGAGTGTTGAAGATCTTAAAAATGCCGATTTGGTAAAACTGGCAAAAGAAACAAGAATTCCAAAGAAGAGACTTGAAAAAGCTTTGAGATATCTTTGATTAGAAAAGTTTATCTTCTTTTCTACCCTATTATATTTGGTGGAACTCAATGAGAAAAATTGAAGCTGTTGTTAGGGAAGAAGACTTCGATAGAGTTCAAAAAGCTTTGAAGCAAATAGGAATAGTTCCTATGACTACCTATCCCGTCAAAGGCAGAGGTGTGCAGGGTGGGGTTCCTCCTTATGAATTTATGCCGAAAATGAAGATTGAGATCGTTGTTAAGGATGAGGATGTTGAAAAGGTTGTTAATACAATACTCCAGAACGCAAGACGAGGCATCCCTGGGGATGGCAAAATATTCATTCTGCCAGTTTATGAAGCAATAAGGATAAGAACGGGAGAAAAAGGAAACGAAGCCTTATACTAATATCTCAAAGGAA
>CAYNRW010000008.1:0-23374 GCA_964399725.1 uncultured Thermococci archaeon | reverse complement strand
GGAGAGGCTTTCAATGGAACCTGGAGCACATACGTTCACACTCAGGAGAAGACCGTTAAGCTTAAATTTACGCTCTCTGCTGAGGGCAAAAACGCGAAATACGAATTCATAAAAAATGCTACAATTAGATTGCTCCTTCCAGATAGCCTTGATGGTGAGACAGAGCTCTTTGTGGGGGATGTTAAGGCTGGAGAAACCAAAACGTTAGAGAGTGAGTATGCAATTCTAAAGCCAGATAACGCCATAATAAGTGCAATGTTAGTTTATCAGGACCCACTTGGCAATTGGCATGAAGAGAACTTTGGAAACCTTGTAATCGTTAATTCTCTTCCACCAGCAGTGGAGATTAAAGAAGTCAAGGTTTATCCATCTCCAGAGGAGCTCCCACAATACGTTAATTCAACGTTGGCAAAATTGGACAACAAAACAAGAGAACTGATTGCAGAGAAGCTCAAGAACATAAGCGTCTCTTACCTACCACCCGAAAAAGGTATCAATTGGTGGCCACTTCTAACTGTCTTATTCCTCATAGCTTCGGCAGTCCTAGCTTACGGCTATATGGATCTTAAATCAAAGTACGAGAAAGCCCTTAAAGAGCTTGGAAGGAGAAAGAGGAGACCAGGAGGACTGCCGAAGAAAGAAGAGGTATTAAAACCCGAGGAAAGAACTACTGAAGAAGCACAATCTTAGGTCCCTTTTTCTTAAACCTTTATATACTCTTTTTGTTTGTTATTCTTGGGATGGAGGATGTTCAAGTATAAGCAAGTTATGGTAATCAGGGCTGATTTAAAGCTCAGTAAGGGGAAATTAGCGGTTCAGGTAGCCCATGGAGCAGTTACAGCGGCTTTCAAGGCTTACAAAGAGAAGCCAGAATGGTTTAAGGAGTGGTTCAACGAAGGACAGAAGAAAGTTGTCGTAAAAGTGGAGAGCGAAAGAGAACTTTTTGAGTTAAAAGCTCAGGCAGAGAAGCTTGGTCTTCCAACGGCATTGATAAGGGACGCGGGCTTGACGGAAATTCCACCTGGAACAATAACGTGTCTTGCAATTGGTCCCGCACCGGAAGAGATCGTGGATAAAGTTACTGGAAATTTAAAGCTCTTATGAGTGATAAAAATGGACTATAAAGAATTCTTTGCTCAGTTCAATTATTTGAGTTCACTCCCTGGAATAGGAGGGAAAATTAAAACTTATCCAGAGGATTTTATAGTGAGGGAGAAAATTCCAAAGAGCATCTTTAAAGGGAACAAGTGCTTGATATACCTCCTCAAAAAACGAAACTGGGAGACAATGGCGGCTGTAAAAGAAATAGCGAAGAGAGCTGCCATAGATTATAAATTCATTGGATTTGCAGGTACTAAAGATAGGCATGCGGTTACTTACCAGTATATTAGCATTTGCTCGGAAAACTTGGAAGAAATAAAAAGACGTCTCGACTCATTGAAGATCCAAGATATCTCATTGAAGTTTGTGGGATATGGAAAAAGACTAAAACTTGGCATGCTTCTTGGGAACTACTTCCAGATAATTGTGAGAGATATTGATACTGAGACTGCTCTGGAGCGCACTAAAGAAATCTTGGCTGAATTGAAACTCAAAGGAGGCTTTCCAAATTATTTTGGCTACCAGCGTTTTGGAGAGAGGAGAGTTATTAACCATGAAGTAGGAAAGCTTCTGTTGAAGGGAAAGTTCGAAGAAGCGGCGTTTAAATTTTTAGGGGAATATACAGGTGATATGATGGGAGATGAAGCAAGGAAAAACTTTTTGGAAAGTGGTGATGTTGAAAAAGCCCTGGGGGAGTTTCCCAACTTTTTGAGATATGAGAGAGCCATGCTCTACAGATATAAGGAGACAAGAAGCTGGAAAAAAGCCTTTGCAGTTCTCCCACGACCGATAGTGAGGATATTCATCCACTCCTATCAGTCTTATCTCTTTAACAAAGTGCTCTCAAGGAGAATTGAAGAAGGCCTACCTCTCAATGAAGCCCTTCCGGGAGATATTGTATGCCAAGTAAAAAAGGGCCTTCCTATAAGAAGCAAAACATTCAAAGTTACCAAAAGAAGTCTCGAATTTGTGAATGAAAAGATTAAAACGGGAGAGGCCATGATTACAGGACCGATCTTTGGATTTGCATCGCGACTTGCTGACGGGGAGATGGGCAGGATTGAGAGAGAAGTGCTGGAAGAAGAAGGAATAACACTTGAAGAGTTTAAAATGAAACACCTGAAAATTTTGGCGGAGCTTGGTGGGAGAAGAGAACTACTAATAAAACCCAAGAAGTTCAGATACAGGGCGTTTGATGAGGGGCTTATCTTTCGATTTTTCCTACCCAAAGGCGTTTATGCCACAACTCTTTTGAGGGAAATTATGAAGGATCATTAAGGTGGGAAAAATGAAAATTAGGGCAATATCCATAGATATCGATGGTACAATCACATATCCCGATAGGAGACTCCATGAAAAAGCTCTTGGAGCAATTAGAAAAGCGGAAGAACTTGGACTTTCTGTAATGTTAGTTACCGGAAACAGTGCATGCTTTGCTTATGCTGCGAGCATTTTAATAGGAACGAGTGGTCCGTTTATAGCTGAAGATGGAGGTGTTGTAGGGGATAAGCGGAACAACAGGATTTTCCTTGGGGATATGGGGGATTCTATGATCTTGTGGAGTGAACTCAAAAAACGCTATCCTCAGGCAGAGATGAGCGACACGATGAAATTCGGCGAGAGAAGAGCAGGGCTTGTGCTAAAAAGAACGGTTCCAGTTGAGGATGTTAGAGAGATTATAAGAGAACTTGGTTTAAATCTTGTGGCAGTTGACAGCGGATATGGGATACATGTAAAGCAGCCTCATGTAAACAAGGGGGAAGGACTAAAAAAGGCATGTGAAATTTTGGGCATAACTCCAAGGGAAGTTGCCCACATTGGAGATGGTGAAAACGATCTTGATGCTTTTGAGGTCGTTGGATATAGGATCGCAGTGGCTCAAGCTCCGGAGACTGTTAAAAGGAAAGCCGATTACGTGACAAACAAGCCTTATGGTGAAGGAGCTGCAGAGGGAATTATGCATCTTTTGAAAAAATTTGGATATCTCTAATCAAAATATTGTCTTGCCAGCAGCTCTCTAAACTCCTCTGCTTTTTTTCTCACGTTGTCTGCAAATATAATTGCCCTTGAGACATTAACAACGACATCTTTTCCTTTCAATTCACTGAGAATTTCTGGACTTCCTCCTTGGGTTCCAATGCCGGGAATTAGCCATGAAAGATTTCCGCTCTTTTTGGAAATTTTCCCTATATATTCTCCCCTTGTTGCTCCCACCACTATGCCTACCCTTTTTGGATATCTTTTTTCCAGCTCCCTTGCAAGCTCAAGAACTTTTAGATAGACGTGAAGCTCAACGTCTCCAATCGACTCATTACTCGTTAAAAGCAGAATAAACGCATGTCCTTTCTCCAAGAACGGGATTATTGAGTCTTTTCCCATATAGGGATTAACGGTTACTGAATCCACTTTGAGTTTATCGAAATACGCTCTAGCATAGGCCCTCGCAGTATTCCCAATGTCCCCTCTTTTGACATCGAGGATTATTGGCAAATCCGTTTCGTTTTTTATGAGTTCTATCGTATCTTCAAGCTCCTTGTATCCTTTCCAGCCGAGCTTCTCGTAGAATGCAATATTTATTTTATACCCACATACTAGGTCAGCCGTTTCTTTTACAATATGCTCATTAAACTCCAGTACGCTGTTAAATCCCCTGATTTTTTCAATGTCGGTGTCAAGGCCGACTGCCAAAATTGACATATTCTTATCCCTCGCTTTCCTGTATTTCTTAATAAACATCAGAATCCACCCCTATGAGATATTCCAATTATCTCCTCAAATCTCTCAATTCTTTTTTGCCTGAGAAAGCTTTCGATGCCTTCTAAAATCTCAAGCGGAGACTGAGGATTTATCATAAGGGCAGTGCCTATTCCAATAAGCGATGCGCCGGCCATTGCATATTCTAAAGCATCTTCCCAGGTCATAATCCCACCAATGCCTATAACTGGGACATCTAAAGCTCCGGTCACCTTAAAGACCCTTGCGAGGGTAATGGGCTTTATTGCCGGACCACTCAAGCCGCCAGTTTTGAGTTTGAGAATGGGTAATCCAGTTTCGATGTTTATTCTCATGGCCTCTATCGTGTTCCCAATGCTCAAAGCATCAGCCCCTGCCTCTACTGCCTCCTTTGCTATTTTTACTATATCGGTAACGTCAGGGGCGAGTTTAGCAATTATTGGCTTATTTGTCGATTTCCTTACAGCCTTTATCGCTTCTTGGGTGAGTTTCTCATCTTTGGCCCAAATTTTCTTTCCTTTTACGTTGGGGCATGAAAGATCAAGCTCAATTGCCTTTATTTCTTTTATTTTGTCCATTTCTTCCCCTAGAATGTTCCATTCCTCTATGCTAAATCCTGCAATGCTTCCAATTTTGATTGTCTTAATCTCTTTAAGTCTTGGAGCAATAGTGTCAAGGAATTCCTTAATCCCAGGATTTTGGAGCCCTATGGAATTTATTATCCCTCCATGAGTATCAACGAGCCTTGGAGGAGCATTTCCTTCTCTGGGATTTAACGTAATGGTTTTCAAGGTTATTGCACCCACCTTTGAGATGTCCAGATACTGCTGGAGCTCAAAACCAAATCCCGCTGGTCCTGAAGCAAGTATTAGCGGATTTTTAAACTTTATTCCCAATCTCTTGACGCTTAAATCCACTCCCATTGTACCTCCTCCTTCTTGAAGAGTGGGCCGTCTTTACAAACCATTTTAATGCCCTCTTTTGTCTTTATAGCACAACTTTTGCACGTCCCTATCCCGCACCCCATTACAGCCTCAAGAGAGACATATGAACCTGAAGGGAGGTTTTTTAACATTGGAGTTGGACCGCATGCTAAAATTCCGAACTCTTCTGAATAAACATCCATCAGCAGGTCTACAACAGTCTTTCCACTTTCCTCTTCTATTACAAGGTTTGACTGCTCTTCCTTTTCGAAGAGCTCCCTTATGTATTTCTCCCTGAACCCATAGAGTTTTTTGTAAACGAGCTCTGGATAAAGTTCTGAAAAGAAATTCAAAGGGGCTATTCCGCTCCCTCCTCCGATCAGGATATACTTTTTCTCTTTGTTGATTTTTTCAATGTAGGGCACTCCATAAGGCCCTCTTATATAGAACACCTCTCCTATGGGGCTGGAAAATACCTTTCCCGTTAATCTCCCGACACGCTTTATAAACAGGGTGAGCTTCTTGTTTTTGTAGGAATAGATAGAGAACGGCTTTGCGAGAATTGGCTCGTCAAGGGCTTTTAGCATTACAAACTGTCCTGCATCAGGTTTTTCTAATTCCTCGTGGAGTTTAAATCTAAAGAAACCATAATCTCTTGCTATCCTCTTTTCTACAAGCTCTGCTTCAATCAAGTTGATCCCTCCGGTATATAATTTTGCCTCCTTTGATAGTCATCTCAACTACTCCTGGAAGTTTTTTCCCGAGGAAGGGAGTGTTCTTACCTTTTGAGAATAAACTTTTCTTTGTGACCCTCCATTCTTTGTCTGGGTCTAAGATAACTATATTGGCTTCGTATCCCGGTCTTATGTCCCCTTTTAGAGGAAGGTTAAACAGCTTTGCCGGATTGTAGGTGACTTTTTCCAGAAGGATCTCGAGAGGAATCTCATGTGTTTTTGCTATTAAAAACAAAGAAGAAAGCAGGGTCTCAATACCGCTTATCCCAAAGGGGGCTTTTTCAATGTCCACGTTCTTTTCCTCAAGGGAGTATGGGGCATGGTCACTGGCTATTATGTCTATTGTACCATCAAGGAGCCCTTTTATGAGTTCTTCCTGATCTTCCTCTCTTGGCAGAGGAGGGTTAACTTTTTTAAATGGAGAGCGATCTTTTAGGTCTTCGTCCTTAAAAAGGAGATGATGATGGGTAACTTCAGCTGATACTGGGATTCCTCTTTTCTTCCCTTCTCTGACAATTTCCACAGAGGCTTTTGTTGAAAGGTGCTGTATGTGAATATGAGCTCTGGTGTATCTTGCTACCTCCACATCCCTTGCAACGGCTATTGATTCAGCTATGTCAGGAATCCCGCTTATGTTGCAAAGCCTTGAGAAATTCCCTTCTCTCATGCTGCCCCCGGATAACTCTTCTATCTCTGCGTGATCTAAAATTGGCTTATTTACATTTTTTGCATGTCTAGCGGCTTCTAAAAATATCCTAAAGTTTTGAGGTGTTGTTCCATCGTCACTGAATCCCACAACATGTTCTGCCAACTTCTCGAAATTTGTGAGTTCTTTTCCCTTCCTGCCCTTTGTAATGGCTCCAACGGCGAGAACATCTACAAGTCCAATTTCCCTTGCCTTTTCTTTTACGTATTTTATTGTCTCAGTGTTATCCATGGCAGGATTTGTGTTTGGCATAAGGGCGACGGTTGTGACACCTCCATGGGCGGCAGCCTTTGATCCGCTTTCTATTGTCTCCCTATGCTCATATCCGGGTTCTCGGAAATGAGCATGCATGTCTATTAAACCAGGAATAATAAGCCCATCCTCTGCGTCAATATCAATGCTTCCCATTGGTTTTTCTCGCTGGACGCTCTTGATGAATCCATCCTTGATTAATATGTATCCCCTTCCCTTAAAGCTCTTTGAGAGTATCTCTCCTTTAATAATCATTTTGATCATCACAGCAGGTGTTTCAGCACGATGTCTTCTTCCATTGTCCTCTCACAGTAGTGACACTTTAGCTTAAGCGGCTTCTTTGAAACCACCTTAAACTTTGGCTTCACTTTTTCATAGTGTGTTATACAATTGGGATTTGCACATTCTATGATTCCAATTATCTCATCCGGTATTTCGACTTTTCTTTTCTCTGTGACTTCCCAGTTTTCTATTATGTTCACCGTGGCAGTTGGAGCTATAAGGGCTATCTTGTTGACTTCTTCCTCGTTCAGTATCTTCCCTTCGACTTTTATAATGTCCTTTCTTCCAAGCTTTCTGCTTCTTACGTTTATGGCTACAAGTATTGTACTGTCTTCGGACAAATTGAGAATCTCAAGAACTTTCAATCCTCTGCCAGCTGGTATATGGTCTATTACAGTTCCTTTGTTAATTGCTGAGACTTTTAGCTCCTTCATTCTACCACCCCCAAGACAATGCCAAGAAGTGCCATTCTGACTGGAATTCCGCTCCATACTTGCTTAAAGTACGCGGAATACTTTGTATTATCAACTTCATACGCTATTTCATCAACCCTCGGCAGGGGATGCATGACCTTTAACGTATCTTTGGCATTCTCTAGAGTCTTTAAATCTACTTTGTATGATCCCTTGATTTTGTTGTATTCTGCAGGATCTGGGAACCTCTCTTTTTGGATTCTCGTTACATAAAGCACGTCTATCTCAGGGATTACCTCTTCTAGATTGTTGGTTTCTACGATTTCGACTTTGTTTGACACTTCCTCAACTATATGCCTTGGCATCTCTAAACCTTTGGGAGCCACAAAATAAAGCCTGACATTGTAATAAGAGAGAGCCTTTGCTAGGCTATGCACGGTTCTTCCGTATTTAAGATCTCCAAGAAGGGCAATGTTGAGGCCATCTATTTTTCCAAACTCCTTGTTGATCGTATAAAGGTCAAGCAAGGTTTGTGTGGGGTGCTGGTTTGCTCCATCTCCAGCGTTTATTACTGGAACTCTGGCAACCTCAGCGGCCAGTCTTGCTGCACCTTCCCTTGGATGCCTTATAACTATCACATCAGCGTAGTTTTCCACAGTTCTTACCGTATCCATGAGGCTTTCTCCCTTTTTGACGCTTGTGCTCGATGCTTCAGCAAACCCTATGACCGCTCCACCGAGTCTGTGCATTGCGCTTTCAAAGCTCAATCTTGTTCTTGTTGATGGCTCGAAGAAGAGAGTCGCCAGAACTTTCCCTCTTGCGTATTCAAGAGTTCCCTCTTTTTTAACTTCTTCTTCAAGTTTTTCTGCAACCCTTAAAACATAGTCGATATCTTCTTTTCTAAAATCGTTTATGCTAATCACATCTTGGAACCTCATAAAGCCCGACCGAATTAACTCGGCAAAGATTTATAAATTTTTTGTTAGCACATTCAAGTAAAAAAGGAGGGGTTTACATGGAGATGTCAAAGAAAAAAGATCAGCTTATCAAAATGATCTTCAAAGAAAAGGTCATAGAGTTTGGCCACTTTATTTTAAGCTCTGGAAAAGAAAGTGACTACTACATAAACATTAAAAAGCTGATAACCAATCCGAAAGCATTGAGACTTATTGCTTCCCTTATGAGGTCAAAGGCGGAGGAGTTGGGTCTTGAGTATAATAAAATAGCCGGGCCAGAACTGGGGGCGGTACCTATAGCCGTTTCTTTAGCCTTGGAGACAGAAAAGCCTATTCTAATCGTGCGTAAAAAGAAAAAAAGTTACGGAACAGGGAGACAGATCGAAGGGGTAGTAACACCGGAAGATAGAGTTCTTTTAGTGGAAGATGTCACAACAACGGGAAATAGCGTTCTAAGGGCTGCAAAAACCATAGAGGAAGAGGGTGCAAAGGTTGTTGCTATTATGGTGGTAGTTGATAGGGAAGAAGGTGCAAAAGAATCACTCTCGAGAGAAGGTTACATGTTAGTCCCACTTGTGACTGTTGGAGAACTGTTTGAATATAGGAAAAAGCAAGAGAAAAATCAGAAGTAATCATCAATAGTTTTTGCTTTTACCATTATTGTAGCCTTTTTTTCTCCAAAAGATATTTCAACAAGCCCTTCGGATTCTAAATGTTTCAGGGTGTACAAAAGGTGGGGCATAGGGGTTTCAAGTTCTTCACTCAATTTCTGCAGAGAAGTAGCTTTTTTCTTGGTCGCTAGGAGTTTGTATATAATATCTTTTCTAGCAACCATCACGAAAACACCGTTATTATTACTCCTTTATCCCTAATAAGGGTTGTCCTACAGTCAGTTGGCATTGTGACAACATGATATCAAAAAATTCCCAAATTTAAGCGGCATCTTTTTATATGCATCCTAAAAAACATTGAAATATGAGGGCAAGGATAGCAAAACTAAGCGAGGAAGGGTTTGGAGAAGCAAGGGTTGGGAAAAAGATCATTTTGGTTCCGTTTACTTCTCCAGGGGACTTGGTTGAAATAAGAGGATGGCATAGAGAGAAGAAAAAACTCGTTGCTCACGACTATGAGATACTTGAATTCTCCTCCAAGAGGGTAGACCCGCTTTGCCACTATTTTGGACGATGTGGGGGATGTTTGCTTCAGCATATCCCCTATGAAGAACAGATAAAGCTTAAAGAAGAGAAGCTTGCTCATCTCCTCGACACTGAAGTAAAGGTAATTCCTTCTCCAAAAATTTATGGACATCGGAATAGAATTGACGTTGCGACAACTACAGAGGGAATAGGATTTAGGAGAAGGGGAGCTTGGTGGGATGTTATTGACATTGAGGAATGTGAAGTATTCGGAGGAAATAGCAAGATAGCGTTGAGTGCTTTGAGAGAGTTTATAGAGGATTTTGACATTCAACTCTGGGATTTAAAAAGAAGTGAGGGATTTTTAAGGTATATTGTGCTTAGAGAAGGGAAATTCACAGGGGAACTTATGGTGAATTTAGTGACCTCTAATGGGGAACTTCCCGAAGAAGTCAGCCAGTATTTTGGTTTTGCCGACTCCCTTTATTGGAGCATCAACAATACTAAAAGTGATGTCTCCTATGGCGAGCCAAAAAGGTTCTGGAGAAGGGAATTTATCAGAGAGAGGCTTGACAATGTGGTTTACTTGATTCACCCTAACTCGTTTTTCCAAACAAACTCTTATCAAGCGGTTAACCTCCTAAAGAAAGTCGCAGAATTTGTTGAAGGGGAAAAGGTACTTGATCTTTATTCAGGGGTAGGGACTTTTGGAATATACCTAGCCAAGAAAGGATTAAAAGTAGAGGGTGTTGAAATAAACCCGTTTGCGGTTGAGATGGCCAAGAGAAATGCAGAAATAAACAACGTTGATGCTGAGTTTAGGATAGGTGCTGATAAAGATGTCGAAAGCTTGAGGTCATATGACACGGTTATAGTGGATCCACCAAGAGCCGGCTTACATCCAAAACTCATAAGAAAGATCTTGAATGATTTGCCCGAGAATTTGGTTTACGTCTCTTGTAATCCCAAAACTTTTGCTGAAAATCTCAAAAAGCTTAAGGAAGAATACTCCTTAGAGAGCATAATTGGGCTGGACATGTTCCCCCATACCCCTCACGTTGAAATTATCGCAAAATTAAGTTTGAAGGATGAACTCTAAAGTTCAAAAAAGTTAATATACTTGTTTTGACAAAATAACCATGGGGGAGATTTATGCTAGATGAGAGGGATAAAGTAATAATTGAGATGTTGACGAAAGATGCTAGGACGCCTTTCACGGAAATAGCCAAGGTTTTGGGCATAAGTGAAACGGCTGTAAGAAAGAGAGTTAGGGCTTTGGAAGAAAAGGGCATCATACAACAGTATACGATCAAGGTGAATCCCCAAAAGCTTGGATACAATCTGATAAGCATAACTGGGGTTGATACTAAGCCGGAAAAGTTGTTTGAAGTGGCCAATAAACTGAGGAAGTTTGAGTTTGTTAGAGAGCTCTACCTTTCAAGTGGCGATCACATGATAATGGCAGAAATATGGGCAAAAGATGGCGAGGATCTTGCGGATATAATGTCAAACAAGATAGGAAAAATTGACGGTGTTACAAAGGTTTGCCCTGCTATAATTCTAGAGCGCTTAAAGTAAAGCTTTTAAACCCTTTTCTTATTATTTCTGTTGAGCGGTGGTAGTCTAGCCTGGTCTAGGACACCGGCCTCCCAAGCCGGTAACCCGGGTTCAAATCCCGGCCACCGCACCAATTTTTATTCGATTATCTTAACGGAGTCTATTTTTTCATCTCCGAACACGTAAAATCGCAACTCGAGAGTTTCTCCATCAGGCTTGTGAAGATCCCATAGTTCATAGAGCCTATCTTCTGTTTCTTTTCGCCTTACAAAACTTCCGCCATCCTTGTAGAATTTGTTAAGGTTTTCATAGATGAAATTGTTTATTCTCTCTTTGTCCCCTATTAGTACTATCAAATCCTCCAGCTTCCCTTTTGATATCATTTCCTCAACGAGCACATACACCATAAAATCCACCTGGTAACTTTGGATGTTTACTTTAATTATCATTTAGTTTCTTCAAATATAAATAATTTTCTTTCGAATTTTTGGCGAAATGTGCTTGTAAGATTTCCATAGATTATCTTTTGTACACCCATTTCAGCAAAGGTGGTGTTAATATGGTGGTTACAAACACCATAAAGATTGCTATAGTCAATGCATCGGGACCGATAACCCCGCTTGAAAGTGCTATGGTTAACATAGCAAGCTCCACTCCAAGTCTTGGAATCATGCCGACGCCGATTCTCAAAGAGGCTTTAAGATCAAAGCCCGACAGGTATGCTCCAAAACCACATCCCACTACTTTGCTCACTATTGCCATGGCAGTGTAAAGGACTGCAAAGAGACTTGCGTGAAGTATATAACTTAGTTCGATCCTCATACCAACTTCAACAAAAAAGAGAGGTATAAACAGGGAATAACCCAAGACACTTACGTGGTCTTCAACCTGTTTTTTGTAGCTCGTTTGTCCTATGGTGAGGCCTACCATGTACGCCCCTAAGATGGAAGCGAGGTTTAGGTGCTCAGCCATATAGGCAAATAGTATCAAAAATACAACCGCAAATGCTGTTGTTGATTCGGGCAAATCTATGCGCGAAATTCTCTTAAAAGCTTTCTCTGCAAATACAGGGCCAAGATAAATGAATATAGCCAGAAAGCCGCTGACTTCCACGATGATTTCCACAATGGTTTTGTAATCTACACTCCCCTCGCGGAGTAGGGAGATAATCATGGTAAGAACGAGAATCCCAAGGACGTCATCAACAACGGCAGCTGCCAGAATAGTAGTGCCCTCTCTTGTTCTAAGCCTCCTAAGTTCCATTAGAACCCTTACAGTTATGCTAACGCTCGTGGGGGTCATTATTGCACCATAGAGCAGAGCCTCGTGAAACTCCACAAATGGATAAGCCACTAAAAATCCCAATATGAATGAAAAAAGAACCCCAATACCGGCAACAAAGATACTAGGCGTCCCAACTCTTCTGAACTCCTGAAGATCGCTTTCAATACCCGCAAGAAATAAAAGTAAGAGAACTCCAAGGTTTGAAAACTCTCTAATTATTTCATTGCTCTCTGCAAAAACCCCTATAATTAATCCCCCGAGAATCTGGCCGAGAACAACGGGCTGACCAATTTTTTCGAATACCCATCCAAGGAGCTTTGCCATGGCTAGCATTAAGGCCAACATGATAAGCGTTTCCATACTAATCCCTCGAGAACACCCACTTCAAGAGTGGGGGGGTTATAAACGTCGTCAGTATAACCATTGTCACGGGAATCGAAAATAGTCCTTTGTCAAAGACGCCTTCAGTAAGGGCAACGTTTGCCATAATCAACGCAACTTCCATTCTGGGGATCATTCCAACGCCGACTCTAAGAGCCTCTTTAGGTTTGAATTTAGCTATCAGCGCTCCTGCTCCACAGCCTAAGACCTTCCCTATTATCGCTATTATTGAATACAGAATTGCAAACGCTCCTGCATGTAAAAGAACTTCAATGTCTGTCTTTATTCCAATTCCCACGAGGAAGACAGGAACGAAAAGAGAGTAAGAGATGGCTATTATCCTGTCGCTTATTCTCTTTGCCTCGTCTGTTTGTGCTATCAGCACTCCTGCTAAATACGCCCCGGTTATCCCTGCTATCCTAAACTGCTCAGCTATATACGCAAAAATAAGAGTTAAAGCAAGGGCAAATGCTGTCAGCGTTTCTGGCAAGTCAATTCTTTCAGAGAGGAGCAGGACTTCTTTAACAATTGGTCTTCCAACAAGCCAGCTAACTACAAAGAACACCGCTATTTCCCCAATCAAAATTCCCAGATCCTCTACGTAGACATGCCCCTTTCTGTGCATGGCAATTAGGGTTGTGAGAACTATAATCCCAAGGACATCATCAACGACAGCACTAGCCAAAATGGCCGTTCCTTCTTTCGTACGGAGTCTTTTCATTTCCATTAAGATGCTTGCGGTTAATCCAACACTTGTAGCGGTTAAAATCCCTCCCAGAAACAAGGCTTCGGTTCTTCCATATCCAAACCATTCAGATATATAGTAGCCCATCATGAAAGGAACCACAACTCCACCAAGGGCAATAAGGAAGGCGGGTACTCCAACGCTCTTAAATTCTTCAACGTCCGTTTCAAGACCCGCAAGAAATAGGAGCAAAACCACCCCCATCTCACTTATTAAATGAATCCCTTCAGAATAGCTTACTATGTTTAAAATAGAGGGCCCAATAAGCATTCCCCCAATAAGCTGACCAAGAGCCCCCGGCATTTTGACTTTTGTGGCTATATATCCAAACAGTTTAGCAACTATTAGGATCACTGCGAGTTCAAGGAACACGTCCATGTTTTCATCTCCCGCTGATTAAAGCGCAACAATCCTGATAAGCCGAATTATGTCCTTAACCTCCAGCAAGCCGTGAACCTTTTTCTCATCGTCGATAACAGGTAGGTGATGTTTTCCTGTCTCTGTCATAAGCTTAATAGCGTGTCCAAGGTTATCCTCTACGTGGATGGTTATCGGCTTTGTTACCATTATGTCTTCTACCCTGGAAGCACGGGTTAATGTGTATTTTTTCAGCAAACCCAAACCGACGACTGAATACCTTCTCGGCGTTGTAAAAAAGTGTAGGAGGTCTTTCATGGTTATGAATCCAAGGAGTTTTCCATCTTCATCAACAACTACTGCAGAGGTTTCTTCGCTTGTGAATTTGCCGATCAGAACTGTTAGAGAATCCTCAGGATGAGCCGTCAAAAATTCCCTGTCCATAACTAGCTTAACCGGCACTTTGGAGATGTACCTGATGTTATGGCTCAGCTCCTCCTTTCTTTGAAGCATTATATGGCGTTTTTTACCGACGATTATTGACATTTTCTTATTTTTCGCACCTCTGGGTTTGCTTGGAAAAGGGTCGTTCACATTTACCCCCTATAATTTTTGTTCGCTTTCCACTTAAAATTTTCTCATAAAGTAAAAAAACTCCTCTTTGCAAGGGCTCATATACATATACAAGGCAAAAACCTAAAGAGAGATGCTCCTGATTAACCTTTTATTAGGCAAAAAGTTTATAAGATAGTTGTACCCAAACATTGGCAAGGGAAATATGAGTTTTGACAAGAGGTTTGATGTTGTCATAATAGGTGCAGGTCCTGCAGGCCTTTTTGCAGCTTATGAGCTTGCAGAAAAAAGCAATCTGAAAATTGCAATTTTTGATGAGGGTGGAGATATAGAGCAGAGAATATGTCCCATGGATGAACTTGGTTATTGCATTGAATGCAAGCCCTGTCACATAATGAGTGGTGTAGGCGGTGCAGGTGGACTTAGTGATGGAACAATAAACCTGAGGCCTGACATCGGAGGAAACTTAACAGACCTTACAAAGGACGAAAACTATTCTTGGCAGCTTGTGTGGGAAGTTGATCAGATTTTCCTAAGGCATGGTGCTCCCAAGGGGGTTTACAAGGGAAATGAAGATGAGATCAGGAAATGGGAGAGAAGAGCTGCTCAGGCGGGAGTAAAGTTTATACCAATAATTCAACGTCATATTGGCTCAGATTACACAAAGGAAGTTATAAAGAGCATTAAAGACTATCTGGAGGCCAAAGGAGTCAAGTTTATTCTATGGACAAAAGTTGAGGAATTTAGAAAAGGAGAAATCAGGGCAAGAAAAGGGAGAGATGTATTCACGGTCAAGGCTAGGTATATAATAGTCGCCCCCGGCAGGGGAGGAGCAGAGTGGTTCCATGATGTTGCTCAAAAGATTGGACTAAAGGCCAGACACGGACCGATAGATGTGGGGGTTAGAGTGGAAGTGCCGGCAATAATAATGGAACCGATAACTAGAATAAACCATGATCCAAAGTTTCACATCTACACAGACACTTACGACGATTTTGTGAGAACCTTCTGTACAAATCCGAACGGTTTTGTAGTTGGAGAAAAGTATGATGGGTATGTGGGTGTGAACGGCCATTCCATGAGAGATAAAAAGAGCAACAACACCAATTTTGCATTCTTAACTAGGATTGAGCTCACTGAGCCTGTTGAAGATACCACCGCCTACGGCAAAAGCATAGCCCAACTTGCTACAACTATAGGTGGTGGAAAGCCAATCCTTCAAAGGCTTGGTGACTTAAGAAGGGGGAGAAGAAGCACGTGGAGCAGAATAAAAAAGAGCGACGTTGAGCCAACTTTAAAACACGTTACTCCCGGAGATATAGCAATGGCATTGCCCCACAGGGTTGTGACGAACATCATTGAAGGGCTTGAGAGGCTTGAGAAGGTAATTCCCGGTGTTGCAAGCGATCATACTTTGCTCTATGCTCCAGAGATAAAATACTATGCCATGAGAGTTGAGGTTAATGATCTGCTTGAGACCAGCATAGAGAACATATTCACTGCAGGAGATGGAGCTGGATTAAGCAGGGACATAGTTAACGCTGCTGCTACGGGCCTTTTGGCTGCAAGAGGGATATTGATCAAAGAAGGATTATATACAGAGAGGGAGTTTAAAAAACCGGGCAATTGGAAGAAGACTGTTGAAAGCTTGGAGGCATAAAGGCAAAGATTTAAATTTGCCTTCCTTTTTCTGATTTTGGTGAGACCATGAAATGCAGGGTCTGCGGGGGGAAAGCATTTATAAAACTCCATTATCCAAAAATGTATCTTTGCGCTGATCACTTCGTGGAATACTTTGAGAGAAAGGTTAAGAGAACAATTGAAAGATACAAACTCCTAAAGCCGGATGAAAAAGTTCTTGTGGTCGTTAGCGGAGGAAAGGATTCAGCTGTTACCGCTTACGTTCTTAAAAAGCTCGGTTACAATGTGGAATGCCTCCATATAAACCTCGGCATAGGTGAGTACTCAGAAAAAAGCGAGCAATATGTACGAAAGCAGTGCGAAGTTATAGATGCACCAATCCATATAGTTAGAATCAGGGAGCTTTTGGGATGGGGAATTGGTGAAGTAAAGACAAGAAGACCAACATGTTCTTATTGTGGTCTTACAAAGCGCTATATCTTCAACAAATTTGCCCACGACAATGGATTCGATGTTATAGCAACGGGACACAATTTGGATGATGAGGCGAGCTTTATATTTTCCAACCTCATGAACTGGAACACAGAGTATCTGGCAAAGCAGGGGCCGCTTTTACCAGGGGAGGGAAAATTTATAAGAAAGGTTAAGCCCCTCTATGAGCTTACTGAGAGAGAAGTGGTAGCTTATACCCTTGCGGTTGGATTGGAGTACATAATCGACGAATGCCCTTATGCAAGAGGAGCAACGACAATAGAATACAAGCAGATTTTAAATGAGCTGGAGGAAAAAAGGCCGGGAACTAAAGTAAACTTTGTGAAAGGCTATCTAAGAAAAAGGCATTTGTTTGAAGTTGAACTTAAAAAAGCAGAGCTCAAGGAATGTAAGGTCTGTGGAATGCCAGCTCAAGGAGAGAAGTGTTCCTTCTGCCGGTTCTGGCGTTTAGAGGAGCCTATAAATCTTAAGATCTAAATTTGCGGACTTTCTTCTCTTTTTGCCACTGTTTAATGGAGTATCTTCTTCGCCCTTAAGAAAGGGATCGAAAAAGAAAAGTCAAAGCTCCCTAAATATTATTTTGAACTTCAAGTCTTTTTCTACTGGGAACAACAGGGTGTAGCTGACTCCCTGTTGTATGAAGTCCCATCCCGCCTCACTCTGGCTTAGTGTCTTTATCGGGAACTTCCAAATCTTAGCTTCCCTGTCGAGTTCTATCTTAACTTTCCCTATGCCATAGGGGTCGTTTACTTCAAACTCTTTTGCTTCAAATTCCTCTGGACTTTCCATAACGCTGTGCACTGCTAGGTTTAATTCCACTCCAAAGAGAGCTTTGTAGGGCTTTTTAAGTGAAATCCTGTAATGGGCTGTGAAGCCCTTTTCGTTTAATTCTATTCTCTTTTCAATCCTCGCTGGTATCTTTTCTTCCAAGTAGAGGCCACCGTTGCGCCATAGTCTTACTCCATTTTTCGTCATTTCATATTCGTAAGGCTGGTTGACAAAATCGCCGAGTTCATGGTACTTTACAAGGCGGTAATTATCGAGACTCTCCTCGGGCTTGATAAAGTGGTCTTGAAGGATAGCCCTTAACTGCCAGTCGTAGGCAAGTTCTCGCTTTATTTCCTCCGGAATCTTCTTCCCAAGCTCATGAATACTCGCAACACCTTCCTTACTTTCCTCCTCAGGTGTTGCAGCCTCCGGCACTTCATGATAATGCTCCCATCTTCTTGGCAAAACATCATTGTAGTTTACAGCCTTCCTCTTCGAGCTCAGTTCAAAGATGCTGCCTCCATAGTGGGGTTTTATTGTGGCAATAAAGCTATCGTTTTCCAGCATGATCTCTTCTCTCCCATCAAAATCAACGTCGAGGATTTTATTTTCTGGCTTTAGATAGCTTTGGGCCTTTATTATGTTCTCCCATACTGTTCTTCGTAAATGAGGCAGATAGATTCCTCCGAAGACGCCGTGCCAATATGCATCATTACACTGCGCTTTAAGGATATATTTTCTTGCCTCAGGGTTTTCTCTAACGGCTTTACTCACCATTAGCATCCTTTTATGCATAAAGTTGCTTTCTGGATACTTGAAAAAGAAGTTCTTCCATATCCCCCCTCTAACAAAAACCCTGTAGCGTTCAAACTTTCCCTCTTCCTTTAGCTGTTCTACAAACTCCACGAAGAGTTTTGCCTGCTTTGCTGGCAGAGACCACTCGCTCATTTCAAAGTAAGAGGCAATTGGGAGATATACCAGCCCTCTTGGTTTGAATCTGCTTAGATACTCGGTATAGGTCATGAGGTTAATCTTCTCGTTGCTTGTAACTGCATCAAAGAACTCTTTAAGCCAGCCTTTTTCATAAACCCATTCATACGTGCCTGGCCATACTCCAAACTTTTCACCATCGTCGTGAAATACCGCTACTTTTGAGGGATCGTCACTTGTAAGGCTTTCCAAATATTCGATTGTCTTCTTAACCGGGCGGAAGGGTATCAGATAGCGTAATTTCTCATCTATTGGGAATACTGTTATGACTTCTCCTCCATCTTCCGTATAGTATGGCCAGAAGAGTTCTTCTTTGCTCAATCCGGCGCTCATGAAGTGATAATCATCGACGACTACATAGTCAATTCCAGCCTCCCTAAGTGACTTTACCAGTTCTGGTTGCCATACCCTCTCCGTGAGCCACACGCCTTTTGCATCATAACCCAGCTTTCTGGCATAATCTTTTAGCATTTCTATTTGAACTAATCTATCTTCCTTTGGAATGGCTGCTAAAACTGGCTCATAAAATCCTGCCACAACAATCTCAAGTTGACCCTTTTTTATGAGAGACTTAAGAAGATCAAGATAATCAGGCTTGTTTTCCTCAATCCACTCCAAAAGCGGGCCGCTAAAGTGAATGTTTACTTTCATATCCGGGAACTCTTCCAGGATCTCCATAAAAGGCCTGTAAGAGCGGTTGTATGCTTCCTCAAATACCCAGCCAAAGTTGCCTAGTGGCTGATGATTGTGAATGCCAAATATGAAGTTTATTCTCTCCATCCCTGCACCTCCGCAAAAGCATTATCACTAAGAGTGATAGCGAGGGATATATAAATATTTATGCCCGTATATCAACTAGGCGAACAAATATCTAGGCTGTTTCATAGGTTGCAACAAGTGAAACGTTTGCTGTCTTTTGTTTTCGTAATTTTTATAGTCTTGTGCTACGATTTTTGTTGGTCTCCGGTATGTGGGAAGTTATTCTCCGAAAGCCACTCAATGACTTCAAGGTGGGAGGCTATCCACTATAATTATTTCAAAAATAGCGGACAGCCAGAACGGTGGATATCTCTAATTCTAAAAGATGGCTTTTCTGAATAGATACATGACAAGTGCCACGGCAAGCTGGTTTGAAAAGTTGTCATCTGGGGGCAATTCATAAAATTCTGCCAGTGTTCCAGCTAAAGCCCCCACAAAAGCATGAGGGAGGTCTATTAAAAGGAACAATATCAAAAAGGCGCTTAAAAAATATGCCAAGCTTCCTTCTACACTTTTTCCGTTTTTGAATCTGTGTTTTCCGAGTGGTTTGCCCACTATTGCCGCTATAGCATCCCCAAGGGTTGCAACTGTTATGGCACCTATGGCTATATCTCTTGGGAAAAAGCAGACTATTATTAGTGCAGCCGCCGTAAAGTATATATGAGCCCCAATTGAATATTTCTCGTGCTCCCTTGAAATTGCCTCTAACTCTCGCTCTACAAGATTTATTATCTCATCTCTGACATAAACTCCGAGCTTTCTTTTTACTTTGTCTCTTAGCTCCTCAACTATCCTAAAGGGCTCCAGAATCAGAAAGGCTACTAGTGCGAATGCAACAAATCCCATTGCTACCTTTTGTCCAAATATTAAATAGATCAGTGGGACGGTAAGCCCGCTGAGGTGTAACGCTTTTCTTTTAAGTTCGCTTTTTATGCTCACGTTTAATCACCTCTAGTGCCTCTCTGAGATCTCTAGCTATGTAATCAGCATGCTTTGGTAAGAGAGACTTGAAGTATCCTCTTCTCACGAGAATTGTTGTTGCCCCGATCTCTTTTCCTCCCCTCATGTCTGTATCATCTCTATCCCCTACTACGTAAATCTCGCTCTCCTTGGGGAACTTTCTCTTTGCAAGTATAAAATTGTATGGCTCAAGCTTGCTGTGGCCGGTTTCTCCACTTATTATAAGATAATCAAAGTAGTGCTTTAGGTTGAGATATTCAAGCTTTTTTCGCTGCCACTCAGATGAGGAGTCTGTCACAAGCACTACTTTAGCGTTCATATCCTTCAGACCCTTTAAAAATTCAATAGCATCTGGATAAAGCTTTAAATTTGAAAAAAATGCCCTATCGACCAGTTCAAACATCTCCCTAAGGTCATCTTCCGAGATTTTTTGATAGATTCGCTCCATAAAACTCTCAACGAGTTCGTCGAGGTCTAGAAGATGCAACTCTCTTGACTGCTCCAGCTCTTTGTATCTCTGGGTAAGAATGTAGAGTAGTGCCTTAAACTTCCTTTTTCTAATTAAATGGGGCAAGAGCCTGAGAACACTCCATCTGGCCGCTTCCCACGTGTTGCAGAGGGTATCATCAAGGTCAACGATCACAAGCATAAGGTAACTTCCCCCCTCCTTTAATAACTTTAGCGTTAAAGCTTAAAAACTCTAAGCGTAGTTTTCCATGATGGGTCATGAAGGGAGAGCTACTCGTGCTGGCGGGAATGGGGTTGATATTTATAGGCTTCATGCTCATCTTCATAGGAACTTTAATGGCAGCAGCTGGAGGAGAAACTGACGTTGAGGGCGGAGGAGTGATAATGATAGGGCCTATTCCAATAGTCTTTGGAACGAGCAGAGGGGCTACCTTGGCAATGGTGCTGGCGATTTTTCTAATGCTCTTGTGGATAATAGGGGCTTTGTTGAGCAGGAGGGTATGAAGTGGAGTACATTCTCGATCTTTCCATTCTCTTGGTTTTTGCAAAGACGTTAGAATGGATCTTTGAAAAGAAAGAAATCCACCCCATAATTGCCCACATACTTACCGGAATGATACTTGGTCCTTTTTTTCTTAACGTTATCTCTCCTTCCGAGCCATTGAAAGTTCTCTCCGAATTTGGTCTTTTAATGATGATGCTTTACATGGGTCTCACGAGCAATTTTTCCTCAATTGCATCAAACAAAGCGAAGGCTATTTCAGTGGCTGGCCTAGGCGTTGCGGTTTCATTTATCTTGGGATTTTCAACGGTTTATTTCTTTGGAAAGGGCCTAGCTGCAGCGATTTTTGTCGGAGTAACTCTGGGAAATACTGCAATTGAAGTGACAAGTGGTGTATTGCTAAAATCGAGGGTTAGGAAGGAGATCTCATCAATATTAATGGGGGCTGCTTTTGCTGATGATATAATGGCCGTTTATCTAATCGGCATAATAACTGCGATGACAAAGGGCGAGCTTGCATTGTTTTCGCTGATTATTTTGACGATTAAGATAGCCATATTCATAACAGCCATTCTTTTGATTTCTGAGTACATCTTTAAGCGCTCTGTGAGATTTTACGGCATATTGAGAAACCTAAATATCTTCTTTACCTTCACAATAATTCTTACGTTCCTTCTAGCAATAGTGGCGGAAAGAGTTGGCCTGCACCAGATAATCGGTGCTTACCTCGCAGGTTTAACAATAAGCAGACTGAGAGAAAGGAGAGATCCCCTTGTGTTAAGCAAGATAAAGCTTAACGAGCTTATTGGAGACTTGCAAGTTGTTCTTACGGAATTCTTCATACCCCTCTTCTTCATTTATGTAGGACTGATGTTTAATCCATCTCTTAATGAACTCAATATTGCCTTGATAGTTCTCCTTTATCTGGCTGCGGTTTTAGGAAAACTTCTTGGCTGTGGAATAGGTATGAAGGTTTTTGGATTTGATTGGAAATCGGCAATACTTGTTGGCATTGGAATGGGTGGAAGGGGCAGCTTAGAACTTGCCATACTAAAGTTCGGAATTGAGGAGGGCCTAATAGACCAAGCTCTTTTTGCCACTGTTGTCATAGTATCCATGCTAACAGCTGTGACAACCCCCCAGTTCTTCAGGCTTTATTTATCCCACATAAGAGGAGAATAACAAAAGCTTAAATGTTATGTTGATCATCCTAAGCTGGTGAGAGCATGATCCCAAAGGAAGGAATGAGTGAAGAGGAGGTACTTGCTGAACTTGAGAAAAGGCTTGAAATCGACTTGACTTTTAATTCAGGCAAGATTTTGGGGTCCATGTGCACTTACCCTCATCCACTTGCCCAAAAGATAATCCAAAAATACATAGACAGAAACTTAGGCGATCCGGGATTGCATAGAGGAAGTAAGAAAATTGAAGAGGAAGCAGTTCAGATGCTTGGAGAGCTTTTGCACCTAAGGAAAGCCTATGGCAACATAGTAAGCGGCGGTACCGAGGCGAATATTTTGGCTGTGAGAGCCTTTCGCAATATTTCAGATGTGGAGGAGCCTGAATTAGTCCTACCAAAAAGTGCTCATTTCTCTTTTCTAAAGGCAAGTGATCTGCTGGGAGTAAAGCTGGTTTGGGCCGAGCTTAATAGGGATTATTCTGTTAACATCAGAGATGTGGAAGATAAAATAACCGATAACACCATTGGAATAGTAGGGATAGCCGGTACAACCGGATTAGGAGTTGTTGATGATATTCCTGCCCTTTCAGATATCGCCGTGGATTATGGAATCCCTCTTCACGTTGATGCTGCTTTTGGGGGATTTGTAATTCCATTTGCAAAGGCCTTAGGATATGATCTACCGGATTTTGATTTTAAGCTTAAGGGGGTTCAAAGTGTCACAATAGATCCACATAAAATGGGAATGGCCCCAATTCCTGCAGGCGGTATAATATTTAGAGAGAAGAAATACATGGACGCGATTAATGTTTTAGCCCCTTATTTGGCAGGGGGAAAGATATTTCAAGCCACAATAACGGGCACTAGACCGGGTGCAAATGCAATAGCCGTTTGGGCTCTCCTCAAGCACCTTGGATTTGAAGGATACAAGAGAGTTGTTAAGGAGGCAATGGAAAATGCATACTGGTTTGCTGAACAAATAAAAGCCACAAAAGGGGTATATCTGATAAGGGATCCCATGCTTAATATAGTTTCCTTTGGTTCTAAGAAGCTTGAGAGAATTGAAGCGGAGCTTAAAGCTAGGGGCTGGGGAATAAGTGCCCACAGAGGGTACATAAGGATAGTTATGATGCCCCACGTGAAAAGAGAACATTTGGAGAACTTTTTGAGAGATTTGAGGGAAATCTTGGAGAAGAATCTCTAATTCTGCATTTTGTTATCCTCAGCCAATAAAAAATTAAAAACTTCAAATCCAGCATTGGTGCTCGGGTTTAGTTGTGCTATAGAACATCACAAATTTTCCGTCCTCTTTTATCTCGTAAAGCCCCTCTGGCAAATCTTGGAGTAACTTTTCTAGAGCCTCACCTTTCCTTACAATTTTTCCAGTAGATAAGTTCATAAGCTCATACATTTTGACTACCTCATTGTGAATATTCATCGATAAAATATAAATTTTACGGAATATTTTTCGTCTATACATG
>CAYNRW010000007.1:0-24299 GCA_964399725.1 uncultured Thermococci archaeon | reverse complement strand
CGGTCTTCTCCTGAGTGTGAACGTATGTGCTCCAGGTTCCATTGAAAGCCTCTCCAACTAAAGAAAGCTTTGGTAAACCATAAACAATGAGCTGGTTGATTGTATTTGATTTTACAACTTTCTTTTCTCCGGCTTCATTGTAATACTGGACGTTCACTGTATCGAGCTTATAGATCCCTACTTGGGTGGGCTTTAGGGTGTACACTAAAACAGGCATTTTTGTAAAAGCATCGAGCATTTTTATGTTCCAAGTTCCAATACCGCTTCTCAGCTCAAAGCCATTCGGTATAGGAGCAGCAACATTAACATCAAACGCCTTGCCCCTTCCTTGGTTTTCAACGTTGACAAAGACTATAAGCTCATCTCCATCGAGGAGAATCTTGGTCGTGCTGACGCTTAGTTCAACTTTTATGTTTGCCTCTCTAATAATTGGCTGAACTTCAGAACCTTGAGGAGCATATAATCTAACTTTTGTACGATTATAGGTTAAGTCCACGCTATTCGGAGGAATTTCTACTCTGATAGGCACCTGAGATAACTGATATCCTGAACCCTCCTTTACAGTAAACGTCTTTATTGGTTTGTTGTTCTTATCAAAGAGGCTAAAACTCGAATAATATCCAACAGAGTTAAGCCTCAACTTGTAAGTAGTTTGATTAATGCTGAAGGTTAGTATTTCTCCAACATAAAGGATATCGTTATAGATAAGTTCGGTAGGCTCGGCGACGACTTGCTGAGAGGTCTCTTCACTAACTTGCGCTCTCTTCACCTGAAGTGAAGTTGTTGCATACTCCGGAATATATATGTCAAAATTAACATCTCCATTCTTTGTGGAACTCTTGAGGTCTATGTAAACGTAGGGGTAGTACGATATTGTTTTTCCTGAAATCTCGGTAAGCTTGTAGGGGATGCCATAGCCCTTACCCTCTGCAATAGTCTGGGTAAGACTTTCATAAGGAAGGGTTATCTTGAACTTGGCACTATCGTCATATGCTTCCAGTACCTTTATCTTGATCTCTGGCAACCAAGAAGGTAATTGGTAAGTTTCTCCTTCACTTAGGGTCTTGCTCTCTAGCTTTTTTAGGGGAGATTCGATTCTAAGATATATTGTTTTTGTATCTGATTTTATCCATGCAATTTTGACATAGAACAACGGATTCTCATCATTAGGAAAGGCATAGCTTTGCCCAATTTCAAGCACAGGAGTAGTGATTGGTGTACTTTTGCCTTTTTCATAAATATGTATATTTACTTTGGTCCAAGAAGGATTAACATCTGCAAACTTGATTTCGTAGTTGCCAAAAATAACTGAATCTCCAAGACCAAGTTCTATTAGGGTTACTTGGGCAGTTGAAGGTCTTGCTGATTTAACAAGGGGCACAACAGACAAAATCAGTAATCCAACAATGAGGATAGCAACTTTTCTCATCATTTTCCTCCTCCAGTAAATTTGTTTCCTAAAATCATAAAAAGATAAAATGGTATAAAGCTCTTATGGTTCTAACCTTCTTCTATCCCTTGGGAATAGTATAACTTCCCGGATATTCTTCAAGTTGAGCATCTGTTTGAGCAGTCTCTCTGCCCCAAGACCAAAGCCTCCATGGGGTGGCATGCCATAACGGAATGCCTTAAGATAGAACTCAAAGCTTTCCACATTCAAGCCTTTTTCTGCAATTTGCTCCTTTAATTTTTCATAACGGTGCTCTCTCTGTCCTCCAGATGTTATCTCTACTCCTCTATACTCCAAATCAAATGCTCTCGATATTTCAGGCTTTTCATCGTATTTCATTATATAGAAGGGTTTTGCCTCACTTGGATACTGGTAGATAAAGTATAGATCCTCATCATAGGTTTCCTTTATATACTGGCCAAGGAGTTTTTCTCCTTCGGTATCGATGTCTTCTCCCCAAGGAATTTCTTTTCCAAGGTCTTTGAGTATCTCAAGGGCTTGAGTATATGTAATCCTTCTAAAAGGCAGTTTTGGTTCCTCAAGCTCAAAGTTTAAAATCTTAAGCTCCTTTTCGTTGTGCTCTCTAACATAGTTAATTGCATGAGCAACAAGCCTCTCAAGGAGCTGCATAACCTCATCTTCATTCTCTATAAAGGCCATTTCAGCATCAATGCTCCAAGCTTCATTTAAGTGTCTGGTCGTGTTATGCTCCTCTGCTCTAAAGATAGGAGCTATTTCAAATACTCTGTCCACTCCAGAGGCCATCATGATCTGCTTGTAAAGTTGTGGAGATTGAGCTAAAAAGGCATCCCTTTCAAAATACTTCATGGGGAAAAGCTCCGTGCCTCCTTCAGTGGCAGTGGCTATTATTTTAGGTGTGTGAATTTCAACAAATCCCTCTTGGTAAAAGAATTCTCTTATTGCCTTAAAAACATTTGAGCGTATTTTGAATATCGCCATAACCTCGGGCTTTCTTAGGTCTATAAACCTATTGTCGAGCCTTGTGTCAAGCTCAGCCTTAACCTTCCCGGTAGGATCTAAAGGAAGAGGAGATTCAGCTTTTGCCAAGATTTCAATTTTTTCTGGGATAATTTCAAACCCAAGCTTGGCTTTTGGGGTAAAGTTAACAACACCTTCAACTGCAACTACATCTTCACTGTTGAGCTTTGGGATAATGAGGAAAATTTCTTCATTGACTTTCTTTTTTGGAGCTGTAATTTGAACTATGCCCTCTCTATCTCTCAGCCAAACAAACTTTATTCCACCGAGATCCTTGACTTCATAGACCCACCCTGCGACTTTCACTTTTTTCCCATTTAACTCCTCGGTTATTTGGCTCGAATAATGGGTTCGATACATGCTTAAACCTCCAAAAAATTAGAAGTCAAATGAAAGATATCTTGACATCAATACCAGCTATCTTTGAGAGGATGTTCTCCAAAATCTCCTGCCTTTCGGGAAGCTTCTGCTTGTCTCTTCTTATCACAAGCACTTTGTAATAATGCCCTCCTGGAGCATAGACAACGTTAACTCCAAAGACTCCCGCAGGATATAAAAGATCTGTCGCGAGTTTCTTAAGGTCATCGGTGCCTTTAATTTCCCTACCTTCAATAACCCTAACTCTCTTTCCGAGCTCTCTCATTAGGAGCTTAATGTTTTTGCCTCCTTTCCCGATAACGATGGGAACGTTTCCTTCCCCAACCATTATTACAACTAGATCCCCGGCCTCAACGGCTTTCTTAAACTCAACGTCAGCATCACCCAAGAGTTTATAGAGCATCCTTGAAATTTTAACATCGAGTTCAGAAATCACCCCCTCTTGGAGTTTCTTTTCATCTGCCGGGCACAAAATATCTTCCGTTTTTAGACATACCTCACAGATCGGCGCTTTCATTAGCTCACCTCCCAGTTATTTGCAAAAAATGAACATAAGCTAACACTCTTTTGCAGACGTCATTTAAAAACCTTATCCCATTACAAAAGAAGTAAATTAAGGCAAATACTAGCCACCTAAAGCTCCCCTTCAATCTCCTTAAGGAGCCTCTTAATGAACTCTTCAACAAATTTGTGTCTTCCTTCAGCTAATTTCTTTGCCGTTTTTGTATACATCAAATCTTTAAGCTTCAATATTTTCTCTTCAAAGTGCTTTATGGAAGCTTCTATATCTCTCCCGTGCTCTCCCGAATACATAAAAACCCTCGCAACACCTACTGCCCCTATTGCATCAAGCTTATCTGCATCACTGAGGATTTTTGCCTCAAGCGTTTTGGGTTCTGGTGGCCTTGAAAATCGATGTGCCTCAATCGCGTGAACAACTTCATTGACTTTATGATATTTAAGGGACGTCAAAAACCTGCGAGCAATCTTTGCACTCTCCTTAGCGTGATCTTCAACAATTCTTTTGTCCTCCAGAGGCCTAGCAACATCATGAAGCAAAGCCGCCAAAGCCAAAACTTCCAAATCTGCCCCTTCGGCCTTACCAATATGCAAACAGAGGTTGAAGACTCTCTTTACATGGGAAAACCCATGTGTCCCTTCTTGCTCAAAGAAGTTTCTAGCCAGACTTTCGGCCTTTTTGATTAGTTCTATACTTTCTTTGTCTTTTATGTATTCTTCGAGCTTCATGCCTTTCACCCGATTTTATTCTCAACGATTGAATTAAGCAAGGTTAAAAAGCTTTTATGGACTTCAAGGGGGATACCATCAACGCTGAGCTCTGGTTTCTTAGTAACCCCGTCTATAACTCCCGAAGAAACTAAAGCTTTCAAAACTTTCTCTTCCTCCTTACTCCAACTCTTTATCATGTTTTTTCCAACTTCAATGGAGGCTTGAGCAATTAACCCATAAGCTCCCCAGTTAGACACCGCAGAAATAATTAAGGAATCAACCTTAACAACGCTACCTATTTTCTCGCCAAACTTTATGTGCTTACAAACTAGATCCCTTATGTTTCCCATCCCTATTTCATTCCCTCCATCCCCAATTCCAATTGTGGGAATTCCAAGTTCTCTAGCTTTCAGAAATAATTCATCAAAGGGAGAAACCTCTATTTCTAAGGCGCTCATCGAGTAATAGTTTCCATCCTTGGCTCTTCCAGGAGTTTCAACACTTATCAAAAGAGAATAGTTTTCTATGGAAGGAGTTTGAGCAAAGTCAATTTTAAAGTCTTTGAGAGCTTTCTGAATCTTTTTGCATGTTAATACCTCTGCTTTTCCACCCAATTTTTCAACAGTTCTGTAAAGTGCCAGAGCTCCAGGAGGGCCATCTGTTTCAGCTATCTGCATTGGCGGAATTGGAAAACATGAAACAATTAAAACCCTGTCAACGTTTTCTAAAAACAGGGAAGTAGCATTGCTTAGGAAGTCAAAGTCGCGTTCGCGATATTCAAGATAAAGCCTTATGATATTCCTTCCGTAAAGATCGGTGTTTATCAGATGTGCTATCATCCTTCATTCCTCGATTTCATATGCTATTATCCTAACCTTCTTGCCTTTTATCGTCTCTTTGAGAAGCCACCATAGTTCGGTTGGAGTTTCTTGTCTATGGGGCAACTTATCACCATTCTCGAGCTCTATGGTTTTTTCTTTGTATTTTACGAAGATCCCCTCTTTATTGAATATCTCCTTCATCTTAAACCCCCCAAGATTTTTCTTAACTGATGAAGGCTCCTAATTTCAAAATCTGCAAAGTTATAATCCTCTGATTCATCTCTATTTATCCATACTGCAAGCATTCCAACGTTTTTTGCTCCATAAACATCTTGATGCAGGTTATCCCCAACCATTATAGCCCTCTCAGGATCAACATTTAATTTTTCACAGGCATATAAAAATATTTTAGGGTCGGGCTTTACGGTCTTTACATCTTCCCTAGTTACAATTACATCAAAGTACTTATCAAGCTTTACTATTCTCAGCTTTAATTTCTGGTATTCTGGACCGCTGGTTATTACACCGAGCTTGTACCCTTCCTCTTTTAGCCATTCCAGAGTCGGCTTCACGTCAGGGAAAACACAAATCTTATGGGGATATGCTCTCAAGAGTTCCTCATATTTAAAATTCAGTCCAAAGCTCTCAAAAAAGAAGTTCCAGTCATGCCATTCGTAAGTACCTCTTTTCTCAGAAAGCTCTCTAAGGAATTTTAATCGAGCATCTCCCCTGGAAATTCCCAGCTTTTTTGAAAGCCTCTCATAAACCTGTGGAAGAAAAAGCATCACAAGCGGCTTTTCACTTAAAAGTGTTTCATCTATGTCAAAAAAGATAGCTTCCATTTTACCACCTCTTAACCAACAACGAGAGAATTTCCACCCCTTCCCCTAGGCCTTCTTCCATTTTTATTCCCCATATTATATCCTTCTCTTTTAAGAGCCTTTGAAATGTGTGGAGTATTTTGTGAGCATAACTCAGCGGGACTTTTTCACCAACTAAAATGTTTACCAAGCCTCTGTCCCATATTCCCCAGTGCCAGTCGAAATCAACTTTCCTTAAAAGGCGAAGTATACCTATGTTACTTCCCTTTACCATGTTAAAGAAATCAGCATAGTCAACGTTAACTAGCATTTGGTTCTCTAAGTAATAGTAGAGTCTCGTGAACATCAACCCGATGTTCCTCGTGGCCATTTGGAATGCAGATTCAAGAGAGGAGGAAGTGTATTCATCTAGAAATTCCCACAATGAGTCATAAAAGACCGTGTCAAAGTTCTCTGCCCATAGAGGCTTTTCTTCATGAACAAGCTCCTTTTGAGGAGTAAGAAGGTAGGCCAACTTGAGGGGTTTTCGTGGCACATATTCAAGAATAACCTCCATTATCTCAACATTTATAGGCTTATTTTCAAGTATAAACCATAAAATTGCATCCTCCGGAACATTCCGAAACAAATCCCTGAGATTTTGATGAAAAGCCGACTTTCCGAGTAGATAGTAGGTGGGGTTTATTACGATCTTTGAAACTCCCTCTATGCTAATGTTTTGAACAACTTTACTCCCATTATTTCCAATCCCGACAAAGATATAGGGAAAAAAGGACATATGAATCACTCTAAGGTTGCATGCTTTTTCCTCATTTCTTTTTCAGTTTTTTGAAATGTTGCCATTAGCAGTGCTACGACGCCATCCAAAAACAGCATTGTTGAATCTTCAAACAGCGTACCCATTGGAGCAATCCACTTGTATTCGGTGAGCATTTGTCTTGCTATGTAATCCGTTGGAATGTCCATTTTTGTTCTCCCCGGGATTTCTACCACGACGTCAGCAAGTTTTCCAAGCGTCGAGTCCTTATAGGAGGTTATGGCAACAACTTTTCCCCCCTGCTTCTTTGCAATTTCAGCGGCATCTACTATTGTTCTGGTTTCACCGCTTCCACTAATTGCAATTAAGAGATCACCCTCCTCAAAAGCGGGGGTAATTGTTTCCCCAACAACATAGACGTTAAAGTCAAGGTGCATTAAGCGCATCGCAAAGGCTTTCCCAACTAAACCGCTCCTTCCAGCACCATAGATGAATATTTTATTTGCCCCTATCATTGCATCTATCATTCCTCTAACCTGCTCAAGCTTTAAAGAATCAGCAACCATGTTTATATGTTCGAGAGTGTCCCTGATTGCTTTCCTTATGGTAACCATGTATTCTCCCCAGAACAAATCAAGTATTTTTCGAGTAACTTCCCCAGGATCCTTTGCCCTTGTTATTGCCCCACCAACAATGATAATAGTAGCCCCTGCTTCAATAACCTTCGGGATTGTCTCTAAATTTAAGCCTCCAGCCACAGCAACTGGAACTTTTACGACCTTTACAACTTTTTCTAAATCTTCTAGAGGGTTTTTTCCTTGAGCCTGCTCATCTATCCCTGTGTGAACTAAAATATAATGTACACCCATTTTTTCAAGTTCTTTAGCTCTCTTCACCTTGTCCTTAACCCCAATTAAATCAACCATTACCTTTATTCCATACTTCCTTGCAACCATCACGGCATCTTTTATTGTCTTGTCGTCGGCAACTCCAAGTATCGAGACCACGTCGGCACCGTGTCTTGCCGCCATTTCAACTTCAAGGGCACCAGTATCCATGGTTTTTAAATCCGCCACGATTTTCCTATCAGGGAACCTTCTCTTCATTAGTTCTACTGCCCTCATCCCTTCTTTCTTTATTAAAGGAGTTCCCACTTCAAGCCAATGAGCCCCACCACGAGCGACTTTCTCTGCTATAGAAATTGCTTGCTCGATATCAGTCAGATCAAGCGCTACCTGCAGGATCATCTTGACTTACCTCCCAATAATATTCAAGGTTAACATCAAATTGGGTGCTTTTAACTTTAACTCCTCCATGACTAGAGGACAATTAGCTATAAATTTAAAAGGTAATGAATCAGAAATAGCCTTGGGGAAAGAAATGGTTACATTTATCCCTTTCGGAGAGAAACCCAACAAAGAGGGAGTTATATATACTATAGAATTACTAAAAAGAAACAAGCTAATAGAAGATTTCATGATCGTTGAATCAAATAATGTAGAACTACTCGCAGACAGAGTGCCTCTAGACAAATGCTACATTATTGGAGAACATTTGGCAACATATGGAATAATTAAAAGGATAAAACCACCTTCTATAATAAGTGTTGACGCTCATACTGACTTAATGCACGATTACCTTGATCACGGTTCTTGGCTTGCTTATGCTCTAGAGGAGAAAGCGGTAAATCGGGCAGCAGTAGCTGGGCCCGTGTTGATGATACCCACCACCGAAAGGACGAGTTTATGGACAAGGAGGGTTAAAATTTTCCCCGCACTTCCAAGAAGCAAGAGAACAAGGGGGAAATGGAGGGCATACAAAAGCCTAAAAACATCTTCAATGGAGAAAATAATTGATAACATGCGGAGATATCTTGGAGAAGAAATCTACCTAACAGTTGATATGGATGTTTTAAAGCCTGAATATAAAATCGCTAGATTCCAACATGGCGAACTCAGCCTAGAAGAGTTGTTAGAGCTTATAAATGAAATTAAGAAAAACTTCAAGATAATAGCATGTGATATAGCAGAGATCTCGGATAAAATAAAAAGATCAAAACTTGGAAAAAAAGCTTTGATTGAAGTTTACACAGCCCTTGTAGGTGAGTAAAATGGCACTAAGCGACAAGGAGATCAGAGAAATAATAACCCCACTTCTCTTATCTGGAGCAAAGATGCTTGACAGGCATTGCCCAAAATGTGGCTCCCCCCTCTTTGAGCTAAATGGGAGGATTTTTTGTCCAATTTGTGAGCACAGAAAAAAAGAAGAAACGGTTAGATTAAAGGGGATTGAGGAAAGCCTTATAGAAAAGCTGAAGTTATTGGCAAATCAACTCCCTGAGGATATAGATGAGCTAAAAAAACATCTAGAAGTTATGAAGATGATAGTAGAATTGCTGGAAAGATATAAGAAAATGGAGGAGATAAAATGAAGCACCTGAAAATTTTAGATACTCTAACAAAAGAAATGACAACTGAAGAAATTGCAAAAGAGACTGGCTTGAGCTTAGCCGAGACCAGAAGATTTTTGCTTAGACTTCTGGAGCAGGGAAAGGTTGAGAGCATTGAAAGAAATGGGAAAATCTTTTGGAAGCTGAAAGAAAAGAGCAAGGAGGAGGAAGAGTTTAAGTACATCTAAACTTTCTCTGCCTTTTCCCAATATTCATTGAACTTTCCTTTAAAGAGCCCAACTACTCTGAAGTCCTTTATCCATACTTGGGTTTCATAATTGAAGTACCTCGCTGCCAAATCTTCCAAAGCAAAGAACACTTCCTCATCACATATTAGCATGGGGAGCTCTATCTTGTCAAGCACTTTGAGCTCAAGCTTTCCTTCTTTGTAGTAATCCATTATTTTTGATGTCTCAATTCTTGGAAGCACTTGTTTGGATACTATTATTTTCGCGTTAGCTCCTCTATCGACGGCTTTTGTTATCTCCTCATCAAGATTTGCCGCAATATAACCGTTGTCTGCCAGTAGTATTTCCTTCTCAACCTCTTCAAACATCTCTTGGGTCTTGAGGGTTGAGTTTCTAATACCTCTGACCACCCATACCCTCTCAACACCGTATTTAGGAACCTCAGTTTCTATTAGAGGTGTCATCAGGTCTAAGAGTTCTTCCTTAGCTTTCTTCTTGGCTTCAAGCTCTTCTTTAACTCTAACCTGCCAGTCCTCAATAAACTTCTCGAGAACGTTTTTGGGATGCACCGGTCTGTACTTGTTGGCTTTTCCTGGCTGGCTTAGTGCAAAACCCTTCTTTTCCAAACTCCTCAAAACATCGTAAGTTCTTGGAGCCGGTACTTCGGAAACGCTTGCAAGCTCTGCTGGTGTAAGAACTCCGAAGCCAACTAATGCAACGTATGCTCTAGCCTCATATAAATTCAGCTCAAAATGTTCTTGCAAAAGTTCTACCATTCTTTCTTTCACCATTTTTAATCACCTCTTCTATTTGTAAAATAGCCAACGACCTATATAAATTTTTTCTTATCGATTTTAGTTGCACTTTTTCTAATTGTAATTTTATTTTGAATGCATAAATGTGCAGTTTTGTTACTATTAAAATGGTTAAAAATACACAACAAAATATGTAACATACATTTATACATAACCTTGTTATGCCCTGGTAATTTCAAACAAAGTGAACACTTTATTGAATCCTTCACAACAACTGGATACAGTAAGCTTGACAGGATTCTCATCATCACTTGAACTTCCTATAAAATCAAAATTTTTATATTTTCCACATTGCAAAATTTATAAGATAATCCGTTTAGAGGGAGAGCGAATGAGGAAGAGGGGCATTGCTGGGTATTTTTATGGTTTTATTGTTGACTGGAGCGTATGCAACATATGCCTTGAACTCTAATGTATGTGAGCAGTGGGGAAGTACATGTCTTGATTGGGGAGATGTGCCATGAGGTTTCCTTTATTCTTTTTATGAACGATTTGGAGGGTTGAAAAAATGAGGAAGTATTATTTTTTAATTGTAATCTGTTTGCTATATAGCTTAATTGACATCCATGACTATTTATCTGTAGGAAATGGTCTACTAACAAGTATGTTTTTGGGTATAGTGGATTCAACTTTCTTGTTGTTGTCTTTGATGACAATATTTTACGTGGAAAATAAGACAAATAGTAGACTTTTAGGAGATTTTGCAGGCTTGGCAACGTTTATTGGTTCATGTACACTGGTCTACTACTTTTTAAATAACTCAAATTTGAAGCAGACTTTTTTAGAGTATCTACATCCATTAATTTTAGGGTGGGTATTGTTAATTACAAGAGACATTCTAAAACATTTTAGGGTAGATCAGATTTTTGAACTCAAAGAACCACCTACATGGAATAAGGATTCTAAGGATTCGTAGCTGACTTTTGTTTTACTCTTCATTGTTTACTCTTATGACATCTAGATGTTGATTCCTTCCCAAAACTTTATAATACCATCGAACTCTCACCATCATGACGGCAATATGTACGCCGAAAATTATAAAAGATTCGAGCAACTTATAAATAAATTGCGAGAGTTTGAGGGTGTCATCCTCGTAGAGGGAATGCGAGACGAGGTGGCTTTACGAAAATTGGGGGTCAGAACGGAGATAATTAGGCTCTCCCGCTTACCACTGGCGGAGATTGCCTTAATAGCCTCTCACTATCATGGTGTCATGATATTAACAGACTTTGACAGAAAGGGGGAAGAGCTTGCAAGAAAACTAACCCGATATCTAGAAGGGTATAAATGCAAAGTAGATACAGAGACACGAAAAGAGCTCAAGAAAATAGCAAAAAAGGACATTAAAGGCATCGAGGAGTTGTACTCTCTTTACGTCCGTGTTAGGGATCTCCGTTTCTGACCCCCGAAAGGAGGGGTATGGGTTGAAAAGAAAAAAGACTACAATCCAGCAGATTTTGCTTGAAAAGCAAAGAATGTTAAAAAAGAAAGGAATAGAAGGTGATAGCATGGCTGCAAAGGATGATTTTGGAACAACAAAGTATGTAATCCACGCAGAATTTGAAGCCAATGGCATTGTGGAAAGACCCGATGTTGTAGGAGCTATTTTTGGACAAACTGAAGGTTTGCTTGGAGATGATTTAGATTTAAGAGAGCTCCAAAAAACTGGAAGAATAGGAAGAATTAAGGTTGATGTTCACACAAGGGCTGGAAAAAGTTACGGAACAATAACAATTCCCTCCAGCTTAGATAGAGTTGAGACTGCAATACTGGCAGCTGCTTTAGAAACAATAGACAGAATAGGCCCTTCAGAGGCGAGGATTAGAGTGATAAGAATCGAGGACGTCAGGGCAACAAAGAGAAAATACATCATAGAGAGAGCAAAAGAAATACTTGAAACTCTTATGGAAGAGGAAATCCCAGAAACACAGGAAATTACTGAAGAAGTCAAGAAGGAAGTAAGGGCTAAGGAGCTTATCGAATATGGCTCAGAGAAGCTTCCGGCTGGCCCACATGTGCCCTTCTCAGATTCAATAATTGTAGTCGAGGGAAGAGCGGATGTGCTCAACCTTTTAAAGCATGGAATCAAGAATGCCATAGCTGTTGAGGGAACGTCAGTGCCAGAGACAATAATAAAACTCAGCAAAGAGAGAATCGTTACAGCCTTCACAGATGGGGACAGGGGAGGAGAGCTAATACTAAAAGAACTTCTCCAAGTAGCAGATATTGATTATGTCGCCAGAGCTCCAGAAGGAAAAGAAGTTGAAGAGTTAACAAAGAAAGAGATAATAAAGTCGTTAAGGAGCAAAGTTCCGGCGGAACAGGTTATAAATGAACTCTTTGCTAAAGGAAAGAGCTTTTATGAACTTGTTAAGGAGAGAGAACAACAAAAGGCCAGCCAGCTACAATCCATAGAGCCGAAAACAGAAAAGGCCGTTGAACCTCAAAAAGGAACTATAAGAGAGACAAAAGTTGAGGTAAAACCTCCAGCAAGAGAAGAAAAGTTTGTAAAGCCAATACAGCCTCCTAGAGCTCCCGAACTTGATGAATTCAAGGAATGGATTGAGAAAGTGAAAAAAGATTCCACAGCAATTCTCTTGGATGAAAACAAAAATGCAATTGCAGAAATACCGGTAAGGGATCTGCTTACCTCCCTAAACGACAAAGAAAACGTGCACACAATAATATTTAACGGGATTATAACTCAGAGACTTATCGATATAGTAAGCGAGAAGGGAGTCAAATACCTAATAGGGGCAAGAAAAAGCAATGTCGTTAGGAGACCTATAGATCTTAAAATAATAACCTTTGCAGAATGAAAAATCCTTTTCTTTTTATTTAACAACAAAATCTTTACTTAAGAACTTTTGAAGGAGTTTAAAAATAAAAAGAATCACTTTTTGGCTCTCTGAAGCCTTGCTTCTTCAAAGGCCTTTGTCCATTTGAGTTTTCTTGGATTTCTACCCATGAAAAAGTACTTTTCACACTTCCTCGAACAGAAGAAATATACTCTCCCATCGTTTCTAACATACATTTTCCCTGTTCCCGGCTCGAATTCCTTTCCGCAGTATGAGCATACATTCCACCTTGCCATTTACATCACCTTCTTGCTTTGATTTCCCTTGCTTCTCTTTCTGTTTCTCTGAGGATGACTATGTCGCCAATCCTAACTGGACCCTTGACGTTTCTTCTAATTACCCTACCCTTGTCCATTCCTTCAAGAACGCGAACCTTTACTTGAGTAACCTCACCGGTAACTCCGGTTCTTCCTACAATTTCAATGACCTCCGCAGGGTATCCCTCATCTGACATCTCTCACACCTCTAACCAATTATAATCATGAAAGCTCGCTTATTCTCAATGAGAGTGAGGAAAGGGAGCTCACTTAGCGAGCTCCCTTACTTTCATCGCAATTTCCTCAACAAGTTCACGAGCCTTTCCGGGCTCAATTATAGCAACACTTGCAGCTGGAACCTCAATACCAGCGGCGGCTCCAAGCTCCTTCTTGCTTGGAACATAGATGTATGGTATTTCCTTCTCCTCACAGAGGGGTGGCAAGTGAGCAACGACCTCTTCTGGGTCAACATCTTCTGCGATTATTACAAGCTTTGCCTGGCCCCTCTCAACGGCTTTTGTTGTCTCGTTTGTACCTTTCCTAATTCTTCCGGTATCTCTTGCAACCTCAACTGCCTCGAAGGCTTTTTCCGCAAGCTCCTTTGGAACCTCAAACTTTACGTAACTTGGCTTTGCCATTTCACATCCCTCCAAACTTCATCGTTCATCGAATCATCAAGTTAGGGAAGGATGCTTGCTTTTTAAATCTTTCCTTCTTAAGACAAGCAAAAAGAAGAAAAGTAGCAAAATCAGCCTTCATATATTATGTACTCCTTATCCGCTATAAACACTGGTTCGACTCTTATTCCCCTTATCTCTACTTTATCCCCGTATTCGCTCTTGAGTTTCTTTATATAGGGTTGGATAACTTTCGGAAAACTTGCCTGCCCTTTGAAGTGAAGTTCCCTGTTAGAGGTGCTTAATCCACTGGCAATTTTTTCATAATGGATTATATCCATATGGGGTTCAAACGCAGCTTTTGGATCATCTCTGTTCTCTCCTTGGGTTCTTACCAAGTATATAACCGTAGCTCTGAGATAAAGCTCTAGATTGGAATAGTCCCTTCTGAATCCAGCTTTTAACTCGAGCTCTCCACTTTGCCCATCGTTCAAGACTCTTATTGGGCTAACAAGTTTGCCATTTACCTTTGGAGCTTCTGTAAGAGTTCCAACGGGACCTTTCTGTATAAGAACAAGGTTGTATTTTGTGGCGTTTGGGACTTTGAGAGTAACCTCTACTGGTGTCTCGTTTAGATAACTGATGTTAACGTTTTGGGCTATGATTTGCTCACTTACGAGCTTATCTCCATCATAAGCTCTGAGTTTTATAGTGGCGTCTTTAACGTCTCTTCCAAATGCAGAGATGTAAAGCTTGGCTTTGTACTCTCCGGGAATGAGTTTTGATACTTGCCTCCAGGTGTTATTTTCATAGATTTCGATTTTGTAAACTCCAAAGGGAACGAATTCATAAGTTGCTAGGTCTCCAGTATTCTTTACAAGCCTAAAGTTGGAGAGCAACTTTTGTGTAAAGTCTGCTTCAGTGGTTGCAGGAACACCAAATGCGAGCTTTAGGAAGTTGCTTGTTGCTACTTTATAATAAACCGCTACCGCATAGTTCGGAAAAACATAAGCTGCATATGGAAAGTCTCCCTTTCCTCTAATAAGCTCCCCAGTTTGCATAATTACCGTTTGTACCGGCTCCCCTTGCTGATTGCCCGCTACGATTATTGCCTTTTTCTGCCCTCCTTGCTCTACTATCCGGAGCTGAATCCCATATGGGCTGTAAAAAGCGTTTTCTCCGATTTTTTGCGTAAATGGTAGTATCATGCCCCTGTTGTCTCTCTCATATCTTGTTATTGCTCCCCCAAGATAGCTTATGGCGTTAAACTTAGCCCAGTCTTGAATCCATGCAATGAAATAGTTGAGCTGCCAGCTTTCGAAATCAACTTCACTATGACTTCCATCATTTGCCAAAAAGCGTGCTATTATGTAATCCCTATCTCTCGCATGACCACCATCCGCACTTGCCCTTCTGTTTCCAAGGAGGGAGCTCTCAATCCAATACCCGTAATCCCACCAAGAAGTAGCGGTGTCGTATTCATTTGTGTTTTCTCTAAGCCACTTGAGGGTTTCTTCCCAGCTTGGGCTTACCGCTTCGCCGCTAACTTTCGCCGAATTGTAAGTAGTGTTTGCTCCGACTATCGGGATTGGGAGGAACAGGAGGATCAACAATAAAACATAGAGGGCTTTTGTTGATGCCTTCTCCTGCATACTTTCCACTATCTTAAATAGCTCCCCAACAAGAACTCCAAAGGTTAACAAAACTGCACCTGAAGCGAGAAATAGAAATCTCACTGCCGTCCACATGAGATATATCGAAAGTCCATAGAAAATCAAAAGGAACAAACTCTTTCCATCAACTTTATTCTGGTTTAAAGCTCTCAAAAATCTGAATGCAACTATTGCAATTCCAATAAGCGAGAGGAGGAATATTATTCCATCGGTCCCTTTGACCGAATAATACCTCTGAACATCCTCCCACTCTGTCTTTGCAAGCTCCTGAACAGTTTCGTAGACCTGAGTTGACTGGTATGCTCCGCTCATAAGGGAGAAAAGCTTTGGACCCACATAAAGGTAAGCTCCAGTAAAGCCCAAGAGCACTACAACTGCAACAACCCCAAATCTATGGGTTTTGTCAGAGTAGTTGAGGTATTTGCCACCATAGAGCATTATCGCTGTAAGCAGTATTAACCCAAGGAAAACTTCAAAGGCGAACTTTATATGTCCCCCAACCCTCACAATTCCGCTTGGAGTCAGGGCATAACCAAGGAGCAATATTCCCAGATACGCTGGATAAAATTCCTTGACAAACTTCTTGACCTCTTCAACTTTTCCAAGGATAAACGCTACAATTACATACATGCTTGCAAACCCCAAAAGTACCATAAGACCAAAGGGAGAACCATTCCACACTGAAAGCATCAGAACTCCAGAGGCTACGAAGAGGGCACCGAATAGCGATTTCCTCTTGATCTCTGTGGATTCGAGGTAATATAACATGAACAGAACAGCATAGATAAAGAACATCAAAAACGGTCCGTCACCCCTGGCGTTTCCTGAAAAGGTTCTTGTCCAATGTGCCACTGAGAACATCATTGCTAAAGCTGCCCAGAGCCCTGCCCATTCCGAATGGAGTTTTCTCCCTAGGAAGTAAACCCCGATTATGCTGAAAAACCCAACAAAGGGGGGCCACATCTTGAATACCCTTATCATTCCCAGCCCAAATAGAGAGAGGAACTTGTAAAGCAAGGCCGGAATTATGTACAAGCCAAGGGGCTCCCCAATGAGGGAACCAAACGGAGCATCGGCTAAAGGATAATACTTGGGAAGCCACTCCTTTATCGCAAGCTTGTATATCTCAAAATGATAGAATGTGTCCGGATCTATAAAGTATTTTGTCTCTCCCGTTGCCGCTCTAATCTTATAACCGATAAAAGCAACAATCACTACAAGCACGGGAAAGAGGTAAAGCTTGATCTTCGAAAAGTCTAAAGAGGAAGATTTTTCACCTTTAGTTTTTTCCTTAACTTTTGTTCCAACCATTT
This sequence comes from uncultured Thermococci archaeon, assembly GCA_964399725.1. Classification (GTDB taxonomy): domain Archaea; phylum Methanobacteriota_B; class Thermococci; order Thermococcales; family Thermococcaceae; genus Thermococcus_A. Next base: position 7,673 of record CAYNRW010000007.1, on the reverse strand, counting down.
TGATCACCTCACTCCACAGTTACCGATTTTGCCAGATTTCTAGGTTTATCAGGGTCGTTACCCCTCAACACAGCCAAGTGATAAGCAAGTAATTGAAGCGGTACTATATACACGATAGGACTTAAAAGTTCATCTATTTTTGGCATCTTCAAAAAGATTTTGCTGACTTTTTTCAGCTCTTCATTATCGCCCAAGCTGATCACAAGCCCTTTTCTTGCATTAACCTCCTGTATATTGGATACCATCTTGTCAAATGTCTTTCCACTGGGAGCAATGGCAACAACGGGAACTTCTTCCTCAATTAGCGCTAGAGGACCATGTTTAAGTTCTCCAGCAGAAAGACCTTCTGCGTGAATGTAGCTGATTTCTTTAAGTTTTAAGGCCCCCTCCAGAGCTGTTGCAACGCTTATTCCCCTACCTATGTAGAAGAAGTCTCTCTTAGCTACCAGCTCCTTGGCAAGAGATTTTATCTTGTCCTCATATCCAAGAACTGTCTCAATATATTTCGGAAGTTCCAAAAGTTCATCTTCGAGTTTCTTAAGATAATCCTCATCAACGGTGTGAAGTATTTTAGCTAACGCTATCGCAAGCATTGTTAGAACCGTAAGCTGAGTTGTGTACGTCTTGGTTGCCGCCACCCCTATCTCTGGACCAGCACAAGTGTAAACCACAAGATCGCTCAACCTAGTGGCCATGCTTCCAACAACATTAACAATGCTAAGCACTTTTGCACCCTTTCTTTTAGCTAATCTTATTGCTGCCAGGGTATCAGCAGTTTCTCCGCTTTGTGTTATGGCTATTACAAGAGAATTTTTATCAACTATATTCTCAAACTCATACCTAAACTCACTTGCCTCCTCAACGAGGACAGGTTTGTTTGCTAGTCTCTGCAGGAGATATTTCGCAGCAATTCCAGCATGATAGGAAGTCCCCATAGCCACAACAAATATCTTTTCGTACTTTGCTATCTCTCTCGCCACATGATCTATTGTCTCCAAATTGCCATAAATTGCTTCTTTTACAGCCTTCGGTTGTTCGTGGATCTCTTTAAGCATAAAATGGGGATAACCCTGCTTTTCAGCCATCTCAAGAGTCCAATTGATTTCATGGATTTCTTTTTTCTTTTCAGCCCCGGTCTTAAGATCCTTCACTGCAAACGAGCCTTTGTTAACAACCGCATATTCTCCATCATCCAGAAACACAACCTTATTTGTGTAGGGCAGAAAAGCAGGGATATCAGAGGCAGCAAACATCTCTCCATTTCCAATTCCAAGGACTAGTGGACTTTCATTTCTGACGAAATATAGATGCTCCTTGTCTTCGGTATACATTATTCCGAGAGCAAATGATCCCCTAAGCTTCAACAACGCCCTGCGAAGGGCATCTTCAAAAGAGGATGAGCCCTTCAAAGCCTCTTCAATTAAATGTGCTATCACTTCTGTATCTGTCTCGCTCTTGAATTTATGCCCTTTTTTTTCAAGCTCACTTCTAAGCTCAAGATAGTTCTCAATTATTCCGTTATGAACAACCGCTATTTTTCCCGTGCAGTCAGTATGAGGATGAGCATTGATGTCGTTAGGAATTCCATGGGTTGCCCACCTAGTATGACCAATACCCCTATTGCCAGGCATTTCATAAAGTTTGAGCTTTTCTTTAAGTTCATCTATCTTTCCGGCGCCTTTTTTTATGAAAAGCTCTCCTTTTTCCGTTACAATCCCGACTGAATCATATCCTCTGTACTCCAATCTTTTAAGGCCATCTACAAGGATTTTAGCAGCTTTTTTATCTCCGATGTAGCCTATTATACCGCACATTGTGCTGCCTCCGCTCTTTGTACTGTAAATCGTAATGGCTTAAACTAATTAAAAGGATTTCCATAAAACTGTTATTGCAACCGTTGTATTCTTCACTCTATTTCCCCATTTCTTTTGAAATATTGTTCAAAACGATTTCTTTTGGTTTTTGAAGTCTGCAATGAGGGCCAAGCATCAGAGAAAATGCAATGATACAAGGGAGATTTCCAAAAAACCTATATATCCAAAGCAACCCTAATATCTTGGGTGGGTTAATGGATAAAAAGCTGGATGAATTCATAAACGGTTCCATTAAAATAAGGGGCGAAAACAAAGGTAAGGTTTCCAAGAAAAAGAGACTTAAATCAACCAAACTGGATAGGTTTTTACCCGATGAACACATAAATTATTTTAAAGCCCTTCGCATTGGCTCAAAAAGAATTCAAAGAATAAAAATAGTTGAGGTTCAGGATGATTAATCGAGAGGTTCTGCTATTATTGCTTTGTCTTTAAATTTGAATAAATAGGCTCTTTTTTCTCCACTCAGGCCTTGTTCAATTCTCTTCCTGAACTTCCAGTAATCTTTGTCAGGGATTGAGATTTTTAGGGTAACTCTGCCGTATTTCTCTTTCTTTAGGAAGTCGTTTATTTTAACTGGATGGAAACTAAGCACCTTTCTCACAATGTAGCGCCTCTTGAAGTACTCACTCTTAACCTCCTCATTGCTTGTTGCAATAGTCCTCCGCTTTTCCCGAAGGAGCATCCATAAGGTACCTCCCACCGCATGGAAAAGTTCGTTTATTAGATCGGCATAATCCACACTCTGCGGGATTTCGTATAGATATTCCTTTACCTCCTTACTCCACTCGACTATATTCTCAAGATTAGGATTGCTTTCAAGTCTGACTCCCTTGGGGAGCATAACCGCAGAACGCTCTGCTTTAGCTAACGGCTCAAAATAAAAAGTCAGCCTGTTCAGTGTTCCATAAAGATCTATGTACTCAAACTCCCCTTTCCACGGGACCCTTTCTCTCCTTATCTGGGGAGGAAGGTCAAAGATAAACGCATCTGTCTTATGCTTGTAAGCTTCATAAACTTCAAGGGGACTTGGCAAAAGATCTTCGAGCCTTCTTTCGGGCATTTCTGGAGGTCTTGCCGGATCAGAGAATATTACCTCGGCATCAACTTGCTCAACCACTTCTCTACTTAGGCTGTTCCCATGGATAAAGGTTATCTTATCCTTAACTCCGTATTTCTCCGCATTTTTCATAGCATAAGAAAGCTTTTTCTCATCAATATCTATAGCATAAGCTTTTTCTGCATATTTTGCGAAGAATATGAGTTGAATTCCAACTCCACAGCTTACATCTGCTATACTCTTTGGTTTAACTCTCTCCGCCCTATATTCGGCAACAACTTCATGCGTGGCATATCTAAGCCCCTCTAAATCCATCCATAGATCAGTTCTCGAGAACTTGTCTTTTGCCCTGATCCTAGCCTTGGCTATCTCAATTATTTCATCCACCTTTTCTTTAGGAAGTCTCGCCCTTATCTTTCTCTCGTCTAGGCCTCGCTTTATCATCTCAACGGCCTGCTCAATAAACTCCTCCATTCTCCCACCGTTGTTCCATTTTCATTCAGTTTTTAAAGGTTTATGGGGGAAATAATTTAAAGGTGTCAAGTGAAATTTGGTGGGGGAGAGCATGAACCTTAGAAAAAAACTTTACTTTGTGGCAGTGGCTGCAATAATAATTGGAACCTTTTGGTATTCATATGAGAAGGCTTCAAGTGCAGAGCTCTATGACTATATTGGGGACGAAGTATGGTACATTCCAGCGGCGAGGAACGTTCTCCACAAGCTCGGAGTTGAGCTCCACTATGTAAATGAGACAACAAATTCAGAGGGAATAAACATAATTTCAAGCGGAACTACGATTAGAGGATATGTAAAAGTCTCTGCCTTTGGACTTGAGTTCACGCGGCCTTATACAAGAAATGTTAACCTCCAAACTCCACCAATTCTCTCAAAACTGGGAATAAAGCTTGAATTTATTCCCTTAAACGAAACTCAGGCACCCGATTTTGATGAGACTAAGTTTAAAATCGAAACAATAGCGAGAAAATACAATTACACCTGCTACAAACCTTATTCCAATTTTGACGGGGTTTACTATGAGATTCCAAGAGAAAACGTCGAGAAATTTATAGAAGAAGTCAAAAGCATAGAGGGCGTTGAAATTGTAAAAGGATTCCAGTATCCCGACAAGGAAAACATTCAAAATTACCTAAACACAGAACATCCATTTTTAGGGAAAGACATAATAATGCTGGGGATGCTGATAGAGGACAAGCCCATCTTCTGGCGCCTGCCAGGGTTAATAGAGCATGCCATAATAAACATTCTCGTGTTCTTGGCTGCCTATAAAATCTCAAAGAGCTATCTTGCGGCTTTTATAGCACTAGTGTTTTCAGCTTTTGATCCTCTCCTATATGCCACTTCCCTTGCTGCAATGCTCGATATACACGTGACATTCTTTACAGCAGTTTTTATGTATCTTTTGATTTCGGAAAAATACTACTCAAGTGGTCTTTCTATTGGTCTCGCAGCGGCTACAAAATTAAACGGTGCATTCCCTTATCCGATCCTGCTTATAAAAAGCTTAAAGAATAGAATTAGGATTAAAGAAATAGTGCTTTCAGCATTCCTTGTACCATCAATTGGATTTCTACTCCCACAGATTGCAATAATAAAGGCAATAGGATTCTTCCCATGGCTATCTGAATTTATCGGAAGCTTCGGATGGCATCTCAGCTACAAGGGAGATCACCCCGCGAATTCACCTTTCTGGGAATGGTTCATAAGCCTTAAACCATTTCCCTTCCACTACAATCCTGACATCTTTGCAGCTACTGATCCAATTTTAATGCTCTCTATGGTGGTATTTATATTCGCAATTCCTTACGCTGCAGTAAGAAGAAGAAAGCTTCTAGTGCCATTTGGAATATTCTGGAGTACAATAGCCTTTTATGGACTCCAGTGGGTTCTAGGTGGAAAAACCCAGTTCAGCTTCTATGCGGCTCCGTTAGTTCCTCCGGGCGCAGTAACGCTTGGAGTAATGGCATACGACATAATAAAATGGGAATACTTTGAGAGATCCCTTAGGATGTATTGGGAATGGATAAAGGGCATCTTAGAACAAATAAAAGAAACCTTCGAAAGGATTAAGGCCTCTTTAAGAAGTCCAAAATAGTAGGCTGATTTTTCTTAACTTTTACCTTCTCTTCTATCTTTTTGAGGGTTTTCCAGCTTCTCCTAACTATTGGGGGGAACTCCCCATGGGCTTTGTAGTATTCCTCCAAAAACCTTCTTGTAATCGGATCACTTGGATATCCCGAGCCTATTTCACCATAAACTTCTTTGAGCTTCTCTATCGCCCTATCACGGGTAACCTTTGCCAGTATTGACGCAGCAGCCACTGGAATATACTTGGAATCGGCCTTATGTTCGGCGATTATCCTTGGAGAGAAGGAAAGCTTTTCCCCTATAATATCTCCAAAGCGTTTTTCCTTAACATCCGCGGCATCTATGTAGAGTACATCGGGTTTAATTCTGAGGGAGTTTAATGCTTTGACAAAGTTCTCAATTTCAAATTCATTCATCGTTCCCTCCCTGCTATCTATCTCCTCTGGAGAAAGCTGAAGGATGACATAGTCGTCAACGATTTTCACAATATCCCCAAAGAGCTCCTCCCTTCTTTTTGGTGTCAGCTTTTTTGAATCTCTAACGCCTAGGGCTTCAAGCTCCGGTATACGAGAAGCCTCAACAACAACTGCTGCAATTACAAGAGGCCCTATAATCGGCCCTCTGCCGGCTTCATCTATTCCTCCCAGCTTCATACCACTACCTCCTCAAGAGTAAGAGCCCATAAACAACTCCCAGCATTATCGTAGCTATCCCACTTGGGGGTATGTCCGTTAAGTAAGCTAGCACTATCGAAAGTACTTGCACTGAGAGAGTTAAGCCCAAACTTATCCCAAGAATTTTTCTTAGGTCATTGCTGAGCATCGTAGCTATTGTCCCGGGCAAAACGGCTATAACCTGCAAAGTTATCAACCCAACGGTTCTAACTATCAAAGCACCAGTAGCTCCGACAATGACGTAAAGGAGGGTAAGATAAAGCTTTGCATTACCTGAATAAGTCTCAAGTCCCTCAGCATCAAAGCTAACGTACAAGAAGTCACGATAAAATGCGAGCATGAGGAAGAATATTAAAGCTCCCCCCAAAACCAAAAACATTAAGTCGTTAAGAGTTATTAGAAAAAGCTCTCCAGTTAAATAGGAGACTATGCTCTGAGAAAGGGCAAAGTAGGGCTTATTTGCCATAACCTTATATAAAATTCCAAAGGCCAGCACAGTGGAACCTGCTATAAAGCTTGCTGTCACCCCTATAGCGGTATCACTGCTGAATCCCCTATTCTCAAGGAGGGCTATTAAGATAACCACAAAAATTGTGATTATCAAAGCCACCCACATAATCAGGGAAAGGTTTCCAAATATCAGTCCAAGTATCATACCCAAGACAGCTCCAAAGAGCAAGGAGTGAAAGGTGGCATGGGTAAGAAAAGCTAGGCCTTTCATGGTTATCAGAGGACTCAACATACCCAGCAAAACACTAACCATCACCCCACCCAAGAGGGCTCTAAGCAGGTACTCTGGAATCAAATTTCTTCACCTCCTATAGAGATGAACATCCCCTATAAAGCAGTACATTCTCTCCCCAACCTTAACTGCTTTAGACAAAGGTCCGTAAACTTCGGTAATTATATCATCTCTCAGAACTTCCTCCGGGGTTCCAAAGGCTATAAGTCTCTTATTGATGAGCATAATCTTATCTCCTATTTCCGTTAATGGATTCGGGTCGTGGGTTGTTATTATCATTGTTAATCCCATCTCACGCTTTATTTTTGCAAGGACTGAAACAACTTCCACTCTGGCACTTGGATCCAAGGCAGACAAAGGTTCGTCCAAAAGGAGAAGTCGAGGTTTTGAAACGAGCGCCCTTGCTAGTAACACCCTCTGCTTCTGCCCACCGCTAAGTTCTGCAAACCTTTTGTTTTTTAGATCTCCAAGGCCCACAAACTCCAAAGCTTCTTCAGCTTCTTTTAAGAGTGCCTTTGGAATATTAAAGTGAATGAGGCCCTTTTTGTAGAGAGCCCCCATTGCAACGACTTCAATGGCTTTCAAAGGCACGCGTTCATTTAACGAATAGCTTTGGGGAACGTAAGAGATCAAATCTCTAACCTCAGCAGGAGGCTTTTCAAAAACAAGAAGCTTGCCTGTGTAAGATTGATGAAGCCCCGCGATAGTTTTAAGAAGACTTGTTTTTCCTGCACCATTCGGGCCCAGCAAAAGAAGAGTCTCTCCACTATCTAGCTTAAAAGTAGTATCTTCAACCGCCTTGTAGTTGTCATAATAAACTGTCAGGTTCTCAGCTACTATCAACTTCTCACCCACGATTAGGGTTACCTAAAAAATTTAAAAAGGTTGCGATTAGAGTTCAAAAGCTCCTTTAATTCCATTAATCACAAGCTGAACAGTCATTGAAGCTAATATAAGGCCCCTTATTCATGTGATAAGTCTCATTCTTGCCCTACCCAACCTTTGCTGCACCTTTTCTGCAGTAGTCGACATTTTTGTCATTGTATGTCATTACAGGGTTGTTATTGAATCCGGACCAGAGATTATTTTTCATTCACCAAAAATCTTACCCAGCATCCATTTTTCATCAAAGAGCATCAAATCGTCATATCCCTGACCAACTCCGACAAAAAGTATCGGAGCACCAATGGCATGTGCTATGCTCAATGCCGCACCTCCCC
>CAYNRW010000006.1:0-25925 GCA_964399725.1 uncultured Thermococci archaeon | reverse complement strand
TGGAGGATATTAGAAGAGCCTTAAAGATTTATTGGATTGTGGTTGGAGAGTGGATTTCAATATGCTTGACAGTACTCCTTTGGAGGTGTCTAAATGCTTAAACCAGTCAAATTTAAAGCCCATCACGGCGGCGCAAGAGAAGAGGGACTGTTAGATTTTTCTGCTTCTCTAAATCCCTACCTTCCAGAATGGGTCGATGATATGGTTGAACGTGCTAAAGCCTTAAGCAATCGCTACATTTATTGGGAAAAGCTTGAGGAGGAACTCTCGAATTTGATTGGCGAAAACGTAACAGTCACAGCAGGGATAACTGAGGCTTTATATTTACTTGGCATCCTTGCGATGAAAGAAAGAAGGAGGGTAATTATCCCAGAGCACACCTACGAGGAATATGAGAGGATTGCAAGAATTTTTGGTGCCGAAGTTATAAAGACCCCTAATAATCCAAATGCAGTGGCTGAAAGAGTTGATAAAAGTAGTATTGTCTTCTTTTGCAATCCCAACAATCCTGATGGAAAATTCTACAGAGTGAAAGAGCTTAAGCCCCTAATCCAAGAAGTGGAAGATAAGAATTCGCTTCTCGTATTGGATGAAGCTTTTATAGACTTCGTAAAAAATGCAAAAAGCCCCGAAGGTGAAAAAATAGTAAAGCTGAGGACTTTCACAAAGAGCTATGGCTTACCCGGGATTAGGGTTGGTTATGTTATTGGCTTTGAAGATGCCTTCAAAAGCGTTAGAATGCCTTGGAGCATTGGATCTTTTGGCTATGCGTTTTTGGAATTTGTTATAGCGGATGAATTTAAGCACTTAAAAAGAACAATGCCGCTAGTTTGGAAAGAGAAAAGTCGGATAGAAAGAGAATTGAACGTGAAAAGCGATGCAAACTTTTTTATTAAATATGTTGGGGATGCAAAAAGTACTGTTGAAAGGCTTAGAGAGAAGGGAATACTTGTTAGGGACTGCTCAAGTTTTGGGTTACCTGCCCACATAAGGTTCAGCATACGGAAAAAAGAGGAAAACGACATTCTAATAGAGGCTTTTAAGAATCTCTGAGTATTTTTAGCCTTAAATAAATAGGCTAAGCCCCAAACTTCTCGGTTCTACCCATTAGATCCATCATCATTGGTACGATGTATTTTCCTCTGACTCTTCCTATTCCTCCGTGCATGCATTCCCGTTCGCCGAAAGCTTCTGTATAATCTGGCCTAACTCCACCGCCAGCAATCAACAGAGGAACCGGATCGCCGCTGTGGTTCTTAACTTCACAAGGTGTTGAGTGATCTCCTGTGATGGCTATTACCGTCTTCTCAAGGTCGATGTTTTCTATTATGTACCCTATCATCTCATCAGCTCTCTCGATCATCTCTACCTTTCTCCTTGGGTTGTTGTCGTGGCCAGCCGCATCAGTTGGCTTGAAGTGGAGGAATACGAAGTCATACTCCCCAAGAAGTTCGACCGCTTTTTTGGCTTTAGCCATTGGGTTTGTATTGTATTCTCCAGTTGCGCCCTCGGGAGTGTAAACGTCAAAGCCTATCGCCCTTGCAACTCCCTTAACTAAAGCGGTGGCAACAACCGCAGCGGCTTTAACTTTCCACTCTTCGGTAAACTTCATTGGGATGTTTGGATAGGTTCCGGCTCCCCTGATAAGGAGGTAGTTCGCTACGGGCTTGTCTTCTTTTCTGCGCTTTTCGTTAATTGGATGCTTCTCAAGAACTTCATGGGCCTTCTGCACGAACTCCTCAAGGATTTCTGCAACTTTTTTGCTCTCTTCATCAGCATACTCGAATTTGTGCGGTGGTTTTCCAGCCTCGTGAGGATCGTTCTCTCCGACTCTGTAGCCCTTTGCCATACCTTTAAGCACGAGAACCGCTCTGTGGCCTGTAGCGCCAACAAAGATGAAGTCCACAGGGATTTTCACGTTTTCCTGAATGGCCTTTGCAAGCTTGTGAGCCTCTTCCGTGCTTATCCTTCCAGCTCTTCTGTCGGTTACTATACCATTCTCAATTGTGGCAAAGTTAACCCTAAAAGCTAGATCATCTTCATCAAGATCTAAACCTACGCCTAAAGCTTCAAAAAAACCTCTTCCCCTATAGGTTTGGTATGGATCATAACCAAAGATTGCCAGATGAGCGGTATCACTTCCGGCAGGTTTTCCCGGGGCTATTGGGTCTTGTTGGCCGAGAATTCCAATCCTTGCAAGCTCGTCCATGTTTGGAGTGTTTGCATACTCAAGGGGAGTCTTTCCACCAAGTTCTTTTATTGGCCTATCCCCAAGTCCATCGAGAATTATTAGGATTCCTTTCCTTTTCATACCCTACCACCTAGGGTGAATACAGAGGGGAAATTAAAAACTTTATGAGAAACCTTTTTAATCCCAAGGCTTTCCCTCAATTGAGGTGAGAGCGTGAAGCTAATCTGGGCACCATGGCGCATCGAGTACATTCGTTCACCCAAACACAACGGCTGTATATTTTGCGATTTCCCAAAAGAGAACCGGGATGAGGAGAGACTAATCCTTTACAGGGGTAAGCATGCCTTCATTATCATGAACAATTATCCTTATAATCCGGGTCATGTGATGATCGCTCCTTACAGGCACGTTGGAAAATGGGAAGATCTCACCGATGAAGAGCTTCTTGATATTATGAGACTTTCTCAACTCATGATAAAGGCTCTAAAGAAAGCTATGAGTCCGGATGGGTTTAATATGGGGGTAAATATTGGAAGAGTGGCCGGGGCCGGAATAGATGACCACGTTCACTTCCATATAGTGCCGAGATGGAACGGCGATACCAACTTTATGCCGGTAATAGCGGATACAAAGGTGATTCCAGAATCCCTTCGGGAGGCTTATAGTGAACTGAAAAAGGCTCTGGAAGAAATTACAGGAAAGTCTTGATTAACCTTAGATTTCGAGAAGCTTTAAGTGTGCAAGCTCTCTCTCATTCCATGCCTTCTCATCAATCTCTACAATTACTCTTCCGCCATATATAATAGTATAATCCCTAAGCTTGTGCAGGAATTTAAGAAGTCCCATAAAGCTGTTATAAAGTTTTAAATACTCAAGACATGCTATGTAAATAACGCCGGGACTTCCTTTTTCTCCCACTTCCCTCATGTAATGAACACACAATTCTGTAATTAATTCCAGATTTGTAGGAGAAATCCCGTTTTCAATTGGAACAGTTGTCACAATGCGCACGTTCCATGACTTCGGGTATTTGAATCCCCTGACGAATGCCAGAACTGGAAAATTCTCATATTCGCTAAGAAGTTGTTTTGCTTTCTCCCTATCCACGATTATAACTTTTTTTCCTTCCACAATGTGAGGTGTTATTTTTTCTGGAATTATAATCCCAGCTCGGCTCTTAACGACTTTGAGAAGGTAGTTGAGCAGGTATATGCTGCTTAAGAATCCGAGAAATATATCCACTGTGCGCAATGTTGTGCTGATGGCTTTTGTAAACGGATATACTAGGAAGACAACTCCCATCATACAATAAACTATTCCGAATTTTCTGAACTCTTTTTCCCCTGTGCTGGAACAGGTAATTAGACCCAGAAGTGTGAGGAGATACCCGTATTGCGCAACGTGAATGACTTCGGTAAAAATCCTGAAAGAGGACTCTGGGAAGAGAGCTTTTCCAAGGAACTCATAAAAAGGTTGTAGAATAAGTAGTATAGAAAGCCATCCAAGATTAATGAGCTTCTTAGGGTTTCTAATGTAGACTAGAGAAGAAACTCCTAGAGTAATGCAGACTCCTGAAAGAGCAAGAGTAATCTTTTGAAAAGTGAAGAGTGCTCCAGTGGTTGGGAATATTCTCCAGAAAAATGGAAAATCACGGGGGACTAATGCTACAGCAAGGAATAGCCATCCAAGGACATGGAGAATCGCAGGTCTGCTTTTCTTCTTCCATCCGATATATAGGACATACAGAATGAAAGGAAGGAACACCACCATGGCTGTAACCTTAATGAGGTCTCCATAGAAGTATCTGCTGCTATCAATCATGTGACTCACATTAATTATTTTTTACTGTTCTCCTTTAAAATTTTAGTCCCCCCTAAAGAATCCCAATTTAAAAAAGTCTAAAAAAGAGAGAATGTAAAAAGCAAATTTAGATTCATTCCTCGCCAAGAACAGCCCCTACTGGTATCATTCCGCCTTTTCCTTTGAACTCCTCTTCTACAATGTATGTTGGAACTTTACCATGAGGAATGCCCACTTTCCTCCCATACCATTCACTGAGGAAATAGTGGAGGGCTATTAGGACTGGTATGGCTATTGCCAGCAGCAACCATCCGTTTGTCAAGCCAAGGGCAAACAGCACAAGCATTAAAGCACCAACCGTTGCTGCGGTAAGCGCGTAGGGAATTTGAGTGTTTACGTGATCGATGTGGTCACAGCCGGAGAACATTGAGCTCATAATCGTGGTATCGCTTATTGGAGAGCAGTGGTCACCAAAGACACCGCCGGCGAAAACTGATGCGATGCTCGCATAAACTACTGGGCCAAAACTTCCGCTCAGCTTATAGGCCAAGGGTACCGCAATTGGCATCATTATGGCGAATGTTCCCCAAGATGTCCCCGTGGTGAATGAGATGAACGCTGCCACTAAGAAGACTACCAGCGGAACCAGATTGGGCGAGAGAACGTTTGATGCAACGCTTACAACGTAATCCGCGGTTCCAACGGCATCACATGCACTCTTAATGCTCCATGCGAGGATGAGGATCATCATTGCAAAGTGCATCTGCTTCATACCCGCAACCACTGTTTCCTCGACTTCTTTAAGGTTCATTATCTTCATTCCAACAACGAGCGCCATTGCAACAACAACCATTCCAAATGAACCCCACACAAGAGCCCATGTTGAGTCTGCATTTGCTAGAACTTCCTGGAATCCACCCTCAGCATAAGCTGCACTTCCACCACCAGTGACCCACAATCCAAGGAATGTTAACGCCACCAATGTCAGCACTGGGAGTATAAACACCCACACACTTTCTTTACCCTCGATGGGCATTCCGACATCCACTTCAGTTGTCATCATTGGCTGTGCTCCGTCTCTCAGTACCTTGCCTTCTTTCCTTGCCCTGTACTCTGCTCTAAGCATTGGGCCATAATGTCTGTGAGTAACTGCCACAAGGTAAACAAGAATTATTGCTAATATTGGGTAGAACCTGTAGGGCCAGCTTGCGAACCATGCAGAATAAGCGCTTATGGTTTCTCCTATACTCGCTATTGCATCCTTTAGAAGCCCGAGCTCATAGCCTATCCATGTTGAAACAACTGCCAGAACTGCCACAGGTGCAGCTGTGGAGTCATCAGCATAGGCTAAAAATTCTCTTGAAACTCTTGCTCTGTCCGTTATTGGTCTCATAGTGTTTCCAACGATGATGGTGTTTGTATAATCGTCAAAGAATATCAGGGTTCCAAAAATTGCCGCCATAAGGGAGGCAGCTCTGCTTGTTCTAACTTTCCTTGTGACAGCTTTTGCTATTGCATTCATCCCACCGGCTTTATAAATCAATGCTACACCAGCACCAATCAGAGCATCGAAAATTAGTATTCTCGTGTTCCAGAGGTCCGTAACAATTTGGCCGTTTTCTTCCCACGCTGAGGCTATGTTGAAGACAATCCACTTCAGAGTTTGTGTAGTTGCACCTACTGGATCTCCTCCTGCAACCAGCAGCCCACCGACCCAAACTCCAAAAAACAACGCAAAAAGAACTCTTTTTGTTAATATTGCCAGTCCAATGGCTACAAGGGGCGGTAAAAGGGACAATATCCCAAAGTCACCCATTTTCAAACCTCCTTTTATTGTACTATGTAGAGGATGTTTCAAGAAAATTTCACTACTGTTACATATAAAAGTCTTTCCAGAGCTTTTTTGGCTATTTGTGGCTACAAAAATTCCTTAAAGCTGAGAAGAGACCAACAGAGGTCTTAACATGGCATTAATGCAGTTCCGAGAGGGTTGTTATACAAATATTTTTTCGGTTTTCACAACCCATTTTAAAAATTTTATGAAATTAGGCTTCAAGTTTTCATTAACTTTTTCCACTTCTCCTTTGTCATCTTTAAACATCCAGGTGGCATTAGCTCCCTTTCTGGGCAGTAACCTAAGGCTATGCATCTCGGCCCAAGCTTTGCCCATTTTATTATCGGCCTCAGCTCATCTATCTTAGCTATCTCCTTAAGCATTTTCCATGCAACCTCTCTTATCTCCCACTGTGCCCTTTCACACGTCCTAAGTCCAAAAAAGTGCTTTAGTTCCCTTAGATTCATTGTTACAACTATCTTCGTCCTGACTGCCTGCGGGAGTATGAAGCGCGCATCTTCTTGATGTATACCTCTGGCGTGGCTCTCTTTGTAGAGTTTAATACTCTCTTTCATAAGCTTTTTCCACTTCTCATAGAGTTCTGGATATTTCTTCACACTCTCCGGAATCACAAACGTTTCTTCAACATCTTCGGGATTGAGCTGGATGTATCTCTGGCTCTGCTGTGTGTAGCTTGCTAACCTATGGCGAACAAGCTGATGAGTACAAATTCTAGAACATCCTTCAATAGCGAATGTAAAATTGGCGTGTTCAAGGATGCTCTCATGTCCATAAGAGAGAACCCTTGGCAAATGCTTTTCTACATCTTCTTTTGTTATTCTTTCAAATGCTTCGCTTTCCCACTTGTCCCAGTAGCTTATCAACGCCGCCCATGTGATTGTTTCGAGAGGTCTTGGGGTATAGTTTATGAGCCTGACCTTTATTCCTTCCATTCTCTCACACCGATATTAGAGCGAGGGCTTTCCTTATTAGCCTTGTTGAAAACTTCAGCAAAATATTGGGTTGAATTGGTTTACGTTTATCCATTAGTCTTCAGAAATTTTTTGAAAATTTTCGCCGTAGGGTATTTTTTAACGACGAAATAGTTATTAAAGAAAATGCCAAGCTTTAGACGGTGATGCATATGGTAGTGAGCTTAGCTGGAAGAGATATACTCTGCCTTCAAGACTTTACAAGGGAAGAAATTGAGACAATTCTAAAAACAGCTGAAATGATGAAAATCTGGAACAAGATCGGAAAGCCGCACCGTGTTCTTGAAGGCAAAACCCTTGCCATGATCTTCCAAAAGCCATCGACAAGAACAAGGATAAGCTTTGAGGTTGGTATTTATCAGCTTGGTGGGTATGGTTTGTACTTAAACGCCCAAGATCTCCAGCTGAGGAGAGGAGAAACGATAGCAGACACCGCGAGAGTTCTCAGCAGATATGTGGATGGAATCATGGCAAGAGTTTTTGACCATCAGGATGTTGTTGACCTTGCAAAATATGCAAGTGTTCCCGTCATAAACGGCCTTAGCGACTTCTCACACCCCTGCCAGGCTCTCGCTGATTACATGACTATAAAGGAGAAGAAGAGAAGAATTGAAGGCCTCAAAGTTGTTTACGTCGGCGATGGAAACAACGTATGCCACTCCCTAATGATCGCCGGAACAAAGCTCGGGGCAAACGTTGTCGTTGCTACTCCAGAGGGATACGAGCCAGATAAGAAGGTCATCAAGTGGGCTGAGGAAAATGCTGCAGAAAGCGGCGGAAGTTTTGAACTTCTCCATGATCCAGTGAAGGCAGTTAAGGATGCCGACGTTATCTATACCGATGTTTGGGCCTCAATGGGTCAAGAGGCTGAGGCCGAACAAAGAAGAAAGATATTTGCTCCATTCCAGGTTAACAAAGAGCTCGTTAAGCACGCAAAGAAAGATTATATTTTCATGCACTGCCTCCCGGCTCACAGGGGAGAAGAGGTAACCGATGATGTCATAGACTCACCAAATAGCGTTGTATGGGACCAAGCAGAAAACAGACTTCACGCCCAAAAGGCAGCAATGGCCCTTATAATGGGTGGAATAAAACTCTGATTTCCTTTTTCTTTAAAATTTAAAAATCAAAGCTGAGAGAGTACTTCCAAAAGGCCTTTTATGCTTCTAACAACAAAGCCTCTCTGGTGAATCTTCTCAATTTTTCCTGCCGCTGGATTTACCCAGCATGCATACATTCCCACGGCTAGTGCTCCTTCGAAATCTTCAGCTTTTGTGTCACCAATGTGTAGTGCCTCGTTAGGGGAAACGTTAAAATAATTCAGCGGGGCCAAAAAAGCTTCTCTCATTGGTTTGTAGGCCTTGATTTCATCTGAGTAAAACTGCTTGGTTATGTAATCCGCTAGTCCAAATTTTTCCAAAATGAGTCTCGTGTAAGATGAAGGCCAGAACATCACGTTGCCGGTGGTGGTAATTATATACCTTTCGTGGAGTTCTTTTAGGGTTTCTTTAACTCCTGGGAGAACTATTTCATAACTGACGTTCAAAGTGGCTTTTGCCACTGCTCTCTTTATTATTTCAACATCCACTTTAAGGGCATTAGCTAAAAGTTCCTGGCTCTCTTCGAGGGCTCTTTCTGGGTTTCCACTCTTCTCTTTTCTTATTTTTTTGATTTCTTCCCGTGTCTTGATTATCTTTTCTATCACTTCCTCTTCAGGCAAGTTTAACAGTTCTGAAAGTGCTTTTCCGAGAGCTTTAATCATAATGGTGATATCCAAAAGGGTATTCCACACATCAAAAGATACTAGCTTGATCATTTCTGCCACCAGAGAATAATTAGTGGACTTGCGGTTAATAAATTTAAGCGGGAATGTAGAGAAGATTTTATGCATGGATTATAATGAGTTTGCAAGGCCTTTCTCATTAGGCATACATAATTCTAAATTTAACCAAAAATTATTCTATGTAATTTGGATTTTGTTTATAGTACTCTCATAAAAAATTGTTATTATTAAAATTTTTTCTGAAAAATGCAAAGGTTTTTAATGTTTGAGGTTTAACAAGCCTGTGAAAACTTGGGGGGATGAACATGAAAAAAGCTGTTCTCTTTGTGGTATCTGTGATTTTGGCACTCTCCACTCCAGTGCTAGCTCTCAGTGGTGGGGAAGAGAATTACGAACACCCTTATCCCTCTGATGTCATTGTAGGAGACATCCTCATAGGACATAGTCCTACTAGCGATTGGCTGATTCCGGGTTACTGGACACACGCTAGCATGGTAGCATATTACGATGATAAAGTAGGAGAGTGGATGGTGGTTGAGGCTTGGTTTACCGGAGTTAGAGTGATCAAGCTCTCGGAGTACTTACAGAGGTATGATGAAGTGGCACTCTTAAGGGTGAGAACCACAGACAGTGTAAGAAAAAGGGCGGTTATTTTTGCTCTTGCTCAGATTGGAAAACCCTATGACTATAGGTTGTGGACAAAACAAGTTTATGGATGGAGTTATTATTGCTCTGAGCTGGTCTGGGCTGCATACTTCACAGCGGGTGTCGATATAGATAAATATCCAAGATTCTCGGAGAAATATCTCTGGGGTGTTGCTCCTCAGGAGATATACGACGACGGAGATACCTATGTGATTTATCAGCATCACGCTTAGTGTTTTTTCTTTTTAATACACTCACGAAGAGTGACACTATTCTTCTAACTTTTTACAGTGTTCATCTAAGAGTGGGGAGAGCTACTAAGAAACACCTAAAAATTGTTTGAAAATGTGTTAGAGAATTGGAATATCTGGAGCCCGAGGGTTGTATGGTAGCCCCGCGGGGATTCGAACCCCGGTCACGGGATCCAAAGTCCCGTATGCTTGGCCGCTACACCACGGGGCTGCGCCCAATCATTACTTTATAACACCATTTATAAATTTTACTGCAAAAGAAAAGCTAGAAGATGATCCCTTCTTCCCCAATACCGAGTGAAAATCTTGATATCACCCTCTCGAACTCGCTTTCAGCTGTATATACAAATCCACAGGTGTGACATTTCAAGTAGTTATCCTCCACACTCAACTCCGAAAAGCAGACCGGACAGCGGTATTCATTTCTCTCGAGGTCTTCAAATATCTCGTTTCTCATTACCAGCATTTTTAAGTCATTTTCCCAATCCTCGTGAACCATTCCCCAATAAGGAGTTGATATTGGATAATAATCCTCAAGTATTAGAGGGTTAATGCCAAGGCTCTTGATTCCCGGGGGTAGTTTTTGTGCCGGTTCAATTGAGACCACAAACTGATCATAGAACTCTATGTACTGAGATCTTACGCTTATACCGGATGTTATCTTCTTTTTGAGAGGATATATCTGGAGGAACAGCAAGTCATTTGAGGGTTCAAAGAATGCAGAAATCCCCACGTCCTTCCTCTTAAAGAAATAGGAGTATTCGTCTTCGCCAATTTCCTCACCAACGAGAGAAAAACCAAGCTTCCTCAAAGCTTTGTCAACAAAAGAAGGTTTCGGAAGAGACTTACGAATAATGAGATGCTCCCCTATCCATCCGGCTAATGCCATTGAGTAACCTACATAAAACTGCCTCTGGATTCTAAGGTAAGCCACACTAGGCACTAATTTCATCTTTCTCAAAAGAGATATTGTCACTCGGAGTATTTATCTTTTTTGTTCAGCAATTCTTAGTTGTTAACTGCCAAAGAAGTCCTCCAAGCTGATGACCTTTTTACTCTTTTTCTTTTTGGGTCTGGTATCTTCTTTTCTTTCCTTGCCTTCTTGTTTCGTGATTTTTTCTTTTTTACTCTCTTTCTTTTTGGCTTTCTTTAGTTTTCCGTTTTCTTTCAGTTCGTCTAGATATCCATTCTTCTTTGTGAGTTTTCCTGTTCTTTCTGCTATCATTCTTTCGCAGATATCCGCTCCAAGTGCAAGGAGAGTTTTCTGAGTATCTGGAAACACATTTTGGAAAAGAGTCTTTATGTCTTTCTCTGTTAGGCAGATTCTCTGCCTTGTATAGTCTATAACATCGTAATGAGTGACAAGCATCTTCGCTGTGGGGAGATACTTTTCAATTGCTCCCTTTGAGACTGTGAGCACAATCTTGCCACCACATTTTGGGCATTTTCCACTTAGAGGAGGTCTCCGGTATTTGGTGTTACACTTCACACACCTGAATTCTTGCCTTGTAAAGCTCCGTAGGTTTCCTCTCAAATCTGGCACTATGTGGGAGTTTATTATGGTTTCAGCGACGTGATGCTCGTTTACGGCTCTAATACGCTCCGCTAAGGCTAACTGCCTACTGACCTTGTCTTCCATATCTCCCAACTGCTTGTAGAGGCTCATTTTTGGCCCTAAAGCAATGTCGTCGGTGTCATGAGTGAACTTCAACCCTTCATACATTTCTGGCTTGCCCAGGCGATCCTCAACTCTTTCGATAATTCCAACAAGCTCTTTTGGTGATTTAAGCTCGTAAGTTGCCCTGTAGAGCTCTAAAGGATAGTATCTAACTACATCCATGTTGTGAACTTCGCTGTCAACTTCCCTTGGGTCCAAACGCGTTGTAACTACCAGCGGAGCATCCATCTTGCCGCCGCGTTTTTCTGGGAGATAGTAGCGCGAGAAGTTGAGCAGAGCATCGAGGAGGAGCATTACAGCGTCTTCGTCGCCGTCACATTGAGATGTCACAATATTTTCATTTATTATGACATTATGGTAGTTTTTAGCATTTAATGAGAACACAAAATCTTCTTCTGGTTTTATATATTCAATATGCCTAACTTTCACGGTAACATGTTTTTCATTCACATCAGGGATAACTACCATCACATCCCCTTCTTTAACTTCGAAAGCTCTCTTCTTAATGAACCTCCCATTTTCATAGACGAGCACTGGATGATCAACCGTCGTTTCGAAACTCCTGCCGAGCTCAAGCTCGAACCTTACGAGGTGGTCAGTTGAAGGCAGCTTAATCACGTCTTCAATATCAGTTAAAACTACTTTTCCATCCTCTTCGTCAAAGGAATAAACCTTAATATCCACCTTTGGCTTCTTTCTTACGTATGCCATATTTTCATAACTTTCTTCTTCAAATAGCTCATACAGCTCTCTGAGCGTTATCCTCTGAGGCATTCCGTTGATTTGGACAAGTATTCTCGTATCACCGGGGAAGCAGTTCCTTCTCTTTGCCGCATGATAATATGGGTGGGCGTAGCCTACTAGAGCATCAACGAATCCGATAATCCTTCCAACAATTCCGGCTGATGTGTGGGGGGCTAAACCAATAACGAGATGCCCGATGAGATCCTCCATCTTCTCAACGTTGTAGAATCTTGGCAGTCCGTAGAACTTTTCGAGCAAATCGTCTATGAACTTTGCAACTCTAACGAGGTACCTCCCGGCTTCTTTTGATAGGATAACATCTTGAACTTTGAGCTCAACTATTTGATCTTCACTTACAAGGGGCTTTCCTTCAAAATCATGGGTATAGCCAAGCTCCTTCAATTTTTCAAGGCTTACTCCTATCTCTTTTGGCCTGAAGTGGGTTATTGGAGCATCAGTTGCGTCAAACCTTATAGTGCCGTCCTTAAAGACGTAAACATCATTCCTTGCCCTTAGTATTCCCTTTTCGAGGGGTTCTGCTATTTTATGAGCAGAGCTCATGCCCATTACGCCTTTAAGCCTGTCGAGAGTGTAAATTCCGACGTTTTGCATAGCTTTATTCAAAAGTTCTGATGGGTTAATCCTCCTTTTCTTGTATGCTTTCATTTCTATGCCACACTTGGGGCATTCTGTATCCATTGTGGATTCAAAGCCGCATTTAGGGCAGTGGTAGAGTAGCCTAGCCTCGCTTCCGCATTTGGGGCATGTAGGATAGATATCCACATGACCACAGCTGGTACATTTAAAGTGGGCTATCTCAACTTCCGCAGTTTTTCCTTCTTGTGCGGCTTTGTAAATATCTCTTGAGCTTCCTCCCGCTAGTCCTATTGGAAAGAGAACATGCACTGGAGGCTTCATTTTTCTCTCTTTTGCCTTCTCAGGTCTGCCCATTCTCGCACCTATCCAGCTGATTCCTCTATCCCTAAGCTTAACGTCGCTTATCTCGTTTATCAGATCTATTGGAGTGTAAAATTCTTTGAATTCAATTTTCTTCTCCAAATTGGCCAGAGGGGTTAGTAACGCTGCAGACCATGGATATTCTATTATAACAAGCTCTCCGGAGACTTTATGCTCGACTCCAAGGAGTTCCAAATATCTCTTTGCTTTCCCTAGAGAAGAGAGGGATATTTCAACTCTTTTTGCATATTTGAACCCCCTATATTCTTCCCAATCTATTCTGGCATTTACGAGGGCATTCTGAAGGGAGATGAGCTCTTCCACCTCTAAGGTATTCCAGTAAAGGGTGTAATACGGATGAAGAGGTATTTTGAGAATATGCGAGAGATGTATCGCGTCTTCAATCGAGGGTTTAACTTTGACCGGATCCTGAAGGAGCCTTGCCAGGAACTCTACATCTAATTCGAGGTAATCCGCGGCCTCCTCGACTATTTCTCTCTCATTTTCTTGAAACGGCTTGAGATCAAGTTCATAAACTTTGTTCACCGCTTCCACAAACTCCTGAATCCACCATTCTTCAACGTAATTGGCAGGTAAGAGCGTCTGGTTGTTTTCTACAAAGTCTCCAAAGGCTATAAGGGCATCTCCAAGGTATAGGATCTCCTCCACCTGGTCTTTCAGCTCAAGGGCCCTGTAATAATCATCAACCTTCACAACGCTTCCGTCTTTTAGCTTTACAATAGGCCCCTCGATGGTGCTTGCCGGGGTCACAATTGCACCTTTTCCAGGCCTTTCCGTTTTCATTTGTGTCCCTACGGCCAAAAATTCATCGACCATTATCATAACTGCTGGATTTATGCTCCACGTTGCAAATCCACTAACTCTGCTTCTTCCATAGCGGAGCCTAAAGCCGCCATTTCTTGAAGGTTCGGCAAAAAGCGGCCTTCCCCCTATTATTTCTTTTGTATACTTTGGATTTGGAGCTATATTCGCTTTGAGCTTTTCGTAGAGTTCATAATAAAAGCCTTTTTCGACTTTTACGGTGGTTTTCTCTTCTACGCTCTCTTCTTTCCCTTCTTCCTCTTTCTCATCTTTGTTCCCCTTTTCCTTTGCCTCAACGAACTCCTTTAACCATTCCCACCCTTCAATTCCCATTTTGTCGATGTATTTTACAAGTTTTTTCGCCTTTTGGAGAACACCCTCTGCCAAAACGAGTATTGCTCCTCCCCTTAGATGGTTTGTTTCAACTCCAGGAACGTTTCTGTGGCTTACCTCCACGTCATCGGTTGCTTCTCCGGTTATTTCTATTGGGATATTTCCCACAGCTAAGCGGACTTCCTCTGGAGAGGGATGATACTGGAGTCTTGTAACGGCTCTATGGTAAAGATCTACCTCCTCAACGTACCTCTCTATGTGCTCTTCCGTTGGCTTAAATCTATCAAGGCCAAGTTTTCTTCTGACGTAGTCTCCAACAAGGACACTTAGTGCTTGTGCCGTTCCTCCACTGCTTCTAATGGGTCCGGCATAATAAATTGCAAGGTAGTTAGTTCCGTCCGAATTTTTCTTTATTTTAACATCCGCTATTCCCTCGAGCGGGGCAGAAACAATACCTTCGGTTAGAATAGCCAGGGCAGTTCTCACAGATTGGTCTGCAAGCTTCTCTTTACTCTCAAACTTTCCAAATTTCCCATCTATTATTTCATCAACAACTTTGAGGGCGGCTAACTCTTTCCCGTATTCCTTTACGAGCTCTCTTATTCTCTCGGCAACTCCCTTTGGACCCACGAGATTCTCAACTCTCCCTGCCATATCAGTCGCTTGGGGAACTTCAATACCTCTCACGGGGTCTTTTCCCTGAGCTCTTGCCTGTTTGGCTATCTCATAAGCTTTGTCAATCTCTCTCTGCAGGTATTCAAAATATTTTTTCATCTCTTCGCTGTAAAGCTCCATGCTATTTCACCTCAAACCTCACACCACTTACTAAAGTCCACTATCATTCTTAGCCTAGCAGTCTCTACATCTATAATCGGGACTTTAGCTGGAGTTGGGACAACATTAACCATCTTCTGGAATTCCGTTTGAGCCTGCCATGTTGCGGAGTTTATGAGGAAAACCCCTCTGTATATCTGGTAGTCCAAAACGTGAACATGACCCATCTGCACTAAATCGGGCACACTCTCAATGACAAGTAAATCTTCCGGATCGGGAGCTATTGGGACTTTCCCTCCAAAAGTTGGGGCTAAATGCCTTAGTTTCAAAAGCTGCACCATGGGCTTTACGGGTTTGTGGTGACTCATATTTGGAACATAGCTAACAACATCCTCTATCCCCCTACCGTGAACAATAAGAAACTCCCTTCCGTGCAAATCTATAACGGCAGGATTGCTTATTATAACGGCATTCTTCAGTTCGTAAAGGGGCTTTGCGTATTCTCTATAAAACTCCGGCTGTGGCAAGGCTGTTCTTGCAGCATCGTGGTTCCCCGGCCCAATAAACATGGTTATATGCTCGGGGACACTGGAGAGTAAGTTAGCAAGAGCCTCATACTGATCAAAAACATCCGGTATGCTGAGTTCATTGTATTGACCTGGGTATATGCCTATCCCATCTACAACATCCCCAGCTATTATGAGGTACTTTATCCTGCTTACTATCTCCTCTTCAGCCTTTGTGTTTACATTCCCATTTAACCACTCCAAAAACTTCATGAAGGCCTTCTCACAGAATTTGTTGCTTCCCACGTGTATGTCGCTTATCAAAACAGCGTATACCTTTTCTTCCAGCGGTGGTTTTTCCCTTTTATATAACGGAACGTCCGGAAGGTATATGTTTTCTGCAAAAAATATTCCCCTTTTTGAGTATCTCCCCTTAAACGCCACTACACTGTCTGGCATTATCTCAAAAGCCTTTTTGTAGTCTTCCTTGTTTCTTCCTATAAAGACTTTTATTATCCCTGTTAAGTCCTCAACTTCAAACATATAGCCGTTTCTTGTTTCTCTTTTTGAATTTACAAGCCCTATAATAGTTACATCTCCTTCGGGGTTTACATAGCTGAGTTTTCCTATATCAATAACCCCAGAAACTTCGGGATTTTCACGCAGTATTCTCCTTATCTTTTTCAGTCTGCTCTTAAAGTAGTTCTCGTAAACCTTAACAACAATCTCTCCTTCCTTAGTGGTCCCATTTTTAGCCTTTGGAGGCTTGAGCTTGACGTTTCTCACATCGAATTTAACCTTAAACTCCGGCTCTATTTTCTTTGCAATAAATTCAAACCCTTCTTTCGGAAAAACCTTAAAATCAGCATAAACAGAATAGGTTTTTTCTTCCTCTTCAGGTAACTCTTCTTCACCTACGATAGGAATTCCATACTCTTCAAAGATAACTTTTCTTTTAACCTCTCCATTCTCTTCGCCATTGACTTCAAAAGACTCCTCTACTTCCTCTTTTGCCTCTTCTGCTTCTTCGCTTTCTTCTATCTCCTCTAGTGGGAGCTCTTCGGAAATTTCAGCCATGACGACTTCTTGGGTTTCGGAACTTTTTTGGAGTGCCTCTGGTTTTTCTGCTACCTCCCTTACAGGTGGGCTTTCTACGACTTCCTTAGCTTCGGAAATTTCTAACGCTTGTCCCTCTGCACGTTCTTCTATGCTTTTTTCTTCAGTTTTTTTACCCGCCGTCATGAACTTCTCTAGGTGTTTTGGTTTCGTTATGATTCCCTTAGACTCTAAAAATTCCTCCGCAACAATTTCATCTATTATAAAAGTTCCCTTTGCCTTTGCGAATTTTATAAGCTCTGGGAGAGTAAAATCTCTGTTATAGTGTTCAGACAAAAGAAAATATGCAGGGGGAGTTATCAGGTAGTTGTTTGATATCAAACCCCTCACGAGTTCATCCATAGAACAACCTCCTCTGCTTAAGCATGCTCACTGATATTAATGGCCTCAATGTCTCTTCAAAGCGGTAGATGTTTTTAACTTTATAGGGTGTTATGTTGAGCCTTATCTCCTTTGTTCTTCCATACCGTCCCTTGCTGACGACCTTAGCGTTGATAATACCGAGCATGTCGAGCTCATTTATCAAATCGCTTATCCTCCTCTGAGTTAAAGGGTCAAGATCGAGGTAATCACAGAGGTCTTTGTAAACAGAGTAAACATCCCCCGTATTTGCTGGCAATTCTCCGTTTTCATCGAGAAGAACTATTGCATAAAGCAGAATCTTTGAATGCAGAGGAAGGGTTTTAATGACTTCTTCCATGGTGTCTTGCTCTATTTTTTCCTGAGCTTTCCATACGTGTCTTTCAGTAACTTTTGAGACCATTTCTCTCTCTGCTATTTCTCCACTCACCCTTAGGAGATCGAGAGCTCTTCTTGCATCTCCATGCTCTCTCGCTGCCAAAGCGGCACAGAGGGGAACAACCGGTTCATCTAATACCCCATCATAAAAAGCTTCTTGAGCTCTCTGCATGAGAATATCCCTTAGTTGATTGGCATCGTATGGTGGGAAAACAACTTCCTCTTCGCTTAAACTTGATAGAACTCTTGGATCAAGATACTCCTTAAATCTCAGGTCATTTGAGATGCCTATTATGCTTACCTTTGCTTTTTTGAGTTCTGTATTTATCCTTGTCAGGGAATAAAGAATGTCATCGCCGCTCTTTTTAACCAGCTTGTCTATCTCATCCAAAACTATTATCACAAAGCGCTCTCTCATATCCAGCACTTTCTTTAACTGTGCATAAACCTCATCAGTGGGCCACCCTACGAGAGGAACCTCCACACCGCTTTCTTCCTTAAAATGGTTAACTATGTTTGCTAGAACCCGATACTGGGTGTCAACGATTTCACAGTTGAGATAAATAACATCTACTGGAACGTTATACTTTTGAGATATCCTCATTAAATCTTCTGTTACATACCTAACGGTGACTGTTTTTCCAGTCCCAGTCTTACCATACACAAAGATGTTTGAAGGTGTCTCCCCCCTTAAAACGGGAACGAGTATGTGAACGAGAGTTTCTATCTGCTCTCTCCTGTGGGGAAGTTCCCGGGGAGTGTAGCTATGCCTTAAAACGTCCTTATTTTTGAAGATCCTCTGCGTATGGAGATATCTCTCAAAAAGTGACCTCAGGTTAGTCTGTCCTTCCTGCAACATTTCCCGTCCCTCCATTGGAAATACATTAAATTCCTGACAATTTGACCAATTCTTTGATTTTTCTGGTTATTATAACACAAATTTGTGCCCCATTGTTTGCATTGTTCTTATTTTAATCGGTATAATTTTGACACCTTTTAAAAGGTTTCCACTGGAAGCATATGATCCAGAGGAAGGCATTCCATAGGTTATAATCAGGGGTATATATGCTTTGTTGAGCAAATTTATGACTAAAATTCATGAGGTCTTTAAAAATATTTGGACTTAAAGTAAGTTTATAAATGAAAAAAGGTTAGCGGAGCATTCCTTCGAGATTTTGGACATATTCTGTGCTTCTCTTTACATCGGCGAAATATTGCTTTGCTTTCTCGATGTGATCCTTTTCTACCTTCTTATCACCAGCTAAGATGCTTGCAGGGGCTAAAAGCTGAACCGCATATCTCAAACTTGTCTTTTCTCCAAGTTCTGCTAAATAGTTTAGGGCTTCTTCTGAAATCTCTACGCCCTCTTCCCTGGCCCTTATCTTCACGATTTCCTTGACTTCCTCCTTCTTGTAGGGCTCGGTGTTGATTATCAGCAATCTGTCGAGCATGTCTATTGGGATTCCGTGGGGCGATTCTAACTCGGTTCCCCTTATCTTTGTAATGCCCCTGTTGGTTGCCAAGATGAGGATCGGAGCGAGCTCATTTTCCATAGCCCTCGCGAGGAATGAAAATGCCTCTATGTCAAGCATGTGACATTCATCTATAAAGAGCACTCCTGGCACAAGAATTGCCTTTCCCTCCTCTATCCACTGCTTTACTGTCTCATCAACTTTTTCTCTTATCTCATCTGTAATTTCAAGCCCTCCTCCGAAGAAGATGCTGAATATTCCACCAGCCCGACTGTTTACGATGTCCAGATCGTGAAGGGTTACCGTATATGTGAATTCCTTAATCTTGAGCACCGGTCCGCTCGGCATTTCGGTCTTTTTCTTGAAGAATAACCCCTCTTCCTCCTTTGTTGTTCCGAGTTTTGATATCCTACCTGTTTCGGCATCAATTTGGATTACATCTCCTTCTTCTACACCCATCTCTAAGAGCTGATATGCTATTTCTCTTCCAGCCCTAATAGTTTTTTCATCGTCCTTGGTTTTTAGGGTAATTACAACAGATTCAGGGATTTCTACATATGGATTAAAGGGGTGTTTGGTCTTGTTGACCTGTATCCTTTCTACTTTCCCTTCATACACTTTTCTCTCTTCACTTATTCTTACTCCAATTGCCCTCCTCAAAGCTTGCTTTAGGAATTCAGTCTTTTTGATCTCCGCAGAATATATCTCGCTTCCAGAAATCTGAACAAAAGGCACATCTTCTCCAAGTTCTCTTGCTATACCCATTGCAATGGCAGTTTTTCCACTTCCTGTAGGACCCGCAAGGAGAATACCTTTGCCTGCTAGCTTTCCTTTCTTTATGAGCTTGACGGCAATTCCTGCTGCCTCTCTTGCTTTTATTTGTCCTACCATACCATCTGCAATAAACTTGGCCTTGCCCTTCTCATCCAATCCGAGCCCCCTTATGTGAGAATGGCTGCCGATTCTCTCAAATCTGTGGGTTGTGACTTCCTCGATAAGTGGCATATCTTCCTCACCTCCAAATTCTTTAGAAACCGTTTGTAGTTAAAATAAAAAGGGATTTAAAAGATTAACGTTGTAAAATTCCAGTGGAAAAATACCTAAATACTTAAAAACTTTTCTACTAAGTCTTACTACTTTCCATAGTATTGCGAAAAGCTTAAAAGCTCAGAGGAAATATATTTAAAAGATTTTCGATTGGGGTGGGGCTATGAAGCGTTTGGGCAAGGTTTCTCATTACGCCAAACAAGGTTTTTTAATACTCCGCTCAACATTTGCACCTGCGTTAAACGACCCTGTAGTGGATAAGAATCTTCAGCTCATTGGAACTGTTAAGGATGTTTTTGGTCCAGCTAATTATCCCTATGTTGCTGTAAAACCTCGTGTTAAAGATCCTCAGAAATACGTTGGGGAAGTTTTATACATCGATGAACGAAAGAGAAAGAGAGTTCCTTCTAAAACTGGCAAAAAGCATAAGGGAAAAGTCAAGAAAAAGCGCCCTGCCCCCCAAAGGAGGGGGTGAGAGTTTTTGACTCAACTTGGAGGTATTAAAAGATGTCCTATTTGTGGTTCGGAAAGCTTGATTTATGACCCGAGCAGGGCTGAGATCGTTTGTTCCAACTGTGGATATGTTTTGGATGAAGACATCATGGATCTGGGACCAGAATGGAGAGCATTTGAGCCCGGACAGAGGGAGAAACGCTCCAGAGTAGGAGCACCGGAAACTGTAATGCTCCATGATAAAGGACTTTCCACGGATATAGATTGGAGAAATAAGGACATTCATGGAAGTGACATCTCGGGGAGTGTTAGAACAAAGATATATCGCCTTAGAATGTGGCAGAGGAGAATGAGAATAAGTGATGCCATAGATAGAAATCTTGCATTCGCCTTGAGCGAACTTGATAGAATGGGCTCCCAGCTGGGGCTTCCTAGGAACATAAGGGAAATCGCAGCAGTTTTGTACAGAAAGGCTGTCGTCAATAAGCTAGTTAGAGGGCGATCCATAGAGGGAATGGTCTCTGCCTGTCTTTATGCAGCTTGCAGGATTGCAAATGCCCCTAGAACCTTGGATGAGATAGAAGATGTTTCAAAAGTTGATAAAAAGGAAATCGGGAGGAGTTACAGATATCTGGCAAGGGAACTAAATCTTCGATTAAGGCCAACTAGTCCTATTGATTACGTCATGCGATTTGGCGATCAGCTTGGAATAAATGAAAAGACAAAAAGGAGGGCTGTAAAGATATTAAACCAAGCGATTGAAAAAGGACTTACAAGCGGAAAAGGGCCAACTGGAATAGCTGCAGCTGCTATTTACATAGCGAGCCTTCTTGAAGGGGAAAAGATGACCCAAAGAGAAGTAGCTGAGGTCGCAAGAGTGACTGAAGTTACAGTAAGGAACAGGTATAAAGAACTTGTAGAGAAACTTAATATACGCATCCCCACTTAAATAAGTGGGAGAAGAGATGAAAATAGGAATACTCAGCGATACACACTACCCCGACAAGACTTCCTACCTTCCCGATTTAATTTTTGATGTTTTTAGAAAAGAGGGAGTGGAGCTAATTATCCATGCTGGGGATTTAACAGCCCCTGAGGTTTTTGATGTTTTTAGAGAAATAGCACCGGTGATTGTGGTTAGGGGGAATTTAGATAAGCCCATCTTTGCAGAAGAAAAGGTTTTGGAAATTGAAGATTTGAAAGTAGGAGTTATACATGGTCATCAATTTCTCAGCCTGGATGAGCAGAACCTCAAATACAAAGCCCTTGATATGGGAGTTGATTTGCTAATTTTTGGCCATACGCATAGATTCTTCTACAAAAGCTATGAGTACATGGGGAAAAGAGTATATCTCCTCAATCCCGGCTCTCCAACAATCCCAAGAATGAGCGACCCAACGTTTCTTGTTGGCAAAGTGATTGGAGAACGCTTCAAGTTTGACATCTACAAGCCTTGGGAAACACAGTGGAAATATCCATAGTAGAAAAGACAAAAGAAGGAAAAGGCTTTCAAGCCTTAATTGCAAGCTTAATGTCCTCGGCTTTGACTGTCTTTCTGCCTGCGTGTCTGGCAAACTCAACGGCCTTCTTTCCGATCTCAACTGCGTATTCTTCGAGGTACTCAGCGAGTATCTTGGCGGCCTCTTCACTAACTCTCTCAGCACCAGCCTTTCTAATCAATCTGTCAATTGGGGCAATTGGCAACTCAGCCATTCACAACACCTCCTTGGGAAATTCTTCATTCTTATTTTTTGAATTAAAGATATATAAACCTTTCGATAAAAGCGGCTATTTTGACCCTTTTCATCCCCCATTTTCTTATAAGTAAATGGGAACTATTTAGGGAAGAGGTGACATACCCCATCTCTGGAAATTGTTTTTCTATATAGACAATCAGCGAAATTCAAGGGCTTACCCAGGTAATGGGAGGTAGATCCTAAACCACTTACAAAGATTTTTTGCTGATCTATCGAGAGATCTGCTTTATTTTAATTTCCTGATTGGCAAAAGAGGTACCTTCACTTTTTGATACATCACCTCTTTGCCACTTATTGACAGCCCCATCCATAAGAAATATAAAGACCTAATACCAAAAAATAAGTTAGTCAAGAATGTTTTTGGGGTGAAAAGTATGGGAATATTTGACAAGATTATCAAGAAAGAAGAAACAAAGAAGGAACTTGGGACGGGAAGAAAGAGAGATGTCAGACACGAAGTCGATGTCGTTCCCCTGGAAGAGGATGTTATAGCGAAGACAATTGTTGAGCCGGAGATTAGATATGTTAAGAAGATTGTTGTTACCAGTTACAGCGATTTGGAGAAGATTTCCGAAGAAATACAAGCGGGTAACATTATTATTGCCGATTTAACGCCTTTGGAGTCAAAACCCGAAGTGCTTGCTAAGGTTGTTGAGCAGATAAAGGGAATTACCCAAGCTCTGGGTGGAGAAACAGCAAAAATAGCAAAACACGAAATTAAGATTCTCATCACTCCTTCGGACATTAAAATATACAAAGGCTGAAAGCCTTCTTTAACCTTTATAAATCCTCCCTTCTTTTTAGTCCTGGTGAGTTGAAATGAGCGAGATGTATGAGGTTAGGCTTGGCGACTGTCCAATATGTGGGGGAAAGAACACGTTAAAAGCCATCAATCACATTCACGAAATTCCATATTTTGGCAAGGTAATGGAGTCCACAATAATATGTGAGAAGTGTGGATATCGAAATGCCGATGTTATGATACTCGAAGAGAAAGAACCCAAACTTTACAGCATTAAGGTGGAAGAAGAGAAAGACCTTTTCACAAGAGTCGTAAGAAGTAAAAGTGGCACCGTTGAGCTTGAAGAGGTTGGGATTAAAATAGAACCCGGGCCAGCCAGTCAAGGCTTTGTAACGAATATAGAAGGTGTGCTCGAGAGAACTAGAGAAACCCTGCTGATGGCTAGAAACTTTAAAACTCAGGAAAATGACAAAGAAAGTGTAAAAAAGATTGATGAGATCTTATCCTATATTGAAGAAGTTAAGGAGGGTAAAAAACCCTTAACAGTGAAAATTATGGATCCCTTTGGGAACAGCGCATTGATAGGGGAGAAAGTTAAGAGCAGGCTTCTCACAAAGGAGGAAATCAAAAAACTCAGCACAGGTCCTTATGTGGTATATTATCCCGAAGAAGAAACCGAGTAAGTAAGAGGTTTAGATAAAGCGAACCTCTCTCGTGGTGAGGTCTTCAAGGAGGATTTTAACCCATGGCTTCCTCGTCCTGCTTGAAAGATGAATTATACCTTCGACATGAATGCCGTAGAGCTCTTTCATTTTTTCCCTTGTAAGTGGTTCTCTAAAAAGAAATGGCTTTTCTATGGTGAAGGCGTAGCCATATTCTTTTATATACTGCCTGAGCCATTTTTTGCCATCTTCTTCACCATAGACAAAGCTAAGTCCGCTTGTGTCCTTCGTTAGTTCCCAAAGTGTTTCAAAATCCGCTTTGATGACTTCTCCAACTTCAAATCCCCCAACAATGCTTCCTCTCTTAGTTAAAACTTGCTCCTCACTCAGACCAAGCTTTCCTAAAGTTCTCCTTAAAACGCTTAAATCTCCTCTTGCAATGTACAGAAAAACAGTGTCTCCTTCCCTAAAAACCGGAGCCTTCCTTATTTCATGGTACTTAAGCCCCCTGAATATCAGCTCTCCATAAACTTGATGAAGGGCTATTACATGTTTCACGTTCTCACCGATTCAAAAAATCCAGAAAGGAGTTATAAATATTTGGTTTTCAGCGATGCTTTTATTATATCGCTCACGACCCCAGAGGCGGTCTCTTTTACTCCTGCCCCAGCACCTTTGATAACAAGCTCTCCAAGTAAATCACTCTCAATTAGAGCAACGTTTGAAGTACCTTTAACGGCAAGGGGGTGGTTTATGGGCAATTTTCTAGCTCTTACCTCTACTTTTCCATCTTCTACAAGAGCAACAAGCCGTGTAACGGTTCCTTTTTTGAAGCCTTCTTTGATTTCTCTTTCTGATATCTCCTCTATGCCCTCTATGTGGGCTTTTTTGAAGTCAAAAGGATGAAAGGCTATGTTGTGCAGAATAACGCCCTTATAACCTGCGTCAATTCCTTTGATATCGTTTGATGGATCTCTTTCCGCTATTCCGAGCTCTTGAGCTTTTTTAAGGGCTTCCTCAAAGGTCATGCCCTCTTCCATACAATTCAAGATAAACGTTGTTGTGCCGTTAAGCACGCCCCAAATTTTTTCTATAGAATCAGCGAGAAGAGCACTCCTCAGGAGGTCTATTATCGGCGTCCCCGCCATTACCGTAGCTTCAAAGAGGTAAGGCACGTTCTTTTTAGACGATACTTTGAGGAGTTCTCTATAGCTAAAAACCACAGGTGGTTTGTTTGAAGTTACAACGGCTTTTCCATTATTCAATGCCTTCAAATGCCAGTCCGCTGCATTTTTGTCGTTGGTAACATCAACTATCACGTCGCTATCTACTTCTCTAACCACTTCAGAAGGCTTTAGATCGTAAATCTCATACTCATTTCCCCAGAATTTAAGCGAACCAAAACTTCTCTTAATTTCCAGGGCTTCTTTTAGATTTATTCCATCAGGGTCCCATATAGTTGCAGTAGAGTCGGTAACGCTTACTACTTTAATCTTAAGCCCATATTTCTCTTTGAAGTACTGGTGCTTATTAAAGATTACCTCCGCAACGCCTTTTCCAACGTTTCCAAAACCAATAAGAGAAAGGGAAACTTCCTTCATGCTTTTTTCACTATTGCTCTTATGAGATCAATGTCTCTAATTAGTCCTATTATCTCCCCCTCTCCTTTAACCACGGGTAGCTGCTCTATGTGCTCCCTTGTCATTATGTTTGCCACTTCATAGACGCTCATGTGAGGGGTTGCAAGCTTTAGCTCAGTTGTCATGATATCCTCTACCGGCTTTTTGGGGAGTTGAAGCTCTGCCTTTTCAAATAGAAGCACTGGGTGGCTTTCTAGTATCCACTCCTCCTCACTGGAAGCTGCTAACTCTGCACTTTTCATAACCCTTACAATCTCGCTATCTTTGAGAAGATCGGTTTCGTCAATGATGCCTATGAGGTTTCCCTCATCGTCTATTACGGGCAGAGCCATGGAATTTGAGAGCAGTAGTGCCTTTAATGCGGCTTTTAGAGGTGTTCCACGCCAGACGACGCTCACATATCTCTGATAATATGGCTCAATTTCTATCTTTTTCATTTTCTCGTTCTTGGAGAGATACCTTCTTATTATGTCGCCCACTGTTAGAATGCCTACAGCACGATTTTGGTCATCTACAACAACCACACGCCTGTAGTCGTGTTCAAGCATTAGCTTAACGGCTTTCCTCAAAGTATCATTGGGATGTACGGTTGGAACATCTCTCTTAACGAGCATTGCAAGCTGATCTTCATCAGGGTGCAAAAGAACACTTTTTATACTAACTATACCAACAACTTCCTTTGTGCCTTTTTTCACTACCGGAAAAGACCTAACTTTATGTTTTTTGAAAAGATCGAGTGCATAACTTCTCGTTGCTGGAAGTTCAATTACCACGGGATCTGGAGTCATGAGGCTTTTAACTTTCATTTTTCATCACCGCTTTTATGTAGAAAGCCTTTTCACTATTTAAGTTTTTCACCTCATGAAAGCTCGCTCTTCAGGATTAGGAAGGGGACAGTTTTAGTTTTTACCGCAAAATTTATAAACCAAATATTGGGAGTTGTTAGTGGTACGGCGGTCATAGCGGCGGGGCCACACCCGGACTCGTT
>CAYNRW010000005.1:24282-26779 GCA_964399725.1 uncultured Thermococci archaeon | reverse complement strand
TGCTCTCCCACTTATCGGCGAGCTCGAACATCGCCCTAATTGCGTCGATGTTCTCTGGCACAACGTCGCTCTCCTGGTGGACGGCTTGGATGTAGAAAAGGCGGTTTCCTTTGACATTTATGCTCTCCTTCCAAACCGCTATCTCATAGAGGTTGTTCCACTCTCTGTGCATATCGCGGGCGAACTCAATCAGCTGGGCGGTGCTGTCAAAGCCCTTTTCCTTCTCGAAGAGGAGAACCCTTGTAGTGTTCTCGAAGACTTCTATGACGTCCTTCGCCTCGACCGGCTTCTTGAGCTCAACCATTATGCTGTGGACGTGCATGAGAGTTGTTGGTACAACAAATGCCATGGTTTCAATGTTTATGGGGATTACGGTCTGAACATCGGGGCCGTGGTGGGATGGAACCTCAACTGAGGGTTTTATGGCATTAATAGGACCTCTCTTGATGTCATTGGGATCTGCGGCCCTTCTAATCATCACGGCATATACGTAGTCGATGTAGTCCTTTATTGCATTCAGAGTTCTCGTTAGTCCCGTGGTGTTGCAAGAAACTACTCTAACGTAGTCTTTGCCCAAGGCCTTTTCATAGTTCGCTTGAGCAACGAAGGAAACCTCGGCAACGCTTGCCTTCTCTCCTCCCTGAAATATTGCCTT
The DNA here is from genome assembly GCA_964399725.1 of uncultured Thermococci archaeon. GTDB lineage: Archaea > Methanobacteriota_B > Thermococci > Thermococcales > Thermococcaceae > Thermococcus_A. Next base: position 26,124 of record CAYNRW010000005.1, on the reverse strand, counting down.
AACCCCTGCTTTTTCATAGAGAGCTTTGTTCTTCTCACCCATTCCACCGGGAGTGGCATCGACTATGACATCGACTTCTTTGAGGAGATCACTAAGGGTTCCAGCAACTTCAAAACCTGCCCTTTCGAACCTCGGTAAGAATTCCTCGCTTGCAGCATAAACGGGGATTCCGAGTTCTTTAGCCCGATAGGCTTCAAAATCCGGTTTTGTCTTTGTGACTCCTATTAGCTTCATATCATCTTGCTTTGAAACTGCATAGGCAACTCTCTTTCCTATAGTTCCGTAACCGTTAATTCCCACCTTGACTTTCATTTTTCTCACCCAGATTATCTTAAAACAGAAAATACTTAAAGGTTGTTTTCACTGGGGGTGAGAAAGAAAACCAAAGACATTTTTCGAAAGGTGGAATGTTCTCGCTAAATTTAGTCCTTTCAGCTCATCTGGCTTATAAGTTATAACTTATATCTTATAACTGCCAAGGTTTATAACTTCCAATCTCGTAAATAATGGCATGCCGGCAATAAGTATTGCAAATCAAAAAGGTGGAGTAGGAAAGAGCACTACCGCAATAAATCTCTCAGCAGCACTTGCTCTCAAAGGAAAAAGAGTTCTCCTTGTTGATATGGATCCTCAAGGGGCAACAACAGTTGGACTTGGACTTAGAAATGCAAACCCAACTATTTACAATGTGATATTGGATGAGGCAGAGATTGAAGATGTCATAATACCTACTCAAATAGAGGGGCTTGAATTAATTCCGAGCAATATTGCACTAAGCGGCGCTGAGATCGAGCTCAGCAGTCAGATAGGAAGAGAATACATCCTTAGAAATAAGCTTGCTAAAATTAAGGACAAGTACGACTACGTTATAATAGACACACCCCCATCCCTCGGCATTTTAACGATGAATTCTCTCGTCGCCAGCGATGAGGTAATAATACCTATCCAAGCAGAATACTATGCCCTAGAAGGTATAGGGCTTCTTTTAAAAGCAATTAAACTTGTCAGAGAGAGGCTTGGAATACCGCTTGAAATTAGAGGCTTCCTGATAACGATGTTTGACAAGAGGACAAACCTCTCCAAGGAAGTCAAAGAAGAGGTGAGGAGAATATTCGGGGAAAAAGTGTTCAGAACTATGATCCCAAGAAATGTAAAGCTAGCGGAAGCTCCTTCTCATGGAAAGCCAATTTTTCTCTATGCCCCAGACAGCAGAGGTGCTAAGGCATATATGAAACTGGCCGAGGAGGTTGATGGTGTATGAGAAAGAAAAAAGCCCTTGGAAGGGGATTAGAAGCAATAATCTCCGAACCAATGCCCAAAGTAGAAACGCCGCCAAAGGAGGGCATAAATAAAGAAGCACTCGAAAGAAGTCTGCAGGAAGCTTTAAAGAATCCAAGGATTACTTTATGGTCTCCTGAAGCTGCTGCAGTGTTGAGGTACTTGAGAAAGACTATTCCTGAATTCAGCATTTCAAACGAGGCAGGCAAACTCTTGGAAAAGGCAATAAAAGAGAAATATCCAGAGATATGGAGCATAGTTGAAAAACGAATAAAGGAACTGGAATGAGTTTTCCTTTTACCTTTTAAGTTATAAGTGAGAACTATGATAATATTCCATAGAGGCCTTGAGAACTTGAGGATAGCATGATTTTTTAAAGGCTATTGGCTAGAATTCGATATTTTTAGAAAATTTCCCAATGCCGTTTTTAACATGGATACAAGCACGTCCAATCGGGAAGTTGATTCAGCTTGACTCTCTTATTTTTTGAAGCCATTCCGGAGATGAATAGGAGTATGTTATATTCCCTCTAACGATTGAAGTTGCTCTTTTTGTTATATTTGA
>CAYNRW010000005.1:0-24182 GCA_964399725.1 uncultured Thermococci archaeon | reverse complement strand
CTATTAATTCTTCATCAAAATTATAGGTCATTATTTCTTCAAACCCTTCACGTCTCTTTAGGTTCATGCCTCCCCTCATAAGTTGAGTGAATGTCTCCGATTCGATTATCCCGATATTTGTAGAGTAGAAATTCATACTTCTGTTGAAGGGGCTCTTTCAAACATAAGATATCCAGAAAAAAGAATTAAGATTATTAGAACCACAAAGAATGACTGCTTCATTCAATCACCTTTTTAATCCATTCTGGTCGTTTATAGTCATATGTAATTTCAAACTTAGCTGAGAATTTCTTGGTTAGGGTTGCGTTTTCTATCAAAAACCGGAATATTTCAACTCCTTCGATCTTTCCCTTTATGGGTAGATTATCTTTAATCCAAAGCCAGGCAGTACCATTTATTGTTCTCACGTATCTCAGGGTTTCAAAATAATCTCGCAGCTGCTGGGTGACGTTCTCAGGCATTGGAGATTCATAGGTCTTGGAGAAGCTAAACACGACCAAATATATACCATCCCCCTCTGCAGTTTCAAAATTCGTTGCATTTTGAAGCATGTCTCTGATATAATAGAGAGGATTCCGTGCAAGATTTGAGCCTTTTAGTATCTCATATTTTAACTCCTCGGGGCTTTTTATGGATGTTAGCCCTTTATTCAGCCTCTTGAAGTATTCCTGAATTGTCATATTTTCTTTGACTTTTTCCACTATCTCATTGTTCCTTTCCCAGACAGAGGAGAAATACATAAGATCCCCGAGAATCGTGAAATTGTTGTAAAAAACATTGCCATTTTCTGTGATAGTAGCCAACTCCCAAAACGCCTCCTCCCTATCGTAGTTAAAACCGCCACGGCAGTGAATTATGCTGGTACTAGAATTCCCCGCCACCGTATAGTTTAGGGAGTACATATATTTATCAGTGTCCTCAATTTCCTCAATGATGGCCTTTGGGGTAGGTTCCCTTTGCATGCATGCGGAGGAGCTCACTACAATAAGGAAAACTAAGCCTAAAATTAGGACTCTTTTCAAAAACTTCCACCGAAATATGTTACGTAATTTATGTGTTTTATATTTTTCGATTAAGTAGAATTACTAGTAGCTGTATGAACAATTACCAAGGAGCCCCTTCATTTTGTTTCCTACTAAAGTCCTCTGTTTTTGGTAAATTGTCCTTAAAAAGAAGAAAAAAGTCAATTCTTGGAGTTTAAAAGTTTTGAAGTCTCTTTAAGCTGGGAATATCCAGACTCGAGATAGGTGTCTCCTTCCTTTACATATCCATCAGCATAGGCACTCCATGCTCTGTTTAAGTGTCTCTCTGCCTTGCTGAAGCTTGTCATGACTTCCCCATAAAACCTGATGCCTTCAATTCTAAGTGGTTGGGCCTTCTCTGCAAAGGTCTCTAAAGTTTCAAGGATTTTTCCTAAGTGCTCTCTTGCCTTTTCTAAGTCCTTCTCTTTTTCTTCCATTATTTTTTCAATCTCTACAATAGCGTTCTCCAATGTTCTCTTGAGTTCTTCTTTTCCACCTTTGCCTTGAGCAGCACTCTGGTGGAGTTCTTCTTTCTCTCCTTGTCTTCTGAGCAATATTCCAACTCCCATGATAGCTAAACTACCTCCAAGTGCTGTCCAAAGTGGTGGATTTCTAGCTGAGGCTATAGCTCCTCCAACCAGTCCAATTGTGAGCATTATATTTCCGATAAATTTCTTCATTGTTATCACCTCATGGGTGTAGTACTCCAGCTACAGTGAGCACTGCAAATAGTAATGTCATAGCAGCTTCTCCAACCATCAGTCCAGCGGCAAATGGAAGGACTTTCTCAACGATGAATTCGTAACCCTTCTTTCTCTTTGCAACCTCGTTCACAACACAGCCAATTCCGTACGGAATGATATAGAGCATTGGAAGGTACATTGAGAGTCCTACTAGTACCCCAAGTCCAGGAACTCCACTAAGTGATAGAAGGAACCCAAGTAGTCCACCTGCTATGAACTTATCTATTGGTACACTTCCACCAAGTACTGCTTCTACCATTGACTTAAGGGCCATGGCCTGAGGAGCTGGAACTTTGTCGTTTCCAATTCCATAGGCATTCCAAATAAGACCAACAACTGTTAGTGCGATTATTGGGCCTAACCAGCCAGTTAGGAGCTCGACCTTTTGTTGTCTTGATGGAACCGCACCTACCATGTGTCCAGTCTTAAGGTCTTGCATCATGTCTGCAGCTCCTGAAATGGCCACACCAACTGTTGCACCCATCAGGATTGTGAGTGGGACGTTCTTGTTGGTTAAGTAGAGAAGTATCATAACTGAGACGAGAGACAAACCTGAAACTGGACTCCAGTCAGTCATTCCAGTGGACATTGCTACGAGGAGTGATGCAATGAAGATCCATGCGACACCGATGAGTGCTGTGAGGAGGCTTCTTCCTAGGCCTAGGTTTCCAAGCTTGTAAGCTGTTACTAGAAGCAAGACAAAGGCAAATATAGCGCCCCCGATTAAGTAATGGATTGGAAGTTCTTCGTTGTGCCCGTTCTTGTCTTTAAACTTGCTTGCTTGTGCAAGACTTTTCATAGCTACTGCAATGACAGGTAGAGAAAGTATCAAACCAGCTATTGACCCTCCAAGGAGCATACCAATACCTAGTGGTCTTGTCATTGTGCCATATACATAACTACTTATTGCACTTCCTTGAACATCTGCTGGAATCCACCCAAGGCTCTTGACTACTGGAGTTATAATGTAGTAAGAGAGTACACCACCCGCAAGAACTATTAGACCATTTCTTCCTGTAATTAAACCCATACCAAATACCATGAGTGAGAGAGCAATTGTTAAGTTGACCCATTCTGGGAGATGAAGTGCTGCTCCTAAGTCCACAACTTCAGGTATAACATGTGGCAACCCAAATATTGGGAACTGCTGAATGAGATAAATTACTGCGCTAAGAACCATACCAAAGAACAAAAGCCTTGCCTTTTCTATTCCACTTCCAGGAGTCTTAAGTATAGTAGCAACTGCAGTTCCTGTTGGGAACCTAAGTCTGTCTATTTCGATCATCTGCTTTCTAAGTGGGATTATGAATGTTATACCCAAAATTGCCCCAGCTGCAGTTGCTAGGAAGAAGTACAGGGTATTTATCTCTTGGTGAAGACCCATTATGTAAAGTGCTGGGATTGTGAAAATGACACCCGATACTGAGATATTAACTGCCGAGGCAACTGTCTGGACAATATTATTCTCCACTACCGTACCTTTCTTTAGGATACCTCTAAGAATTCCCCAACCTACTATTGCCGCTATGGCAGAGCCTCCTGAGGTAAAACCCATAATCATACCAGCATAAGTAAAGCTTGCAGCCATGAATGCTCCCCAAAGAACTCCCAAGACTATCGCAGCAGGTGTTACTTCTCTATAACTTTCTTCTCCCCTTGTAACGCTTTGTCCAGCATATCTTTCCATTTTTCAACCCCCTGTACATTTTTGTACATGTTGCTCATGTCCTATACTCAAGATACAAAAGCAAGACATCTTGTCTTTTTTGAACATATAAAGTTTTTCAGGCCGATTATATTCGCTAAAGGGAGTTATAAACCATTAAAATCTGCAAAAAAGCAACTGTGCTAATCTTTTATCATAAAGCATGTAAAAAGCACATGACATAAGAAGGAAATTCATGAATGTAGCTCTATAAACCACTAGTGGTCAAAAATCGGCGTCATCTCGAAAAATTTCCAGATAAAATAAAATTTTCGAAAATTGTTGGGAATAACTCTAAAGAGAGCCAAACTTTTGAAGAAATATTCTCAAATCGGTTTTGAAAGGCTCCTGAGCGTTCTTTATCTCTTCCTCCAATGCTTTAACAAAGGAGGCTTCATCTTGGGCCTTTGAACTTATCTCCTCAACTTTTTTCTTTAGCTCTTCATAGTACTCAATATATGGCCTCGCTTCAAAGAGGGCTCGCTCTATTTTTTCCTTCATAACCTCACCTCCTAACGAACCAATAAAACCATGCCCTTTCCAAATCTTCCCTCTGCCCGAGTATTATGAAGTATCTAACGAGGGCTATGTTGATAAAGATCAGCAGTATTGTGAAGATGTAATATGCGGGAATTGCACGGCTCAAAAATGCAAAATAGTCCCAAAGAAAGTGAAGCAGTATTGCAAGGGCAAAATAACTTGAGAGACTTTGAGCTTTCCCCTCTGCCTTTAGGCCATATCCAACGCCGATTATTGCACTCCAAGTGGCATGGGCCAAGGGAGTTAAGAAAGCCCTTACTATAGTAGTGCCAACTCCAAAGCCAATTCCGTATAAAAAATTCTCGGTGGCTGCAAATCCTAATCCAGCTGCCACGCCATAGACGACTCCATCCATTATCCCGTTCATTTGGCCTGCCTTAAACGGAAGCCTAATGGCTAGGGATTTTGCGGGTTCTTCTACAATGCCAGCCACAAGTGCCATACAAAATGCGGTTGCTGGTAAGAGAGCATATCCAAATTCTCCCTGCACTAAAAAAGCTTCCAAGACCAGTGCAACTCCAACCGATAAAGTTCCCCCTAGGATGAACGTTGCTATAACATATTGTTTGGGCTCTGGTTCATACTTATCCTCGTGATAGAAATACCAGAGTATTGCTAAAGCGGGAGCATAGGCGAAGAATATTATCGCACTTAGTACATCCATGTTATCACCAGAAGAAGTTTGATTCTTTGATTTTAATTCTTGCGGTCAAATTCTCTGAAGTGCCCTGATTAGATCGCCAAGCTTTCCAAAACTCAGGAGTTCCTTTTCTAAGGGGACAAAAACTTCAAAGCTAGACAGTTTTATGTGCTTAAGAAAAGGAGAAACAATCTCCCTAAGGACATCATTTCCATATGCCCATGGGGAAAAGGCTGGAAGTACTATCAAAGTTTCCCCTACCAAAAAGATTGGAACCTTTATTAATGCCCCCACTTCATCCCTAAGCCGGATCGCCGGATGCTCGTGGCCTATGATAAACTTTTCCCCTTCAACAAGCTTGTGACCATGGACTATTTTCCACCCTTTGATGTCAATTTCGTCAACAATTTCCACACCAAGTTCCCTGACCCAGCTTATTCCCACGTCGTGGTTCCCCCTTACAACAATTACCTCCTCCACGAAGGGGAGTGTATGTTCAAAAAACGCCTTAAGCTCAAACTTTTCACGCCTAAGTGGAATGAACGAGTGCTTGAGGTCACCGTTTATTATTAATCTTTTTGGTCGCTCTTCTCTGAGAAGGGCAACAATAGAATCAAGCATTTGTTTAAAGACTTTTGGAAGATAAACGCCCTCCTTTGCCATGCTCTCCTCGTATCCAATGTGGAGATCCGCTATTACAATTGAATTTCCAATTCTAAGGCCCTTCTGGGGAAGGAGCTCATACATGGTTGAAACTCTTCATCAGTATTTTTAAACATTTAGACTAATCAAAATATTTAAATTTGAGTTGGGAATTAAAGCCGGTGGGAGCAGGCTTATATAGGGTTTGCAAGGACTGATCTGTCCCCTATGAAACTATAGATAATGCCCCTTGAGTATATAAGCGGAGATTAACTTCTCTCGCTTTTGATTCTCTCTATTACGTCAAAAATGCTCCAGAGGTCTTGGATAACGTGAAGATGTGGGATCTGATCTAGAATCTCTTTGGTGACGTATTTTGCCGTTGGGGGGAAATAGTACCACACGTATTCAGTATTCTCATCCCCTCTCCCTATAAAGCGCCATGGTTTGTCGTCAACCCATACAAAGATTTCCTCCCCATATCTTTCCCTGACGAGCTGAAAGGCTTCACAGAGAGTCATATCTCTTCCGAAAATTATCACATCATCAAAAAGTTCATAAAAGCCCCCTATCTTCAGCCTGTATTCTTTCATCCCGTCCAAAAAGTCCTCCGCGGAGAAAGATATCACAATATGCCCCTCTTCTTTAAGCTTTTTTAATAACTCTTTGGAATCATCAATTGGCTTTGAGAGCTTTGCCCTTTCTTCAAACCATGTGCGGCCGAATTTAGTTCTGAAAAATCTTGGTTGCTTTACTTTGTTCGTATACTTTCCAAATTTGGGCCGCTCAAAATAAAGTTCTATCCTAGTAAGGATTTTAGCAAATAAACCTTTAAAAGGAAGCCAAGGAAAATGCTTTTTTAATGCCCTTCTAAATGCCTCTTCTATAACGGAGTAGCTATCCACAAGCGTTCCATCGAAATCAAAGGCCACTATCATCAGTTGCTCCTCCTCATAATAAGTCGCTCTTTTTAAAAGATATAGAAAATAAAAAGTTTACCCCGAGAACTCGATCTCTAAATCAACATCCAAGCCTTCAAAAGATTCTCTAATTTGCTCTTCAAACACAATTGCCTCTTCACTATCCTTGGGAATGGCGAGCTTTATCTTGACTTTTTTACCTTCTATTTCACAGCCGAGATATTTGTGTCCGTGAAGAACGCTCTCACCTGTGAGAGGATCAATAACAGCAGCCAATATCAGTTTAACAAAGCTCTCATCAATTTTCCTTTTTCCTTGAATCACATCCCACTTTCCTAAAGCTTGCCTCAAACCTTCAGTAGCTAAAACAGCACAGTGATATTTGATTTGAGGCAAACCACCAAGAGCTTCTACGAGGTCTTTAAATTTAATCTTTTTAGCTTCTTCAACAGGTTTTCCAATTATCATCTCGGTTAGCATAGAAGCTGTGGCTATGTTAGCGGCACACCCATATGTCTTAAACTTTGCATCAACTATTTTATCGTCTTCAATCTTTAAATAGAGCTTTATCATGTCACCACAGGCTGGACTTCCTGCTTTTGCCGTGACTGACGGATTCTTAATTTCTCCAACGTTTTTTGGATTTAGGAATAACTGCAAGACCTTTCTTGAATACCCTATACGTTTCTTCTCATCCCACTTTCTTGCATCGAATCTCTCCATTTACCTCACCTTTTTTATGACTATTCTCCATACTCCATCTTTTTCATCAATTTCCAGAATTTCTTGTCCAGTTTCTTCAGCGGCTAGGGCTATTTCTCCTTTACTAAGCTCATGCGTTCCGATTATTTCAATAATTTCGCCAACTGGGGCTCTTCTAATCGCTTTTCTAAACTCATTGAGTGGAACTGGACAAGGCTTTCCAACAACATTGATTTTAATCATTTCTTCCCACCATAAATGCTTATTTCCCTCAGCTTAGTTACAACATCTTTTAATATCTCATAAGCCTTAATTATCTCTTCTTCTGTTGTCCACTTGCTTAGACTAAGCCTTACTGAGCCGTGAGCGTCTTCAAATGAGCCTCCTATACCTCTAATAACATGGCTTGGCAGGAGTTCTTGGGAATAACAAGCTGAGCCAGTTGAGAATACTACTCCTCTCATGTCGCAGTGCAATAATACACTTTCACCTTCAACATAAGCGAATGAAACATTAACGTTGTGTGGAAGCCTCTTAACCCCTCTTGGACCATTTAACTTTGTGTCTGGGATCGTAAGCAACAAATCAATAAGTTTATCCCTCAGTTTTGCCATTCTCTTTGCATCTTCGTAATTAATTAGCTCAACAGCTTTTCCAAAACCAGCAATGGCTGGAACGTTTATCATTCCAGGTCTAATACCTCTCTCCCTTACATCTCCATCTAAAATGGGTTTTATTTTGATTCCATCTCTTATATAGAGGGCAGCTATCCCTTTAGGTCCGTGGATTAGATGGGCTGTAATGCTCATTAAATCAACATCGAGTTTTTTGACATCGATTTTAACTTTTCCGAAGCTTTGAGTTGCATCCAAGTAGAGCAATGCGCCCTTCTCATGAACTAAGTCGCTTATGGCTTTTACATCCTGAATAGTACCAATCTCGAAATTTCCATGGTGAGTTGCAAAGAGGATTGCATCATTTAAGTTATTCTGCAGTTCCTCGATTTTAATGAAGCCTTCTCTATCAACACTGATTTCATGAGTTTCGAAGCCAAATTCTTTCAATCGCCTCACCGTGTTTATGATTGCTTTTCTTTCAATTTTACTTGTCAGCACTTTTCCATTGCCCTTTTGGAATGCTACCCCCTTTATTGCTATATTATCCGCCTCTATTTCATCTGAGACAAAAATAATCTCCTCTGGAGATGCATTTATCTCTCTCGCTATCTTTTCCCTCGCTATCTCTACTGCTTCCCTTGCATCTTCATCAAATATATGTCCAAACTCTCCCCCTGGAGCTCCGTATTTCTCTTCTAAGTACTCAAGCATGACCTTAATGACCTCTGGGTCTGGTTTAGTTGTATTTGCATTATCTAAATAGATGATCATTTTTTCACCGAGTCAATGTAGATACTCATCACTTTTAAGCATTTCTGGTCAAATGTGTTTCACACCATAAGTTATATATCCATTGTTTACTGACTTCTTCTCCGTCGTGACGGGTTAACCTCTCGCTATTGGGAGAGGTTTAAGGGGTTCTCATCAGGGAACCCGTTAGAGCGGGTTCTTTGAACACCTCGGACTCGGTCTTGAGCCATTGTCCCCCGCAAGAGCGGGAAGGCTTGGGTTTATGGTTTTCACTCTCTTCCGGATGTTGAAAGCGCACTAGTCGGCATTCATAACAACGTCCTCTCTGTGGCACTTGGACAAACCTCTAACTTCCTCCACATTAAGCTTCATTGTTTCTCGCTTTCGACTTTTTAATCCAGAGTTTCATGACTTCAGTTACTGCAACGGCTAAAACCTCTCTAACCCGTCCATATTTCTCTGCTATAACTTTTCTGAATCTCTTTTCTACTTCATCATCACACAGGAAAAGAAAAGTCAATCACAAGACATATATTTTAATGAAACAAAATATTTAGATGATAATTTCAAAGGGTGATGAAAAATGGGTAAACACTACATTCCAAACTCAGCACACAAGGAGGAAATGCTCAGGGAAATTGGCTTTAAGAGCATTGAAGACCTTTTCTCTGATGTTCCAAAGGGTTTTGTCAAGGAGTTTAATCTTCCAGAAGGCAAAAGCGAATACGAAGTTTTCCTTGAGATGAACGAGATTGTCAACAAAAACAAGACCGTCCTTGAGATGCCAACTTTTCTTGGTGCCGGGGCTTATTTCCACTACGTACCGGCTCATGTGAAGTACCTTATAGAGAGAAGCGAGTTCATAACCTCCTATACCCCCTACCAAGCAGAGATAAGCCAAGGAATGCTGCAGGCACTTTTCGAATACCAGAGTTTGATTGGGGAGCTTGTGGGCCTGGAGATTGTAAATGCTTCAATGTATGACTGGGGAACTGCCCTTGGTGAGGCCGCTAGGATGGCGGCTAGGGTCAAGAAAAAGAATAAGTTTGTAGTTCCAAAACACATCCATCCAGAAAGAAACATGGTTCTCAAGACCTTTGTAGAGGGAGCAGATATAGAGATAGAATACGTAAAGTGGAACGAGAAAGGGCAGATGGATCTTGAGGAGTTAAAGGAGAAGGCGAAAAATGCCGCTGGAGTCTATGTTGAGCTTCCTAACTTCTTTGGAATAATTGAAGAACAAATAAAAGAAATCGGGGAAATTGTCCACGAAAACGACGCCCTCTTTGTAGTCGGTGTAGATCCCACGATTTTGGGGATAATAGAGGCTCCCGGTAGCTTGGGAGCAGACATTGTAGTAGGAGAGGCGTCATTTCTCGGAAGTGCATTAAACTTTGGAGGTCCCAGGGCTGGAATATTTGCCACTAAAAATGAGAAAGCTCTCATAAGGCAGATGCCGGGAAGAATTATAGGAATGACAAGGGATGCAGAAGGTAAGAGAGCCTTTGTGATGACACTCCAGACAAGAGAACAACATATAAGGAGGGCTAAGGCCACATCGAATATATGTTCAAACGAAGCCCTTGTAGCCGTCGCGGCTGCAATTCACCTAGCTTCCCTCGGGCCGAAGGGCCTTAAGAAGCTTGGAGAAATAATTCTAAAGAACACAGCGTATTTCAAGAAGAGATTGAGTGAAGTTGCTAAAATACCGTTTGATGCGATTAACTTCAAAGACGTCCCGGCCACATTTGAGATTCCCTACCCAATTATTCACGAGAGGCTACTTGAAAGAGGAATACACGGCGGTTTCTACCTAAAACCATACTTCCCAGAGCTCGATGAGAGTGCTCTACTGGCAGTAACCGAAACAACGAGGAGGGAGTGGATAGACGAACTTGTGAAGAATATTAGGGAGATAATAAACGAGGCGGAGCTATGAGGTGATAAAGATGTTCAGACAAGCCAAATGGGATGAACCTCTAATTTTTGAACTCTCAAAGCCAGGAAGAGTTGGATTTACCCTTCCTGAGCCCATCGAAGACATTGAAGTTCAAGTCCCAGAAGATTTAAGGAGAAAAAGCCTCGAACTCCCTGAGGTTAGTGAGCCAGAAGTCGTCAAACACTATACAAGGCTGAGCGAGATGAACTATGGTGTTGACTCGGGTATTTATCCGCTCGGCTCGTGCACCATGAAGTATAACCCCAAAATAAATGAGGAATTTGCAAACCACCCGAAGGTTGCCTTTATTCATCCATATCAAGACCCGAGAACTGTTCAAGGTGCCTTGCAGATAATGTGGGAACTTGAGCAGTGGCTTAAAGAGATCACCGGAATGGATCGCTTTACCCTACAGCCCGCAGCTGGAGCGAATGGAGAATTTACAGGGGTTATGATAATAAGGGCATATCACCTCGACAGGGGAGAGGCCCAAAGGAATGAAATAATAGTCCCGGATTCGGCTCACGGTACGAATCCTGCCTCAGCTGCAATGGCTGGCTTTAAAGTTATAGAAATTCCCTCAAACGAACAAGGCATGGTTGATTTAGAGGCTTTGGAAAATGCAGTAAGCGAAAAGACAGCGGGAATAATGCTCACAAATCCCAACACTTTGGGAATATTCGAAGAGGACATCTTGGAGATAGCAAAAATAGTCCACAAAGCTGGTGGATTGTTATACTATGACGGTGCAAACTTAAATGGAATTCTCGGCAAGATAAGACCTGGAGACATGGGCTTTGATGTTGTCCACATAAACCTCCATAAGACATTTTCGACGCCTCATGGAGGCGGTGGGCCTGGAGCAGGGCCCGTAGGAGTAAAGAAGCATCTTATGGATTATTTACCAGTTCCACTAGTTGAATTTGACGGGGAGAAGTACTATCTCAACTACGACCTGCCAAAGAGTATAGGAAAGGTTAAAGAATTTTATGGAAACTTTGCAGTGCTTGTTAGGGCACTCACCTACCTTAAGATCATGGGAAGAGACGGGCTTAGAGAAGTTGCCGAAATTGCAGTGCTTAATGCCAATTACCTCACACAAAAATTAAAGGGCACGAGAGGATATGAATTGCCCCACAAAGAGCTCAGAAAGCATGAGGTAGTATTTTCAGCAGAGCCAATGAGAAAAGAGATGGGAGTTAAGGCTCTGGACGTTGCCAAGAGATTGCTCGACTTTGGATTGCACGCTCCAACAATTTACTTCCCCCTAATAGTGCATGAAGCATTGATGATTGAACCGACGGAAACCGTCAGCAAGGAAGAGCTTGATGCCTATGTTGAGGCACTTAAGAGGATCAGCGAAGAGGCATATACTAATCCAGAGATAGTTAAGAGTGCTCCACACAATACAGCAGTTAGAAGAGTGGACGATGTTCTCGCAGCTAAAAAGCCAATTATAACATGGAGGATGTACAAAGAGCTTAAGAAAAAGGGAGAAGTCGAATATTGAGCTTTCTCTTTTCTTTTCCTTTTTCAAAAACGATATAAACCTTGCTCGGTTCTCTTCCTTGGGGGTTCTATGGAAATTGAAAAGCTAATCAAAAAAGCCGAAGAACTCAGCCGAAAATATAGTGTACCTTACTACGAGGTCAGAATAGCCAAAATAAGCGCAACTCACATTGAGATGCAAAATTCTCACTTTGAGGACATCTCTTCAAATATGGAAATAGGCATTGGCGTTAGGGCTTTTGACGGTTCTTGGGGCTTTTCCTCGGCAAACGACATGAGAAGAGCTGAAAAAGCAATAGAGATTGCAATGAAAATTGCAAAAGCTACAAAAGGCAATTCAAAAATCTATCTCGGAGACCCAGTTAGGGACAACGCGGAAATTAGGGTTAAGAAGCCTTTTTCTGAAGTTGATCTGGAAGAAAAGATAGACCTTCTAAAAGAACTGGATTCTCTGCTAATGGGGGAAAACCTACCGAACAGAAAGATAATCTACGGAGATGGAATAAAGGAGCAGTTCTATTTTAATTCTATTGGGAGTGAAATCAGAACAGCTATCCCTAGAATTCGTTTGAGTTTTTCTGTTACCGCAAAGAAGGGCAACAACATGCAAACCTATTGGAAAGTCCTTGGAGGCACTTCAGGATGGGAAATTATAGAGGGAGTGGATTTTGAATACTGGGCTTCTTTTGTTAAAGACAAAGCAAAGGGGCTTTTGAACTCCTCCCTACCACCCTCGGGGGAGTTTGATGTAATAATTGACCCCGAACTTGCTGGGGTTTTCATTCACGAAGCCCTTGGACATGCGGCAGAAGGTGATGCAGTCAAAAATGGTGAAAGCATATTGGAAGGGAAGCTCGGAGAAAAGATAGCCGTTGAGGAGCTTACTGTTGTAGACGATCCAACTCTGAAAGGAAAATTCGGCTCCTATCCTTATGATGACGAGGGAATTAAGGGGAGAAGAGTTGAGATCATAAAAGACGGAATCTTGAAGGAATACCTTCTTGATAGAGAAACAGCCGCTTTCTTTAATTTAGAACCAAATGGCCATGGAAGAGCTCAGAGCTACAACTATCAACCTCTGGTTAGAATGAGCAACACCTATATAGAACCAAGAGACTGGAGTTTTGAAGAGATGCTTGAAGAGGTTAAGAACGGATTGTATCTCATAGGAGACAAAGGCGGGCAGGTGGATATAGCAAACGGCACCTTTATGTTCGGTGCTAAGGAAGGCTATATAATCAAGAACGGGGAGATAAAAACACCAATAAGGGATGTTGCGCTCTCAGGTAAGATTCTGGATGTCCTCAAAAATATAAGGGCAATTGGAAAAGACCTTAAAATTGAATTCCCTGGATATTGCGGAAAGGGACAGTGGGTCTCTGTCGATGATGGAGGTCCGCATGTTTTAACACGAGCATTAGTGGGTGGGCTTCTCTAAGCCCCAGATCTTCACCTCTATCCTAGCCCAGGCCTTCCATCCATCTTCTCCAAATGCGACAATATAAATGTGGTAAGTTTCACCGACTCTTGTGTTTTCGGTCTTTATCATTACTTCAAAAGTTGCGTTTTTGCTTTCAGATATGGTAGTCTCTTTTGGGAGTATTTCAACGCTTATATTTTCGACCCTTTTAAGTCTGCTCTGAAGATAGCTCCAGCTGTTTGAAGTGTTTGAATCTCCTAAAAAGGCACGAAGCTTGACTTTTCCTTTATAATAGCACTCCTTCCGATTTATGCTGTATTTTTTGGCGAAGAGAAGGCCTTTGATTTTAATGGTGCTGTTGGGTGGCATAAGGAATGCTAAGTTCTCTTCTAAACGCTCATGCTCATCAGTTAAATTAAATAAGATATTTCCTGCATTAAATTCTCCATACCCAGGCTTGAGGCACGAGACTTCTTTCTCCTGAGAAGGAGACAGAGTTGAGTTCACTCCTAAACATCCACTTGAGAGAAGGATCAAAATTAAAACCACAGCCGCTAATCTCACTTCATCCACCTAAAAATAATTCTGGCAAAAGAAAATATATATTTTACCAAAAACCTTTAATCCCTCCTACTTTACAAAAAGCGGGTGGAAAGATGATAGACGAGTTAATCAAAATCTTAAATCGCGAGAACATTGAATGGGAGATTTACTGGGAGGTTGGGAGGGGAAGCTCATTTAAAATCGAGAAGTGTGAGCTTGAAAGGGCTCAAAGGAAGTATCATTCTGGGATAGGGCTTAGAGTTGGGTACAAAGGAAAACAGGGATTCTCATATATAACTGGAATCAATCACTCAAAAGAAGACCTCGAGAGGTTTGTTAAAAAGACCATGAAGCTTGCAAAGGTTGGAGAGGTAAAGTTTTATGGCTTCCCTGACAAAAAACCGATCAAAAGGGTTAATGGGATTTACGATAAGCGGATAGCAGAGCTGGGGTTTGAAGAAGCTCTAAATCTGGGAAGAGAAGTATCTCAAAGGGAGAGTGAGCTAAGAGAAAAATACGGAAGGGATTATACTTTCTCGGGAAGACTGGCATTTGGCGTGGCAAAGGATGGCATAGCGAATTCGAACGGAATTGAAATGGAGGAAGAAGGGACAGCAATGAGCTTTAGTGTTTATGTCGTTAAAAAAGACGAAAAGACTGGAACTGGAGACTATTACAAGGCTTCAAGGTTTATGATGGACTTTGAAAAAGAGCTGGAGAGAGGACTTGAAAAAGCCCTACAAGAGACCGAGTTGAGCTATAATGCAAAGCCCCTAGATCCGTTTGAAGGAGAAATAGTTTTTGAACCTCATTCAGTTGCATCAGTTCTTGGATCATTTATTTCAAACTTGAAAGGGGATAATGTATACCATAAGAGGAGTAGATTCATGGCAGTTGGAGAAAACGTGGCAAGTGAATCGTTTACCCTTGTCGACGATGCTACACTAGAGGGCAAAATAGCGAGTTATTCCTTTGATGGTGAAGGAAATCCAAGCCAAAGAACGGTCTTAGTTGAAAATGGAATATTGAAAAATTTTCTCCTGGATGAAACCTACGCAAGGCTCTTGGGAATGGAAAGTACAGGAAATGCTGTGAGAGACTTCAGAACGCCTCCGCATATTGGCACGAGCAACATACTCGTAGAGGGAAAAGAAGAAAACCTTGAGGATTTTGAAGGGGTTATAATAAAGAAGGTCTTCGGTGAGCACACTGCAAACCCGATCAGTGGTGACTTTTCGCTAACCGTGGAACTTGGCTACGTCGTTAAAAACGGCGAGCTTGTTCCCTTTAAAGATAATATGTTCGTTGGGAACGTATTTGAGTTCATGAACTCTATAGCTGCCGTGGGAAAAGAAAAGGAGGAACTTGGGGCTTTTATCTCTCCCAGAGTGCTCGGCATGGGGAAGATAGTATAAAGAAAGGTTTTAAGTCATCTTGTCTCTTAATTTTTTATTATGAGAACAATAGAGGAAAAGCCAATCAAGCTAAAAGTTGTAAGAACCAAAAGAGGAGCCCTTCTCCATATGATAGAAATCTCAAAGAACCACTTCTTCCTCGAGCAGAACCCGCTTAAGGGTTCAAAATACGGAGTGGCGTATGTCAATTCCTACAACCTCACATCCAAAGGTTTCCGACAAAAAGCAAGCGCTTTCTCCGGTACCGCATGCCATATCAAGAACTTTGGATTTTTCGTTAATGCCACAGAGCTCTGCTAACTCCCTGCTGATCTCCAATCCACCGGGATGAAGGATTTCAATTCTTAAATCCTTTTCTTCTAAAATTTCTTCCAAGCTTACGCCTCATCAGAAACAATAGAACACAAAGGTTTATACGTTTAGCGGCTCAGTGATTGACCATCATCACAGTTCAGATACCCTAGAGTTCTTCATCGCCTATTCGAATTTAGAAAACTCCTTATAAACCTTATTTGATTGCTAGGGAAATTAAAAATTATTGTAAACCTAAGGTTAAAGATGCGTGAGAAGAAAAGATAGCTCATAAAAGGGACTTAAAGGCAACAAAAAGTGCTATCTCCTCCTAACGAAGGTTATATAACCAGTATGAGCCAGCATAGTCGTCCTTGGTCTTATGCATTCCTCCTTAACTTCCTGCTCTCTCACAAGGCATTCAATTGTTTTTGGTCTCGTAAAGTGGTCTTTGTGCTCCCTTAACTTCCTATATAGCCTGCCAACCTGGGTTATACAAGGCGTGTATGCAACAAAAAACCCTCCCGGCTTTAAAGCCCTTATCGTATGCTCTACAACGTTCTCTGGCTGTGGCAGGTCTAAAATAACGTGATCCACGTTTTCCTCATCAATTCCCTCATAGATGTTCTTTAACTTTATCTCAACCCTATCTGCGAAGCCTGCCCACTCAATATTCCTCCATGCGAGCTTTGCGAAATCTTCTCTTACCTCATAACCGATTATTTTTCCATGAGGACCAACAATGTTGGCCAAAAAAAGTGTTAATGCTCCACTCCCTATTCCTGCCTCAACTATAACGTCTCCAGGTGAGATTCCAGCAAATGCTACTATTTGAGCAGCGTCTTTTGGGTGAATTATCTGAGGTCCTCTTTTCATCTTGTCAATATAATCAACTATTCTGGGTTTGAGAACTCTGAATTGGTATCCCTTATGGGACTCTATAAAAGTTCCAAACTCTTTACCCAAAAGCTCACTCAGATTTATTTTGCCTAAATCTGTATGAAATTCTCCCTCTTTCACAGTTATAAGGTATCTTTTCCCTCTAGGATCAAGTAGCACAACTTTATCTCCCTGTTTTATCATTTTGATCACCAAACTATTCCTCTATCTCAAGCTTATAGAGATCTCCTTCTTTTTTGATTTTTATTGACTTGCTTGCAAGCTCTCTTAGAACGGCAATTTGCTGCTTATCTAGAATATCACGGTTCACGAAGTAAATAGAAGTCCAGTCTTCAAACGGGAGCATGCTTCTTGTAAACAAAATCGCCCTAAGGGCCTTATCTCCACCAAAGTAAATGTACTGGGATATACCGAGGGTTATCGAATACTCAACCTTTGTTGAGGGAGAAGAGAGTTTCGTCAGAGCATTATAATAATTCCTCATAAACTCAGAGATTTCATATGTAACGGGCATTTCTTCAACTACAGAAGCGTAACTTGTTCTACCCGGGCCAATTCTTATTGCCTTTATCCTCTTTGTGGATTCCATCAAAGCTTTGTATTTTTCAGGAGGACTTTTTCTTATATAATCCCTAAACAATAGATCGCCCACGCCAAAAAAGTCGTCTATCAAAATTTCATGATTGGAAAGTGAGGGTATAAGCTCCCCCCAGACCAAATTTTCAAGGGGGTATAAAGAAGGATATTCCACTACAACAAAATCACCGGCTGTAACATGGGTCTTTAAAAGCTGCGTGAGTGAATTCATTTCCATACTCTCACCAAAGAATTTTTAATGCCGAGGCTTTTAAACTTTTTAGGTGTTCAAAAATGGGCAAGTTCGTGATATGGACAAATGAAATAGATGCCAGGATTCCAAGGAAATACGGAAGGGAAGTCCCAAAGAACCTTGCGGTGGAAAAACCAGACATAGATGAAATAATAGACGCAGCCAAAGGTTTAGGTATTACCCTCATAGAAGTCAATAAGGAGGCCCTCAATCCAAGGCTTGCGGGATTAGATGAAGAGCTACGGGTTAAAGGCCGGATCGTAGTCGAAAGCAAGCATGGAAAATCAAAAACTCTAAAGCTAATAGCCCAAAAGGTTAGAGAATTTAGAAAAGCACGTAGGAAAAAATGACTTTACTCTTCTGTTTCTACAACTATTGCAGTTGTTGTGTCAATTACCCCATCTATGTTGTGTATATCGTGCAGGATTTTTCTCGTAAGTTCTCCCAAGTCTGAGGCTTCAAGTTCAACTATTGCATCATAGGGACCTGTTACGGCATCGGCTTTTAAAACCCCTGGAATCGCTTTTATTTCTTCTATTACTTTCTCAACCTTCCCGATTTCAATTGTTAACAAGATGTATGCCCTAACCATTTGCATCACCAGATTTTTGTTGTCAATTCTTCTAGAGATCTTCTATAATTTAAGGTTTTCGCATCTATTTTCAGAGTCATGACAAAAATTATTCGTTACTGGATGCAAAAGCATTGCCCAATAGAAAGGAATAATCAAGTTATATTCTGTTATTTGTTACACAAGCAGATTCGTAGAGTAGAAAAATTTATTAAAGCCGTACGATAAACTTATTAGTGCTCAATTCCGTGGAGGTGTGTAAATGAAGAAGCAGTTGGCAACACTATTAGTGATAGGCGTTTTGGTTTTTGCAGTAGTAGCAAGTGGGTGCATTGGTGGTGGCACAACTACCACTTCACCTACTACACAAACCACAACCTCTTCCCCAACCAAAACAACCACAAGCTCCCCAACCCAAACAACAACCCAGCCAGCGGGACCAACTTATGAGGTCATTGAAACCGACAAGAGCGTCATATTGGTTGGTCCTGAAGGATCTCAAATGCCAGCTTCTTTGCCAAGTGGAAAGAAAATAATTAAAGTAACTTATGTCGTTGATGAAGCTAATACTCCATCTGTCAAGGAATTAATGGAAGCGGGACAAGGTTTTGGTGCAATAAATCCTGCATTCTTCAGGAATACCATTGTTGATGCCCTTGTAATTGCTGCAAGAAGAGAAACCAACCCCGAAATAAGAACAGAGCTCTTTAAGGCTCTCTACATACTTGGTAACCGGCTTGTACCCGAGGTAATTCTCGGACAAAACAGACAGCTTCGTGTTTACTGGGAGTGGGTTAAGGGAAGATATTATCACCCCACATTCCCAGAGAGGTATGATCTCATCTGGGAGGATCCAAATGCTCCAAGTGTGCCCATTGGAATTGGGGACTACAAGAACGATGCTCAAACATACGTTATAGGGACAATCGGATGGCCAGAGAGCTTTGACCCAGCGTGGACATATGAAACCTTTGGATGGGAAATCTGGCACGAGATTGGTGACACTCTTGTCACATACTGGAAAGAAGAAACCGAAAAGGTAACCCCAGACTTAGCCGTTGCATGGGCACACAACGAAGACGGTACAGAGTGGTACTTTGTTATAAGGGGAGGGGTAAAAGCTTATGATCCATGGAACGACAAGACATATCCAATTGATGCCACTGACGTTGTTTTCACCTTCTGGCGTGTGCAGAGATTAGGACACAGCGTTTCATGGATGGTCTCAAGCTTCATGGACATAAGCAAATCACAAGCTCTGACTGAAGAAGAATTTGAAGATGTCATCAAAAGCAAGAAGCTTATTGCAGAGTACAACGGAAAGACTGTAGAAGTCAAGTCCCTCCAGGACCTGTTAAACACCTTTGGATATAATGGAGAAACTGCTGGTGTCTTCAAGCTTGTTCTACCGGCACCATATGCAGCAGTTCTTGGTATACTGGCAGATCCATTCCTCTCAGTGGTTCCAATGGAGTACCTCCTTGGTGACAAGTACGAGGAAGCATTAAAGGCATCAAACAACGGAAAGAACCCGGATGCATGGGAGCCATATGTCCAAGAAGGCGAACAAGACCCAACCCACCAGCTCATGCACAAGCAACCCGTTGGAACTGGTCCCTTCTATGTTAAAGAGTACAAAGAAAACGCTTACATCGTGCTTGAACACAACCCATATTACTGGGACAAAAGTATAAAGCCAAGGCACCAGAGGGTTATTTATGTCATAAACAATGACGCTGTTTCAAGAATTCAGCTCTTCCAAACAGGAACGGTTGATACAGTTGCAACCCCACCAGAGAGGGTGAACGATGTTAAAGGCCTCGAATTCCAGGGATTCAAGTCAATTGTTAAAACTGACATTCTGCAGCCAATATTAACCTTCATAGTATTCAACACTCAAAAGGAGCCATTTAACAATCCAAAGGTCAGAGAGGCTTTAGCTTATGCAATTCCATATGATCAAATATCCCAAGTAGTTTACTCCGGACTACTTGAGAGGAACTGGGGGCCAATTCCAAAACCATGGCCCGGTTATACAGAGTACGGAATTAATAAGTACAACTACAATATAAACAAGGCTCAACAACTCCTGCAAGAAGCTGGAATCAACCCAAGCGACTATAAGATTGAGCTCATTTATAACGCTGGAAACAGTGCTCGTGAAAAGATCATGACCCTATTGCAAAACATTTGGAGCCAGCTTGGATTCCAAGTCACAGTAGGAAGCTATGAATGGCCAGTATATTTGTCCAAGACATCAAAGGGGGACTACGATGTCTATGTAGTAGGATGGGTACCAGACTACTTAGACTCAGACAACTGGGTTGGGCCATTCCTCTATGGAGCAACTGAGTTTAGCAAGATTGAAGTTTCTGTTGAGTCTTGATGTCTTTTTTCTTTTTAAAATTCTCCCAAAAGAGGAAACAAAGGGGGGATAAAAATGGCTGAACTCAAAAAATTCCTAATAAGGAGACTCCTAACCTTTGTTCCCACAATAGTCGGAGTAACCTTGATAGTCTTTTTGATAGCTTATATTATTCCAGCTGATCCGGCTAAAGCTTGGGCTGGTGGAGAGAAAGCATCTCCAGAAGCAGTTGAAAGGATAAAAGAGAGATACCACCTGAACGACCCTTGGTATGCCCAGTACATCTTCTTGGTAAAAGGTATTGCAACAAACACCCTCATAGACCCAAGAACCTCAAATCCTGTTTTAGATGATATTAGAGATAGATTTCCCGTCACTTTTCAATTGGCTATAATAGCATTTGTATTCATGCTCATTATTGGAATTCCTCTGGGCCTGATTTCCGCCCTAAAGAGGAATAGTATTGTGGATACAATAGTCAGAATTTTTGCTTTAATTGGGGTCTCAACTCCGGTATTCTGGCTTGGGTATCTTCTGATCTTTGTGTTTTTTGTAAAGTTTAGAATAACAAACTTAGCTGGTGTTCCTCCCACTCCTGCTACTCAGATAACCCACGTCCCAATAATAGATGCCCTTCTTACGGGGGATTTTACGTTATTTAAACAGCATTTGGCAAGGTTCTGGCTTCCAGGCTTTGTGCTTGGTTTTATGGGAACAGGAGTCGTGGCAAGATTTGTTAGAAACTCCTTCCTTGAGGCTATCAGCGGAGATTACATTGAGTTTCTGAAAGCAAAAGGTGTTCCTAAGCTCAGGATTTACAGACATGCCCTTAAGAATGCCTTGGTGCCAATAGTCACGGTGTTGGGCCTGCAGTTTGGGGGTCTGCTTGGTGGAACACCTATAACAGAGACAGTATTTGCACTCCCTGGTATGGGAAGCTATGCAATTCAATCGATTCAGAATCTCGACTTTCCAGTTATAGTCGCAATAACCTTCATTTATGCCTTAATTTACGTTACCGCCAATCTAGTAGTTGATATCCTGTATGCAGTGATAGACCCGAGGGTTAGGTATTAGGGGGGAGAAAAATGCAGGAGGAATATAAAAAGAACATATTTGACAAAATCGCCGATAAGCTTGTCTATGGAATTGCATCATTTATAAGCCTCTTCAAGAAAGACTGGAAAGTAAAGAACAAATCAAAGATAGAAGAATGGAGATTAATGCTCTATGCTCTTAACCGCTCTCCACCTGCTTTAATAGGCGTGTTTCTGGTTATAATTTTCATCCTTTTGGGAGTTTTCGGACCAAGAATGGCAACCTGGAGATACAACTTTTTCCCATCTCTCTATACATCAAACTATAGTCAAGTAGTTCTAACACCACCTGGAAGTAAGGCATACCTAGAGTTTGCAAATACAACGATAACCTATCCATTGGGAGCAGATCACTTTGGAAGAGATCTTCTAAGTTTGATCCTGAGTGGTGCAAGAACCTCTTTTGTCGTCTCCATAATAGTCATATCCCTTGGAGTACCCTTAGGTATAGTGTTGGGGCTAATGGCAGGGTACAAAGGTGGCAAAGTTGATGAACTCCTAATGCGTATAACCGACATGTTCTTAGCATTTCCGGCATTAATACTAGCGATAGCACTCTCAGCGGTGCTTCCTGAGAGAATACAAGGGTTTATAGAGAGCCATGCACTTCTGCAAAAGTTCGTTCTCTGGATATTTGCCCTAGATACTAGGGAGGCTGGAAACTTAGGCAGGTTGCTCTCAGTAATACTGGCAATGATTATCGTATGGTGGCCAGTTTATGCAAGAATAACAAGAGGTTCAACCCTCACTGAAAAAGAAAAGCTATATATAGAAGCTGCTAGAGCCATTGGACTAAGTTCATGGACAATAATGTTTAAGCACATCTTACCAAACATCATTGGTCCTATATTGGTGTATATAACTCTCGATTTTGGTAGCGTAGTTTTGATGGAAGCCGGTCTGAGCTTTCTGGGCTTGGGTGCAACACCCCCAATTGCCGATTGGGGTAGAATAGTTTATGATGGAGCCCAGTACTTTCCAAAAGCTTGGTGGTTAGTATTCTACCCTGGTCTCATCGTCATGCTTGTTGCCCTTGGATGGAATCTTCTCGGAGATGGCCTTAGAGACATCTTGGATCCAAAGACAAGAAGAAGCATAGAGTTCAAAGTTAAAAAGAGCAAGAAGGAGGGAGAAGGAAATGCCTGAGCCAATACTCCAAGTTAGGGATTTAACTGTCCACTTTTACACTTACGCTGGAATTGTAAAAGCTATCGAAAATGTATCCTTTGATGTTTATAAGGGAGAAACTTTTGCACTCGTAGGAGAAACAGGGTGTGGAAAAAGCGTCACTTCTAGGGCATTAACCCAGCTAATAGAAAGCCCCGGCAGAATAGTAAATGGAGAGGTTATCTATCACTCGGAAAAAGGTCCAATTGATCTGCTAAAACTCAGTGAGGAAGAAATAAGAGAAATAAGAGGAAACGAAATAGCGTACATATTTCAGGATCCTCATGCTTCTCTCGATCCGCTATACACCGTGGGTTATCAAATAACCGAAGCCATGGAAGTTCATGGAAAAGTTAAAAACATAAAAGAGGGCATTAAGAAGGCTGTAGATATATTAAAGGCAGTTTTAATCCCAGATCCAGAAAAAAGAGTTCACAACTATCCACACGAGCTCAGTGGTGGAATGAAGCAAAGAGTTGTCATCGGGAGTGGAATTGCCAACAATCCAAGGATTCTCATTGCCGATGAGCCCACAACAGCCTTAGATGTCACAGTTCAAGCTCAAATATTAGATTTGATAAACAGCTTAAAAGAAAAGTATCGTGCAACGGTTATATTAATTACCCACAATCTGGGTGTTGTCGCTGAAACTGCCGATAGAGTTGCGGTGATGTACGCAGGAAAGATAGTGGAGATAGGGAGTGTAGACCAGATTTTCAAAAACCCACTTCACCCGTACACCAAAGGGCTATTGAAAGCTGTCCCAAACCCAATGACAAAAATTGAACGCCTAGAAGCCATCCCTGGCACGGTACCCAATTTGATAACTCCTCCAGGAGGCTGCAGGTTTCATCCAAGATGCCCATATGTCATGGAGGTCTGTAAGAAAAAAGTTCCCGAATTAGTTGAAATAGAAGATGGACACTTTGTTGCATGTCATCTTTATTGAGGTGAGAATATGAAGAAAGTACTCGAAGTTAAGCATCTGAAGAAATATTTCCCAGTTAAAGGGTTACTTTTCACCAAAGGATATGTCAAAGCGGTAGATGACATAAGTTTTGAAATATATAAGGGAGAAACTTTTGGTCTGGTAGGAGAAAGCGGATGTGGGAAGACCACAACTGGAAGAGCAATTCTTCGTCTTATAGAACCAACAAGCGGTGAAGTGATCTTCAAGGGAAAAAACGTAATGGGGCTCAAAGGAGATGAACTCAAACAATTCCGCAGAGAGGCTCAAATAATGTTTCAAGATCCTTACTCTTCCCTGAACCCGAGACAAACTGTATTCGAAATTATAATGGAGCCTGTAAGATTTCATGGAATTCATGTGGATGATCCAGAAGAGTTTGTGATAAAGTTGCTTGAGAGCGTAGGTCTTAACGAAATGCACCTTTACCGTTATCCTCACGAGTTTAGTGGTGGCCAGAGGCAGAGAATTGCATTAGCAAGATTGTTAGCCCTACGACCGGAGTTCATCGTGTTGGATGAGCCAACTTCAGCACTTGATGTATCAGTGCAGGCAAATATATTAAACACCCTAAAAGACCTCCAGCAGGAGTTCGGCTTCACGTATCTCTTTATTTCCCACGATCTTGGTGTAGTTAAGTACATGAGCCACAGAATGGGAGTAATGTATCTTGGAAAGCTCGTAGAAGTAGGTCCAGCGGATAGAATATTCGAGAACCCTTTACATCCATATACCCAATTTTTACTCTCCGCAATTCCAGTTCCTGATCCTGAACTCGCTAGAGAGCTAAAAGCAAAGAGACAAAAGATCACTGGTGAACCCCCAAGCCCGATAAATCCACCATCAGGTTGCAGATTCCACCCAAGATGCCCATATGCAAAGGACATT
>CAYNRW010000004.1:0-30011 GCA_964399725.1 uncultured Thermococci archaeon | reverse complement strand
TAACCGATATTAGGGAGTTTATCGATGTATTAAGACAGGCCATAAAAGACATCAATGCCAAAAGAGCTGTTGTTGATTCTGTTACGACGCTCTATATAAACAAGCCAGCAATGGCTAGAAGCATAATCCTTCAGCTTAAGAGAGTCTTGGCTGGAACAGGATGTACAAGCATCTTTGTGAGTCAGATCAGCGTTGGTGAAAGAGGTTTTGGTGGGCCGGGAGTAGAGCACGGCGTTGACGGTATCATAAGATTAGACCTTGATGAAATCGATGGAGAGCTCAAGCGCTCCCTCATAGTGTGGAAGATGAGAGGAACTAGCCATTCAATGAGAAGACATCCATTTGAGATAACCGACAAGGGAATAACAGTATATGCGAATAAAGTTCTGAAGAGAGGAGGGATTGTAGAAATTTGAGGGGGTTAGAATAATGACACTTGAGATCCCACTCAATCCAGTTGGAAGGCAGGAGATTCACCAGCTGGAAAGTATCTTATTATTTGCAACGCTTTTCAGGCCAGAGGTCATTGAGTTCATAAAAGATCCGGCAGAGAGGTTAACATGGGTCGATAGCTTGGCAGTTGCGGCTGGAGCAATAGCGAGAGAAAAAGCGGGAATGACAACAAGCGAGATTGCAAGAGAGCTTGGAAGAACTGAGCAGACAATAAGGAAGCACCTCAAAGGAGAGAGCAAAGCTGGGCAGCTTGTTAGAGAGACCTACGAACTGATAAAGAAAGGAAAGCTCGATGAGTTAATCAAAACAATTGAAATGATTGAAAAAGGCGGCCTTAAGGAAGTAATTGCCAGAGAAGAGTATGAAAAACTTATGCAAGAATACGAGAAGCTCAAGCTTGAATATGAAAAAGTCAAAGCGGAACTTGAGAGGATGAAGCAAACAGTAGATCTTGAGAGCTTGGAGAAGGCGAGGGGAGAGATAGAGAAACTCAGGAAAGAACTAGAAGCAGCGAAGGCAGAACTTGAAAAAATCAGAAAAGAAAAGAGGGAAATTGAAAAAGAGCTCGCAGAGACCAAGGTAAAAATTATGGAGCTGCAAAGCAAGAGAGTTGAGGAAACAAAAGTTAAGGGGCTTGAAGAAAAGCTCAAAGCAAAGGAAGAGGAACTCAGCAGATTAGAAAGGCTAGTTGATGAAGTAACACGTGAAAAGCTGGAGCTTGAAAAGAAAGTTGAAGAATTTGAGGGCCTTGCCGATGAGTTTAGAAAAGAAAAGGAGGAGCTTGAGAAGAAAATCGAAGAACTAACGAAGGAGAATAATGAACTCAAAGAGAGAATTGAAGAGCTTGAGACGTATAAGATCAGGTTTGAGAACCTCAGAGATAAGATAGAGAAAATAAAGATGGAACTGGAAAAGCTGCTGGGGTGAATTCACTTCTCGCTTCTTCTGTCTAGTTTTTCTTCCCATGTTAAGATCATGTGAGTAAATGTGCCCTCCTCTTCTTTAATACCTCGCTTGACCTCTGATACGTGAGCGTACTGAGCTCTGAACTTCTCAAGAATGTAATCAACAGCCTTCTCTGGATCTGCTTTCTCACCGCAGGTGTAAACATCTAATGCTGCATATTCTTCTTCCGGCCATGTATGAACGGAAATATGGCTCTCGGCAACAATAACGACTCCGCTAACCCCTGTTGGTGAGAACCTAAAAAAGTAACTCGCCTTGACTTCCATATTCCCTGCTTTTGCTGCCTCCAAGAAGATCTCTCTTATCCTGTTTGGATCTTTTAGAACCTCCGGATCGCACCCAGAGGCTTCAACCACATAGTGATATCCACTCGTGTCCATGAGCATCACCTAATCCAGTTTTTCACCTTAGGTTTTAAAACTTGTTCTTTATGTTCCTATTGAATAGATTTTTAAATGCTACGATGGAGTATCTAAAAAGACAATGCAGTACATTAAAAAATCCATAGAGGTGAATACAATGCTCGAAAATACTCTCAAAAAGCTTGCAACTGCAGATCCTAAAAAAATGATAACTTATCCACTAGTTGTTTTTCTTGTAGCGCTTTTAATACTGGTGGTTCATTTCCCAACTCTCGGAACGGATCTTAAGGGAGGAGTTGTTGTAACTATTCACGGAGGAAATGCAAACGCAAAAGATGTTGAGAGCTTACTAAAAGCGGAGAACTTTGAAGTGACAGTCAGGGAAATTAAGAGCATTACCGGAGACACGAGAGTGGAAATAAGAGCATCTACCGATGTGAACGTACAAAGAATAATCGACCTCATAAAGTCAAAGTATCCAAATGTTGCAATTTCTCAAACCCAATTCGGACCCAGCTTATCAAGAACGGCTCAAGAACAAAGTTTGAAAGCAGTTTCTCTAGCGTTTCTCGGAATGGCTGTCGTTGTATTTTTGTTCTTTAGAGTTCCTCTCCCATCGTTGACTGTAATCTTTTCAGCACTTTCCGATATGACAATAGCCCTCGCTCTAATGAGCATCTTTGGTTTGGAGCTAACTCAAGCAACAATCGCTGCTCTTTTAATGCTTATAGGTTATTCGGTAGACAGCAACATACTCCTTACCACCAAGCTTTTGAGGAGGAAGGAAGATACCGTTGAGGAAGCTTACTTCTCGGCTGTCTCCACAGGCTTTACTATGAGCACCACCACATTGGGGGCTTTAGCTTCACTATGGATAGTCTCTCAGGCAGAAGTTATAGATATGATAGCCGCTGTATTGATTTTCGGATTGCTGGCTGACTTCATGAACACATGGATACTCAATGCCGGGGTGCTAAGATGGTACATACAAAGGGGTGAGAGGAAATGAATCTAAAGAAGCTTCTCCTTAACGGCAGGGTGCTTTTGCTCATACTCGTTATTGTTGGGTCAATTTTAACAATAATTGCTCAGGGGATAACCTACGGTTTGGACATAAGTGGAGGCGTTGAAATAACCGTGCAGCTTGAGAAGCCTGTCGATCAATCAACCATGGAGGAGGTTAGAATATCCCTTGAGAACAGATTGAACACCCTTGGAGTTAAGGATATTACGTTGGAACCATGGGGAGATCAAATAATAAAAGTAAGGGTCGCTAACGTCACAGAGGAGGAAGCAAACAGCATTATAGACACCATAAACCGTCAAGGTGTTTTCTATGCTGAATTCAATGGTGTTATATTTGCAACTGGAGCCGACATAAAGAGAGTAGATCAGGTGGGCTATGAGCCGAGAGAAGGAGCTTGGATTGTTCCATTTTCAATATCTAAGGAAGCTGCGGAAAAGTTTGCACAGTTAGCCTTGGGGAAAGTGAACTATCCTGTAGATATTTTTCTTGATCCTCCGGTAAATTCAACCCTGATAGTTTCACGGGAGATATACGCGCTCATGAACTCAAATGAATTTCAGTTTGTGCCCGATGCCAAACCTTTACCTCAAAGGCTTAAGGAAGCCTTTAATATTGATGTTATTCCCTACGCAAATCAAAGTGCTGAGGAAATAGCCAAGCTTGCCCAGGGAAAAGAAAAAGTTATCCTGATTAGGGTTGATGGAGAGCTTGAATCAAGCTTGAAGAACTTGGGAATAAAAGTTGAAAAGAGAGAACCAAGAGCTGGAGAAGCCGCAGATGAATTTATTAGAAGGGTATTGGGTCTTTATGGTCCTTATAGGCTTCAAGAGGGGCTTACAACTGGTGAGCCTCACACTGAATTAGCAATTTCAATTGGAGGCTCTAAAGAAGACATTATGGCAATGAGACAAGCTCAGGTCGTTTCAGTAGTTTTGAGAAGTGGATCACTTCCGGTAAAAGTCTTTGTAGAGGGCGTTAACTACATTCCTCCCACTCTGGGAGAGCAGTTTAGAAAACAGGTGGTGCAAGCGGGAATAGTAGCTTTGCTGGTAGTTGGTTTAGTAGTTTATCTCCACTACAGAAAAGCGAGGATAGCTATTCCAGTAATTCTGACAAGCCTAAGCGAGGTCATAGCGATTTTAGGAGTTGCGGCATTGATAAGATGGAATCTTGACCTACCAAGTATAGCAGGTATAATAGCTGCTATAGGCACTGGAGTCGATCAGCAGATAGTCATAACAGACGAGCTCTTGGGTGGAAGAAAAAAAGAAAAAATCACAAAGAGAAGCGGAGTACTAAAGAGAATGGGCAGGGCATTCTTTGTTATTTGGGCATCGGCAACTACCACAATAGTTGCAATGAGCTTTCTGTTCAAGTTCTTCGTAGGAGGTCTGAGAGGCTTTGCCTTTACTACAATACTGGGGGTGCTCATTGGAATATTGATAACAAGGCCAGCGTATGCTGAAATCGCCAAAGTGCTCCTCAGCGAAAAGAGGTGAGAATAAATGTTTATTGTGATAATGGGTGCTGGAAGGGTTGGATATCTTGTGGCCAAGATGCTGGAAAATGAGGGGCATGACGTTACAATAATTGATATAGACAAGGAGAGGGCAAAAGAGCTTTCCTTCCTTATTAATGGTCTCGTAATCGAAGGAGATGCTACGAATCATAAAACCTTAGAAGAGGCCAATGTAAAGCAGGCAGATGCTTTTGCGGCATTAACCGGAAGAGATGATGCAAACATATTGGCTTGTATTCTTGCAAAACATTTAAATCCTGAGATAAAGACAGTCCTCAGGATAAGCAAACCAAAGAACAAGGAAGTTTTCGAAAGAGTTGAGGATTTGAAAAAATATTTTGACGTGGTTATAAGCCCAGAAGAAATAGCGGCTAACTACATATTTAGGAGCTTGACGACTCCGGGATTTGATAGGGTCTTGTTCCCCAGAGAGGGAGCAGAGATCGTTAAGTTCCGTTTAGATGATGAAAGCGAAATTTCAGAGAAACCAGTAAAAGAGCTCAACTTGCCAAAGGACTCTCTTATAGTAGCAGTGTATGACGAAAAGGGGAACCTAACAATCCCTTCGGGAGATACGAAACTGCCCAAAAAAGGTGAAGTAGTCGTTTTTGCTAAAAATTCGGTCTTAAATGAGATCAAGAAAATCTTTGAACAGAAGAAAGGTGGTGAGGCACAAAGTTGAATTGTGTTCAAATTAACCCCTGAATCTTTTTTATTATTTTATCACTTATGCAAAAATTTTCATCTTTTCTGTTCTCTTTTGTGCACCTTTGAGCATAAATTATTTAAGGTGTTTACTTAACACTCCTTTGTACTGGTTATTTTCATTAAATTCATCGGAGGGCTTCTCATGGAGACAATCATTAAAGAAATTGTGGAGGCCGAGAAAAAAGCTGAAGAAAGGATTGAAAAAGCAAAAGAAGAAGCAAAGATGAGAATAAAGCGCGCAAAAGAAGAAGCTAAAAAAATTGAGAAGGAAATATTAAAAGAAGCTCAAGAAAAGGCGAATTCTCTTATAGAAGCAAAGAAATCAGAAGGGGAACAAGAGGCAAAAAAGATCTCCGAAGAGGGTGAAAAAGACCTTGAGAAGATAAAGGTTAGAGCAACCCAAAACTTTGAACAAGCAATTGAGGAGGCAATAAAGCTCATTAGAGGTAGGTGAAAGATGTTCAAACCGGAAGAGATGACCAAGATAGAGGTGTTGAGCTTAAACAGGTATAAGGACTCTATCTTGACATATCTCCATGAGGAGGGCGTTCTGGAGATCCGAGAAATTGATGTGGATCTTGCTCAGAAGGATGCTCCCAATGAGTTTTATAGGAAGGCTGCATCTTACAGCATTAGTCTTTCTCGTCTTATAGATTTCTTGAAAGGTTACAAGGAGCAGACAAAAGGTGGCATTAAAGGATTCATTTTTCCGGAATTAAAACCAAAGAAAAAATGCAGATATGAGGGAATTGAGAAGCTAATAAAGGAAATTGAAAGTTTTCTCGAAAATGCCGAACCAGAAATAAAAAAGGTTGAGAGCAAGATAACCTCCTTGAATACTGAAATAGAGAGAGTAAGAACGGAAATAGAAATCTTGGAGTTGCTCTCGGTATTGGATATTGAGGTAGAGTACCTCAAACCTACAAAAAATGTCGAAATAGTTGTCGGTTTTATTGAAAAAGACAAATTTTTGCCTCTCATTGAAGAACTGAAAAAAGCCCTTAATGACAAATTAGTGCATATTTCAAGAGACCTGAAGGGAAAGATTCTTGTTGTAATTGCCCTGCTGAAAAAAGACTACGATAAGGCCAATCCTATCCTTGCAAAATATTCCTTTGAAAGAATTGAGGTACCTGAAGTGAAAGGGAAACCAAAAGATGCCATAAAAGGGCTCCAAAAAGAGATAACAAAGCTCAATAAGGAGCTGGAAGCAGCAAAAAGAGAGGCAAAAGTTCTTGCTGAAAAATACCATGATGAGTTAGTTTTCTATCGGGAGATCATGGAAAATGAGCGGGAAAAGGCGAACATGTTAGGCAATTTAGTAAGAACAAACATGACTTTTGCCCTTACCGGATGGTTGCCAAAGAAAGATGTCCCAAAAATTATGGAGGGGCTTAATAAAATATCCCATGGTAAAATATATATAAATATAAGACCTCCAACGCCAAAGGAACTCGATGAAATACCTGTAAAGCTGAAGAATCCCAAATTCATTGAATCTTTTGAAATGCTAACCGAAATGTTCGGTGTTCCAAAATACAACGAACTGGATCCAACTCCTATATTGGCTTTCACATACTCATTTTTCTTTGGCTTTATGCTAACTGACTTTATGTATGGGCTTATAATAGCGATAGTAGCTGCACTGCTTACAATGGGACACAAAAAGCTTAATGACGGCGTTTATAAGTTCTCAAATATTTTGCTCTGGAGCGCATTTTTCACTATTGTAATGGGAATACTCTTTGGCAGTTACTTCGGAGATGCCTTTCAGAGGGCAGGAATCAATGTGCCAGCACTTTTAGATCCAATGAGGGGAGCATTAGTTGTTTTGGGATTGGCACTGGCAATTGGGCTACTTCATCTCTTTATCGGCTATACATTAGGCTTCATAGTCAAAATAAAGAACAAAGAAACAGTTAATGCAGTACTAGAGCAGCTTCCATGGATGCTCATAATTCTAGGAGTGATCTTCCTTGCCCTTTCAATGGCAGGACTTACAAGTGTTACATTGGGAGAGGCATTTTTGCTACCAGGCATTGTTCTCTTTGTAATCTCCGAAATCAGAAGCGATTTGCCAATACTGATGAGGTTATTGATGACAATCTCAGATTTCTTTGGATTTATTGGCAACTGGTTAAGCTACGCTAGGCTAATGGCATTGGCATTGGCAACAGCAGGAATAGCGATGGTAGTAAACATAATAGTCACAATGATCTGGGGTCTCAAGATAGGCCCAGTACCTCTAGGCATAGCAGTTGGTTTGGTGGTATTTATAGGAGGACACATCTTTTCAACAGCAATAAATGCTCTTGGGGCCTTTGTTCACGCTTTACGTTTACATTATGTTGAATTTTTTGGAACATTTTACTCGGGTGAAGGCAAAAAATTTGAACCGTTTAAAGCTAAAAGAGAGGTATCTGAACTTGAATTAGAAATTTAGGAGGTGTTAAGAGATGGAACCAATAGTTTACGTTGCATTAGGCGCCGCACTTGCGGCAGGCATAGCTGGGGCAGCCTCTTCATTTGGTGTTGGAATTGCTGGAGCTGCAGCAGCAGGGGCAGTTGCAGAAGATGAGAAAAACTTTAGAAATGCCTTAGTCTTACAGGGCCTTCCAATGACTCAGAGTATTTATGGGTTGATAACTTTGTTCCTAATTGCCCTCGTCTCTGGCATACTTGGAGGAGGATTTAAGTTTGCAGAGAATACAAGTGAAAATCTTATTAAAGCAGCAATTCTTCTTGGCGCTGGTTTAACAGTTGGTTTAACAGGTCTATCAGCAATTCCCCAGGGTATAATTGCTTCGGCTGGAATTGGAGCAGTTTCAAAGAATCCCAAGACATTCACCCAAGCGATTATATTTGCAGCTATGGCTGAGACAATGGCAATCTTCGGTCTCGTTGGAGCGTTGATCCTTATAATTACGGGAGTTGGCTTCTGAGCCTTCTCCCTATTATTTCGAGGAGGAGTCACTAATGGAAGGAGCAAAGCTAATTATCGAAGAGATCAACAGGGAGGCAGAGCTGAAGATAAAGTATATCTTAGAGGAGGCAGAAAAAAAGGCAGAAGAACTTAGAAAAGAGGCTGAAAAAAGAGCAAAGGTCAAGGCCGAGTGGATAATTAGAAAAGCTCAA
This sequence comes from uncultured Thermococci archaeon, assembly GCA_964399725.1. GTDB lineage: Archaea > Methanobacteriota_B > Thermococci > Thermococcales > Thermococcaceae > Thermococcus_A. The sequence goes on along the minus strand of CAYNRW010000004.1, from coordinate 21,841 downwards.
ACACAGGCAGAACTTGAGAAACAGAGGATAATTGCCAATGCGAAGCTTGAGGTTAGGAGGAAGAGGCTTGCGCTTCAGGAGGAACTCATTAATAAGGTGTTAGAGGCATTAAGGAAGAGGCTAGCTTCAATACCGGAAGAGGAATACCTTGAGATTATCAAGGAATTGATTATTCAAGGAATTAAGGAACTGGGAGAAGAAAGAGTAGTGGTCTCTTCCAATAAAGAAACTTTATCCCTCCTGGAGAAGCACTTAGAAGAGGTCAAGAAGGATGCAAAAGAAAAGCTTGGAAAGGACGTTGAAATAGAAATAGGAGCACCAATAGAGACCATAGGTGGAGTGGTAATATACAACCCCGATAGAAGCATAAGAATAGACAACACTTTTGAAGCAAGAATGGAGAGATTCCAAAGTGAGCTTCGCTCTAGAATAGCAAAAACTCTGTTTAGGTGAGGGAAGTGGAAGTAAGCACCATAACGGCGATCCTTGATACAAGTCTGGCGGTTATATTCACGTGGGTAGCTTACAAAACCGGACAAATTTTGTGGAAGTATACTCCCTATTCGTACCCGAATGCTAGAATTAGGGCAATGGAGGCAAGGTTTTTCACAGAGCAGAAGTTCAATGAATTAGCAGAATCAAAAACCCTAAATAACTTTGTTATGAACTTGGAGGATACGGATTATAAACCCTACTTAACTGCCCTCCCAGTTTTGAACTCGGAAAACATAGATAGGGCTCTTGATAAGGCTTTGGCAGATATATATGGGCTCCTGCTTAAGATTCTTCCCAAGAGGACTAGAGAGTTTTTCAGGCTTCTTCTTGAAGAATGGGACATTAGGAACATATCTTCTTCTGTTAAAGCAAAGCTAAGGGGGGAAGTTGCTAGAGACTATATAAACGAAATTGGCATAATGGTTGAAAAAGTGAAGGCCATTGCTGAAGCAAAGAGCTTCGAAGAGATACTCGTTATACTTGAAGGAACAGAATATGAGGAAGCTTATCAAAAGCTTCTATTAAAGGAGATAACACCAGAAGAATTTGAGACGGAGCTATACAAAAACCATTACCTAAAGCTCTCTAAATATGCTGCCTCACGAAAAGACGAGGAACGGATTATCCTGGAGGAGTTTGTAAGCTTAAAAATTGACAAGATAAATCTAAGCACGATACTCAGGGGAAAGATTCATGGGTTAAGAGCGGAAAAACTTAGAAATTCCTTTATACCCGGTGGTAAGATAAAAAGAAAGACCCTTGAGGCCCTTGCAAACATGGAAGATGTCGAGATGGTCTTGGCAGAATTGGACTCTACACGATACTCGAGAATAATAAGAGAGTACAGAGAGGAGATACTGGAGGATATTTCGGCATTTGAAAGGGCATTTGACAGGTACATACTTCAGAGAATGGCAGAGCTGACAAGATTTTATCCATTGAGCATTGCAGTACCTTTGAGTTATATCCTTCAAAAAGAAAGTGAAATAAGAAAACTCAAAGCAATAGCAAAGCTGATAGAGGACAACGTAAAACCAGAGATCATAAAGAAAGCAGTAGGTGAGTTGCCATGAAAATAGTGGTTCTTGGGGATAAAGACACTACACTCGGCTTTAGGCTTGCTGGAGTTCATGAAGCGTATTCGTTTGGGGAAAATACTCGTGAGTTGGAAAGAGCAAGAAATAAACTTAAAGAACTCATAGAAAGGGAAGATATTGGTGTGATTCTTATAACAGAACGGCTGGCTCAAAAAATTGAAATTCCTGACGTAACTCTCCCGATAATTCTCCAAATTCCTGATAAGTATGGGTCCCTCTATGGTGAGGAACAATTGAGGGAAATTGTTAGAAAAGCCATAGGTGTAGAGATAAAGAGGTGAAAAACATGGGAAGGATAATTAGAGTTACTGGGCCATTAGTTGTGGCTGATGAGATGAGAGGTTCAAGAATGTATGAGGTCGTCAGAGTTGGAGAACTTGGACTTATTGGGGAGATAATCAGATTAGAGGGCGACAAGGCTGTTATCCAGGTTTATGAAGAAACTGCAGGTGTTAAACCAGGCGAAGCTGTTATCGGAACGGGAGCCTCTTTGAGTGTTGAACTTGGTCCAGGGTTGTTGACTTCAATCTATGATGGAATACAAAGACCCTTGGAGATCTTGAGAGGGAAGAGTGGAGACTTCATTGGAAGAGGACTCACCGCTCCAGCTTTGCCAAGAGACAAAAAGTGGCACTTCATACCAAGAGTAAAGGTTGGTGATAAGGTTACGGGTGGAGACATAATAGGTGTTGTTCCTGAAACGAGCATTATAGAGCATAGGATAATGGTTCCTCCTGGGATTGAAGGTGAGATAGTAGAGGTTGCTGAAGAGGGAGAATACACAGTAGAGGAAGTTATTGCAAAGGTTAAAACTCTAAATGGAGAAATAAGGGAGCTCAAAATGTACCAAAGATGGCCTGTTAGAGTTAAAAGACCCTACAAAGAGAAGATTCCTCCAGAGGTTCCACTAATTACCGGGCAGAGAACTATTGACACTTTCTTTCCGCAGGCAAAAGGCGGAACTGCAGCTATTCCCGGACCCTTCGGATCGGGAAAGACAGTCACCCAGCACCAGTTAGCCAAGTGGAGCGACGCTGAGGTTGTTGTGTACATCGGTTGTGGTGAAAGAGGAAACGAGATGACGGATGTTCTTGAGGAGTTCCCCAAGCTTAAAGATCCAAGAACGGGGAAGCCGTTAATGGAAAGAACTGTCCTTATAGCAAACACCTCAAACATGCCTGTTGCGGCAAGAGAAGCCTCTATTTATACGGGAATTACAATAGCAGAGTACTTTAGAGATATGGGGTATAACGTAGCTTTAATGGCAGATTCAACCTCGAGATGGGCCGAAGCTTTGAGAGAAATCTCTGGAAGACTTGAAGAAATGCCCGGTGAAGAGGGGTATCCAGCATATCTTGCTTCGAAAATAGCTGAGTTCTACGAGAGAGCTGGTAGAGTAAGGACTCTGGGAAGTGATGATAGAATTGGAAGCGTGAGTGTTATTGGAGCTGTTTCACCTCCGGGTGGCGACTTGAGTGATCCTGTTGTCCAGAACACTCTAAGAGTCGTTAAAGTCTTCTGGGCGTTGGATGCAGATCTAGCAAGAAGGAGGCACTTTCCGGCTATTAACTGGCTTACAAGTTATTCCCTCTACGTGGACTCCATAAAAGGGTGGTGGCACAAGAACATTGATCCAGAATGGAAAGCGATGAGAGATGAGGCAATGGCACTTCTGCAGAAAGAGGCTGAATTGGAGGAGATAGTTAGAATAGTGGGTCCAGATGCATTGCCAGAGAGGGAAAGGGCTATCCTTCTTGTGGCAAGAATGATTAGAGAGGATTATCTCCAGCAAGATGCTTTCCACGAGGTTGATACATATTGTCCTCCAAAGAAGCAAATAACAATGATGAGGGTCATACTGAATTTCTACCACCACACCATGAGGGCAATAGACGCGGGAATTCCAGTGGAGGAAATTGCAAAGCTCCCTGTTAGGGAGGAAATAGGGAGAATGAAGTACAATCCAAATGTTGAGGAGATTGCTTCATTAATGGAAAAGACAGAAGAGCAGTTTAAGGAACTCTTTAAGAAATACGGGGAGTGATAGAAATGCCCGGAATGGAATACTCCACAATAAGCAAGATTTACGGTCCTTTGATGATAGTTCAAGGTGTTAAAGGGGTAGCTTACGGTGAAGTTGTTGAAATAGAAGTCGAAGGTGGAGAAAAGAGGAAGGGACAGGTGTTAGAGGCTAGAGAAGACTTGGCTATCGTCCAAGTTTTCGAAGGAACCAGAGATTTAGATGTAAAAACAACAAGAGTCAGATTCACTGGAGAGACACTTAAAGTTCCAGTGTCAATGGACATGCTTGGAAGAGTATTCAACGGTATCGGTGAGCCAATCGATGGTGGACCGGAGATAATCCCGGAAGATAGGAGAGATGTTCATGGTGCTCCCCTTAACCCTGTGGCGAGAGCATACCCAAGAGATTTCATTCAAACTGGTATTTCGGCAATAGATGGCATGAACACCCTAGTTAGAGGACAAAAGCTCCCAATTTTCAGTGGTAGCGGTTTACCCCACAACATGCTTGCCGCTCAGATTGCAAGACAGGCAAAGGTTTTAGGTGAGGAAGAGCAGTTCGCTGTGGTATTTGCCGCAATGGGTATTACCTATGAAGAAGCAAACTTCTTCAAGAAGAGCTTTGAGGAGACTGGAGCAATTGAGAGGGCAGTGCTGTTCCTTAACCTTGCAGATGATCCTGCCATTGAACGTATTATTACTCCAAGAATGGCCCTCACAGTTGCCGAATATTTGGCTTTTGATTATGACATGCAGGTTTTGGTCATTTTAACGGACATGACTAACTATGCGGAAGCTTTGCGTGAGATTTCAGCAGCAAGAGAGGAGGTTCCAGGGAGGAGAGGTTACCCCGGTTACATGTACACCGATCTAGCGACGATTTATGAAAGGGCTGGTAGAGTTAGGGGAAGAAAGGGAAGCATAACCCAAATGCCGATACTCACAATGCCTGACGATGATATTACCCACCCAATTCCAGACCTTACAGGTTACATTACAGAAGGGCAGATAGTTTTGAGCAGAGACTTACATAGAAAAGGTATTTATCCCCCAATTGACGTTCTTCCAAGCCTTAGCAGATTGATGAAGGATGGTATAGGGAAAGGAAGAACAAGGGAAGAACACTCCCAGCTAAGCCAGCAGCTCTATGCGGCTTACGCTGAGGGTAGGAGCTTAAGAGACCTTGTAGCGGTTGTGGGTGAAGAGGCCTTAAGCGAGACCGATAGAAAGTATCTCGAATTTGCAGACAGGTTTGAGAGAGAGTTCGTCGCTCAGGGCTATGATGAGGACAGAGGAATCTTTGAGACTCTCGATCTTGGATGGGATCTCCTATCAATACTGCCAGAATCAGAGCTCAAGAGGGTAGAGAGGAAGTACATAGAGAAGTATCATCCAAAATACAGGCACTCCTCTTGACCTCTTTTATTTTGAGGTGAGTTAAATGGCGAAGATACTAAAGATCAAGCCAACCAGAATGGAGCTTTTGAAACTAAAGAGAAGAATAAAATTGGCTGAAAAAGGACATAAAATTCTCAAGGAGAAGCAGGATGCTCTTATTATGGAATTCTTCACTATATACGATGAGGCTCTAGCACTAAGGAGAGAGCTCAATCAGAAGATAGCGGAAGCTTTTGAACAACTTAGATTGGCTGAGATAGATACGGGGATTGTCAAGCTTAGCGAGATAGCCCTCAGCGTAAAGCCAAATAAAGAGATAGAAATTAAAAAAAGAAACATTATGGGAGTGCCTGTGCCTTTAATTGAAGCGGAGGAGTTTAAAAGGAACCCCAGCGAGAGGGGATATGCTTTTGTTTCAAGTTCTTCTAAGGTGGATATTGCATCGGAAAAATTTGAAGAAGTTCTCGAGCTAGCTATAAGGCTGGCAGAAGTAGAGGAAACATTGAAGAGACTTGCTAAAGAGATTGAAAAGACAAAGAGAAGAGTTAATGCTCTGGAATACATTATTATTCCAAGAATGAAAGAAACTGTGAAGTATATAAGCCAGCATTTAGATGAAATGGAGAGGGAAAACTTCTTCAGATTGAAGAGAGTCAAGGCACTTCTTGAGGCTAAAGCTCAGGCTTAGTTAGCTTTTTATCTTTTTATTGGGATTTTTCTATGGTGGAAACTATGACGCTCAAATTGTTCTACATAGATTCGTACCTAAGAGAGGCTTCTGCAAAGGTAGAGGATGTTGAGGTTGAAGACGGTAGAATTAGGGTATTGCTCGATAGGACGATATTCTACCCCGAAGGTGGTGGACAGCCCAGCGACAGAGGGGTAATAAAAGGAGAGGGTTTTAGGATTGAAGTCGAAAAAGTAGAGGGAAAAGATAAAATTTGGCATGAAGGAAAGCTCATAGGCAGATCTCCTAAGAAAGGGGAGGAAGTTGAGCTTGAACTTGACTGGGAATGGAGATACGAAAACATGAGACAGCATACTGGTCAGCATATATTTTCTGCAATCCTGAAAAGAATGTACAACAGCGATACCATGGGATTCCAGATCTTCCCTGATTACAATAAAATTGAGATCAATTTTGATGAGGAACTAACTTGGGAACACATTCTTGCTGCAGAGCTCGAGGCCAATGAGGTTGTTTGGGCAGGTATTCCTGTAGAGGTTAAGGAGTATGAAGAGCTTCCTGAAGAGATAAGCTCAGACCTTAGAAAACCTCTATCCAAAAAAGTATCGGGGAAAATTCGGCTGGTGAAGATAGGGGATGTTGATTTAATTCCATGCGGAGGAACCCACGTAAAAAGCACCGGAGAAGTAGGCTTCATAAAGGTTCTCAGCTTCTACAAAAAAACCAAGAACATCTGGCGTATAGAGTTTGCCTGTGGATATAGAGCCCTTATATACCTAAACAAGCTCTTGGAAGATTACTGGACAAGCTTAGACAGGATGGCCAACAAAAACAGACCACTAATTGAAAGGGTGGAGGAGCTAAAAAAAGAGGTTGAGACCATTGAAAGACAAAAAGCTGAACTTAGAAAGGAACTATGGGAATGGAAGAGTAAAGCACTGCTTTCTAACGCTGATGAAATTGAAGGAGTAAGGGTAGTCTCCTACATTGAGTCTATGGAGATGAAAGATGCGCAGGCATTTATTGTGTACCTCGTGGACAAGAACCCCAATACAGTAATTTTGGCGGCTGGGAGCAATTATGTGATCTTTGCAAAGAACAAGAATATAGAAGGTATTTCTATGAACGAACTTCTTAAAGAAGTGCTCGGAGAGGTTGGTGGCAGCGGAGGTGGAAGTGAAGTTTTGGCAAGGGGAGGAGGATTCAAGGCAAAGCCGGAGGAAGTTCTTAAAGTGGCGAAGAGAGTAATAAAGAAAAAGCTAAGGGGTTAAAGCCATTTTGGCTTCAATCCCACCCACATCCTCATCTTTTCGTGAGCTATTATCCTGGGGATATTGCCTTTTTCTTTTGGCCCTGGATTTTTCATGTAGAAGGCATTAACCTCATAGATGGTTCCAAATTCCTTCCTTTCCGCTGCCATTTTGCCCAACCTTACTAGATCAACTAACAATCCCGCTAAAGCAGGGCTGTCGTTAATTCTTCCAGTTACTACAAGCTCGTCGACTGCTCCGTTAAAGCTAACGTACTCGATGTGCATGGCAATGAACTTCTTGTCTCCTAGTGGCTCAAGGAATCCGGTTGGTTTAATATAGTGAGGAGCCTCATAGCCAAGGAGGTCTTTAACGATGCTTGACTTGGTGAATTCCTTGCTTTTGTTTCTCTCTTTGTCCGTGAGAGCCAGAAAATCAGTATTGCCCCCAATGTTGAACTGAGCTATGTCTTTAACGTATCTGTTTCTCTGAGCTAGATGGGCTAGGATGTCTGCTGTTAGTGGCGTTGCACCGGTGGCTCCATCGTCGCCAAAAATAACCAGGTTGCTTTCCTTAGCAAGTTTAACAAACGCGGGATCATTTGCTATTAAAGTAGGAATAGCATTTACAAAAGCCGCTCCTCCTCTTTCCTTTGCATAAAGGGCGGCAGCATAAGCGTATACTTGAGTTGCAGTTAATCTTTCTTTTTCATTATTTTCAATTGCTTTTATAAGCCCTTCTTTGTTGCCAAAGGGAGCAAAAGCCTCAGTTGTACAGACGTTGACTATAACATCTGCATCAAGCCCCTTCCACTCCTCAACGAGTTTTTCAATGGCTTCCCTAAGGGGCATTTCGTCCTCAAGTCCTTCGGCCTTTATGGGGAGGTTTCTTAGGCTTCCGAGATGAATTCCTTTTCTTACGGTTATGTTCTTGAGGGTTTCTGGAATTTTACCATCCCAGTAGTTTTTCATCACTTCATAGAGAGACCTTCCGATTTTATTTTTGTCGACGTCATAACTTCCAACGATTTCTATGTCCTCAACTTTTATTGGAAGCTCGTTCTGGAGGGGGATTCCATAGTAGCCGAGTTCCCCCACTTTTATTCTCTCGACTCCAAGAGCAAAAATACTTCCTACGTATCCCTGGCCTAGTATTACAACTCGAGTCATGTTTTCACCCCGCTATTGTTATTTTATATCTATTAAATATTTTTTGATTTATAATCTTTTATAGTCATATATAACACTTTTGGTGGTGCATATATCAACCCAGACTAAAGGAGACTGTCAAGATAACAGTGAAGTGTTGTTGATAGTTAATTCTGGTCATGAGTGTGGCGCGGAAGTTATTGGTCGAGGAAGTTAAAGTCCGGAGAAATTCCAAGCGAAACAAGAAGGACGTTTTTGGGACAAGTTCCCATATAAGTCTTCTTTTACTTCAGTTCAAAGCTGGGTGGAAAGTCTTTGCAGTTTATAATTTCTGGAGGTGATGCCAAACTTATCCTGACAGTATCAGGGTTTAAAAGAAATCTTTATAAATTATTATTGTAAATAAAACTTTATGAGCTTTGGGTCTTTCAAGCACCCACCGATTGGAGGGGGTAGGATGAAAGGCAAGATAGCGGTTTTGTTTTTGGGAATTCTGGTCTTAGGAGTAGTTGCAAGTGGCTGTATTGGGGGAAAACCCACAGAAACAACTTCCCCAACAGTTGCTAAAGAAGTTGAACTAACTGGAAATCTTGAGCAGGATGTGGTCTCTATTGGAAAAGTTCTTGAGCAAAATGGCATTAGCGAGGTTAAGTTTAGTGCATGGAGCGGAGGGGACCCAAACAGCATCATGAGGGTTTATGGAATAGTAGAAGCTGCAGAAAGAATAAACAAAATCTGGTCGGAGAATAATGTGAACGTGAAAATATCAGTTGATGTAAAGTATGTTGCAAATCCCAAGGAAATTTTCCAAGAATATATGAGCAAGCAGCCACTTAAACAAGCTGGAGACTTCTTTGCTAATTCATATGCATATATACCAACTCTTGCAGAAGAAGGATATATCCTGGATGTGACGGAATTTGCAAATGCCTACAAGAACGAGTTAAACGACTTTTACCCGGCCCTTATCGAAGCATCAAAATGGAAAGACAGGCTTTATGGCTTGCCACAGGACACCGAGGCAAGACCACTTTACATCAGAACAGATGTAGCAAAATGTGCTGGAATCAATTTAAACGGGATTAATGAGAAAGTGAAGAATGGAGAGTTTACATGGAGCGATGTTTACAGTTTAGCAAAAACTGCAAAGGAGAAGGGATGTGCAGAGTGGGGTCTTGTTCACAGGAAGGGCTCGGCACATCCGGACTTAATCCAGTTCATCTTTGCATTTGGTGGAAAGCTCTATAACAAAGACACAGGTAAGCTTGTTTTGGATGTCCCAGCGGTTTATAAGTGGTTTTACACAGAATGGAAGTTCGCTCAAGATGGATTACTTGCAAAGGACATAATGAGCTGGGATTGGGCTAAGCAAATACATCCAAGCGCTGTGGAAGGAAAGACTATGTTCTTCATAGGTGGCACATGGCACTGGACTGAATGGCAAACCAAAAAGTATTATTCAAAAGAGGGAACTCCAAGAGCCCTTAAGCCAGAAGAAGTTAAGGAATGGTTCTACTACACATTGTTCCCAGCTGGTGAGAAGGGTCAAAAGCCAGTAACTTTAAGCCAGCCATATGTATGGATGATTAATTCGGAAGCTGGTGCACAAAATCCAAAGTACGATGAGCTCAAAGATGTATATCACAAGCTTGCATTCCTGATAATAGTGAAAGCAAGCGACCCAGATATTAATGCAATTCACAGTGTTATCTCGGCACACCTTCCAGTTAGAAAGGCTGCAGCGGACTTAATTAAAGATGAAAAGTGGCTTAATGATTTAAGGAATCTCAATCTTGACTTAAGTTCAGAAGTTAAGGAGCACATAGGTGAAATAGTTGCAAAGACAGTAAACCCAATAAATGCTCAATTCCTAGCTGATGTTAGTTACATGCTTGAATACACCAACTTAACACCAGCGCATCCCCAATATCCTGCATTAGCGGACATCTTTAAAGATGCAATTGATAAAGTGCTTAGAGGACAAATGACACCAAAGGAGGGAGTTGAATACATAATTCAGAAGATAAAAGCTGATCCAGAATTAACAAAGAATGTAGAGATCGTCGGAAAGGTTCCAGAAGATTGGACATTCCCTTGAGGTGATTCCAATGGGGAGGTCCAAACTTTTTGAACTTTTCTTTTTTCTTTCTCCAATGATCCTTATTGTTGTGTTGTTTTATCTCGTTCCACTAATAGTTAGCTTATATGCGAGTTTCACACCAACAATGAATTGGAATTTAAAATACCTTCATGATTTTATAGGTGTTTATAATTACGAAAGACTTATACACATGATGCGTTATGATCCCTCTTTTAAATCAATCTTGGAGACAACTGTAGTTTTCGTTATTATAACTCTCATGATAAACATAATTGGAGGGCTGTTATTAGCTCTTGGAACCTTCTTCATAAGGGAAGATGCCTCAACGCTTATGAGGGTTATTTGGCTTTTACCCAGAATGACGCCTGTAGCAGTTTTTGGCCTTCTTTGGTACTATTTCTTCCACAATAGTGAAATAGGAACTCTAAATTCTATTTTGATGAAATTGGGAATTATCGATTCCCCATTTGCCTGGGGTCAAATGATCCCGTGGGGAGCATGGGGGGTTATAATTTTTGTAAATGCGATAGTTGGGGTTAGCTATGGAATGTTAGTTTTTAGTTCGGCTTTGAGTCATATCCCCAGGGAATTAGTGATAGCGGCAAGGGTTGATGGTGCCTCAAATTGGGAGATCTCAAGAAAAATTTTAATTCCGATGATAAAATGGCATATAATGTATGCAACGATATGGCAACTCATGAGCTTACTCTTAACGTATTTCCATCTTTATCCTCTTGTGGCATGGGGTATTGTTAACAATGACTATGGAAGTACTTTAGCCCTTTACGTCTATACGACAGCGTTCGGTAGGGGAAGGCAGGAACAGGGGCTTGCAGCTGCAGCTGCAACTTTGCTATCCATACTTGGAGTTTCACTTGGTTTCCTGATTTTGAAGGTAATGAAATTTGAGGAGATGATGAGAGAACCAAGGGGTGATCTATAATGCATGATATAGAGACAATATCCAAAAAGAATGAGATAATCATACTTCTTGCATTAATTTTAGCAGCATCCCCCATTATCATAACGTATCTATTGCTCATTCTATCAAGCTTCAGTGAGGAAATGTTCACCAGTTTGAGTCTCTCATCCTTTAGACCTACTGTAGTAAACTGGATAAATGTATTTAAAGGAAAAACCGCTATAACTGGAGGGATAACTGTTAATATCTGGCACTATACACTTACAACGCTTCTTGTAGCTTTGGGAATAACAGGTTTAGTTGTGCTTATAAGCACGATGGCAGGATACGCCCTTTCAAGAATGAGATTCAGGGGAAGAAAGAAAAGCATGATATTTCTCCTGCTTCTGCACTCATTTCCAGGGGTCTCACTAATAGTAGGAGTTTACTTCATGTATAGGTTAACATTACCAACAAACCCTTTGGCACTGAGATTTTATTCATTCCTCTACGTTATTCTTGCAAGGGGAGCTCTTGAAATACCAATGTCGGTATGGCTAATGAAGGGATTCTTTGACTCCATTCCATGGGAGTTTGAGTGGTCTGGGATAATTGATGGAGCATCAAGGATAAAGGTGTGGAAGGACATAATGGTTCCTCTGATAAAACCTGGGATAATGGCTATTGCAATCTTTGCTTTTTTGGCAGGATGGGGAGATTTGATATATGTAAGAACATTCCTTATAGATCCAACTCTGGCAACATACATCGAGAGCAATCTCGAAGTCGAATTCACTCATTTGCCTCTAATAGCTGCAGTGGGGACTTTTTATCTACTGCCAACAATAATATTCTTTGTATTAGCTCACCAGCTCCTCCTGAAAACATACGTTGGAGGAATTAAAGGATAATGGGGTGAAGATAATGGTTAGCGTAACTCTGGAGAATATAACCAAAAAGTTTGGTAAATTCATTGCGTTGAATAATATAAGCCTGAAAATTCAAGAAAAAGAATTCATGGCATTGTTGGGACCTTCAGGAAGCGGTAAATCCACTCTGCTCTACACAATAGCGGGCATTTATAAACCGACATCTGGAAAGGTTTATTTTGATGAACGGGATGTTACAGAGCTTCCACCAAAAGACAGAAATGTTGGATTGGTGTTCCAAAACTGGGCATTATATCCTCATATGAGGGTGTTCAAAAATATTGCATTCCCACTTGAGCTTAAAAAAGCTCCCAAAGAAGAGATAGAGAAAAAAGTGAAAGAAGTGGCAAAGATGCTCCACATAGATCACCTTTTAGACAGATACCCCTGGCAACTTAGCGGCGGTCAGCAGCAGAGAGTTGCCATTGCAAGGGCACTCGTTAAGGAGCCTGATGTTCTGCTCTTAGATGAACCTTTAAGCAATTTGGATGCTCTCTTGAGGCTAGAAGTTAGAGCCGAGCTTAAGAGGTTGCAAAAAGAGCTGGGGATTACTGCTGTTTATGTTACTCATGACCAGGCTGAGGCCCTTGCAATGGCCGATAGAATAGCAATCATAAGAGAGGGAAAAATCTTGCAAGTGGGAGAGCCAGATGAGGTGTATTACAAACCAATGCATAAGTTTGTGGCAGGATTTTTGGGAAGTCCGCCTATGAATTTTATTGAGGCAGAGATTGAAGGAGAGATGCTTAGGATCTACCAAAGCAGAATTCCGGTGCCGGGGCAATATAAAGAGATTATTAAAAAACTAAACATAACAGAGGTGCTTTTTGGCTTTAGGCCACATGATGCGGAGGTAGTTAAGGGTGAAAGGGAGGGGATTAGGGGAGAAGTATATTCTTTTGAGCCATTGGGAAAAGAGCAGATTGTAACGGTGGCAGTTGATAGTGATGTTGTTGTTAAAGTCTTTGCATCAGAAAGGGAACAGTTTAGATTTGGCGAAAAAGTCACGATAGTGCCGAATGAGGACAAGATAGTCCTTTTTGACAAAAAAACGGAAAAAGCCTTAGAATATCTCTGATTTCCAAAATTTTTTAAAATACTCTGTTAACTATTTTTCAAAATGTGAAGAGGGCCAAAAATGAGGGTTGTGGTACTTTTTTCTGGAGGAAAAGACTCTACATATGCTCTTTACTGGGCATTAAAGGAAGGTTTTGATGTTAAATATCTCGTCACAATGCATTCCGAGAGTGAAGAGAGCTACATGTATCATGTCCCAAACGTTCATCTCACGGAGCTCCAGGCGAGGGCTATTGGAATTCCCCTTGTTAAAGGGTTCACAAAAGGTGAGAAGGAGAGAGAAGTTGAAGATTTAAAGAGTGTCCTTGAAGGATTAAAAATAGATGGAATCATTGCTGGAGCGTTGGCTAGTCAATACCAAAAAGAAAGAGTTGAACGGATTGCAGAGGAGCTTGGAATAAAGGTCTTTACACCCTTCTGGAAAGCTGATCCTGAAGAGTACATGAGAACCTTAATTCTACAGGGGTTTGATGTAGTTATAGTGGGGGTCTCGGCCTATGGTTTGGATGAAAGATGGTTGGGAAGACGAATAGATGAAAAAGCCCTTGAAGAGTTGAAGATGCTCAATAAAAAGTATGGGGTTCATATAGCCGGCGAAGGCGGAGAATTTGAGACTTTTGTTAGAGATGCACCATTTTTTAAGGCTAGAGTAGTCTTCGATGAAACTGAAAAGATATGGGATAATTACACAGCTTCGGGAGTTTTGATGGTAAAGAAGGCCCATTTAGAACCAAAAGGGTGAAAAAGATGAGGATAGTCTCGGCAGATACGGGAGGAGCAGTATTGGATGAAAACTACAATCCGATTGGTTTAATGGCAACTGCAGCTGTTCTCGTAGAGAAGCCATATAGAACTGCCAAGCTGAGTATAGTAAAGTACTCTAACCCTTTTGAGTATGATCTCAGCGGAAGGAGGGCACTACGGGACGAAGCTTTTCTAGCATTAAAGCTTGCGAGAAAAGTAAAGCCAGATGTTATTCACTTGGACTCTAGTCTTGGGGGAATAGAGGTCAGAAAGCTCGACGATCCAACTATAGATGCGTTGAGGATTTCTGATAGAGGAAAAGCCATATGGCATGAACTCAGCAAAGATTTACAGCCATTAGCCAAGAGATTTTGGGAAGAAACCGGGATTGAGATCTTGGCCATAGGGAAGGAAAGCGTTGCCGTTAGAATAGCGGAGCTTTATGCTGGGATTTATTCCGTGAAGTGGGGAATTGAGTATGCAATGAAGGAAGGCTTTGTGAGAATTGGGCTCCCAAGATACATGACTGTTGAGATAGGAGAAAGCAGAATTCTAGGGAGGAGTCTTGATCCAAGAGAGGGCGGTCTCTATGGGGAGGTGCCTATAGAAGAGGGAAATTTCGAATGGCAAGTTTATCCGAATCCTATAGCGAGAACATTTATGGTTTTTGAAGTGAAGACCTAAATATCTTCGATTTTCTTGGTTTTCCTCCGAACTATAAGTTTTATAGGCTTAAAACGAAGAGATTGCGGTGGTGAGCATGGAAATCGCTAATTCAACCTCTTCAACAATTGCTCCTAAGTCGGTGAATAAAAAGCTCCTAATGGGGAACGAAGCAATTGCGTATGGAGCACTTGAAAGTGGCATCTCATTTGCAACGGGTTACCCTGGAACGCCTTCTACTGAGGTAATTGAAACAATAGCAAAATTGAATCCTGAAATCTTCGCCGAATGGGCGCCAAATGAGAAAGTAGCACTTGAAGAAGCCGCAGGGGTTGCTTATACCGGCCTTAGGGCGCTTGTGACGATGAAGTGTGTGGGTCTTAACGTTGCTGCTGATCCTTTAATGAGCCTCGCCTATTCGGGTGTGGAGGGAGGGTTGGTTATTTTGGTTGCTGACGATCCTGGGCCGCACACATCTCAAACAGAGCAAGATGATAGGTACTATGGAAAGCTTGCTTTGTTACCTGTTTTAGAGCCTGCAGATGTTCAAGAGGCCCATGACTTGATAAAGTACGCATACGAGTTAAGTGAGAAGTACAAAGTCCCGGTTATTTTCAGGACAACTACTAGAGTAAACCACACCACAGCTGATGTTGAGGTTGGAGAGTTCATTACGCTTGAGAGGGAGCCAAAATTCAACAAAGATATTCCAAGATATGTGAGGGCGTCGATGAAGGGTAACCTTGAGAGACATAAATGGTTAAATAAAACACTAAAGGAAATTGAGGCTGAGTTTGAGGAGTTGGGCTTTAACTGGGTTGAAGGAGAAGGCGAAATTGGAATTATAGCCGAAGGAGCCCCCTACAATTATGTAAAGGAGGTTGTTCCAAAGCTTGGAGGGGGATTCAAAATCCTTAAGATTTCAACTCCCCATCCTCTGCCAAGAAAACTTGTCGTTGAGTTCTTAAAAGGAGTCAAAAAAGCAATAGTTGTGGAAGATGGTGCACCGTTTCTGGAGGAGGAAATAAAGATAGTGGCTTATGAAGAAGGGATAAGAGTTCCTATATACGGCAAACGTACTGGACATTTACCCCTGGAAGGAGAACTAACTCCCAGATTGGTTAAGAATGCTCTCTTAAAACTCCTTGGCAAAGAGGGAGAGGAATACGTAAAGCCCAGAGAAGTTGAGGAAGCTGAAAACCTAGCTCCATCGAGGCCTCCTATGATGTGTCCTGGCTGTCCACACAGGGGCTCCTACAGGGCTCTACTTGACGCCCTTAGGGAGTTAAAGTTCAAAAAGGATGAACTGCCGATTCATGGGGATATAGGCTGTTATGCTCTCTCTTTATTGCCACCTCTGGAGGCCATATGGACAGAATACGTCATGGGAGCAAGCATTAGTTTAGCTAATGGTCAGAGCATAGCTATGAACAAGAAGATAATTGCAACAATAGGGGATTCGACGTTTTTCCACAATGGATTGCAACCGCTGGTGGATGCGATTTATAAGAACCTTGATGTCCTTGTGATGATTCTTGACAATAGAACCACAGCAATGACTGGCCATCAACCGCATCCTGGAACCGGAGGAAGCGAGACAGGAAGGAAGTTCAACGAAATAGACATTGAAGCCCTTGTAAAGGCATTAGGGGTGAAGTACGTAAAAACAGTCGATCCCTATGATTTGAAATCAACGAAAGAAGCCATAAAAGAAGCCATGAAGATTAAGGGTCCAGCGGTGATAATAGCAAAGAGGGAATGCATAATTCCAGTGCTGAGAAGAGGAGAAATCGGAGAAATTCCAATAGTGATAGAGGACAAATGCACGGGATGTAAGGCATGTGCCCTTCTAACCGGATGTCCAGCGCTGGTATTTGATGATGAGAAGGGTAAGATGAGAATTGACCCGCTCATATGTACGGGCTGTGGACTGTGTGAACAGCTCTGTCCATTTGATGCAATAGCTTATCCGGGTAAAAAGTGATTTCACTTTCTTTTATACCATTTATCGTCATAGAAGTACTTTCCATGTGCTTCTGCATAAGCTTCGGAGGATCTTCTCCACACTATAAAACCATAAGCTGCTGCCACTATAAGGAACATAAGCCCAACTTCTAACCCATATGTTCTTATTAATCTTGCAATTCCAAGGGCAGGTATTGCAAAAAGCCCTATAATAACTACCGCTACTATTCCAAGGAGGATTTTGTATCCATATTTTTCCATAAAGAGATCAAAATCCACTTTTCTCACCTCCTCCATCTATACCAGTATCTGCCAAAAATTCCACCCACGGTTGGTCGAGTCTTATAAAGAATTCCTCCAATAGCTGTTCCAAGGAGGATTATGAACATCAATGTCTGAAAGGCTTCGGAGAATCTTCCTCTTAGCAAATCTGGTAATGCAGGCACAATTAGCACCGCTCCAACTATTGCGAAAGCCGTTCCAAACATTATAACTGCGAGGATTTTATATCCATATTTTTCCATAAACAGGGCAAAGTCCATAGGTTTCCCCTCTTTTGATTTTTGGCACTCAACTTTAAATAATTTACTTGATTATTATCAATGGTGTGAAAGATGAAGATAAAAGAACTTTTAGAATTGGTTGATGAGGCAATAGCGAATGTAAAGATAGCTATAGTCAGCAATAAGCAAAGGATTTTTGAGAGCCCGCACACTTCTTGGGAGTTCACCAAGAGATCTCTTGAGCTAGAGGATGAGCTTAATAGATTAAACAAAATACGGGATTATCTATCATCACTTGACCCGATGGAAGATGCCGAGAAAAGCTTTTCAAAAGAAGAACTGAAAGAGTTGCTGGAATACCTAACGCTCCTAAGGGGGATGAGGGCCCATGAATTTTAAAGAAATAGAAAAGAAAGTAGTCCAATTTAGGGATGAACGCTTTTGGGGGAAATACCATACTCCAAAAAATCTTGCGATTTCATTGGCTGTTGAAGTTGGAGAGCTTTTGGAACACTTTCAATGGGATACTAACGAGGAGATACTTCAAAGCATCAAAGACCCAAAGAGGAAGGAGAAAATCGCGGATGAGATAGCTGATGTAGTAATATACCTCACTCTTCTGGCTCATGAGCTCAACATTAACCTCGATGAGGCCTTAAAAAGGAAGTTGAAGAAGAATGAAGAGAAGTATCCCGCAAAGGTAATAAAAGTTGAGGAGACTGTTAAAGAGCTGGGAGGAGAGATTATAGATGCCAAAGGAGAGGTAAAAAGCGTAAACCAAGTTGTTAAGCTCTTAGGTGTTAAGCCCGAAAACATAATTAAATCTTTGATCTTCATTATAAATGAGAGTGAACCCATCTTGGTCATAGTCGATGGGAAATCGAAGGTAAGCTTGGAGAAACTAAAAAACATTTTTGGAAACGTCAGAATGGCGAAACCAAAGGAGGTGGAAGAGATAACTGGTTATAAGACTGGAGAAGTTCCTCCAGTAGGAATTCCTGTAAAGACCGTGTTAGATAAGAGGGTTCTTGAAAGGGAGTTTGTAATTGGCGGAGGGGGAAGTATAAACAGACTGAGCAAGTTAAGCCCAAAGAAAATTGTAGAATTCCAAAAGGCTGAGGTCTTAGATGTGAGCGAATAGTCTTTTTAACATCTCTTTTTCCTTAGATGTGAGGCAATTTTTGAGCCATTTTTCCCTTAGATTTAGATTTTCATCTTCAACGTTCAAAACTGCCTTTCTTATTCCTCCTCTTGGAAAGTTTGTATCTCCCTTGTATCTCGGGATCACGTGAATATGAAGATGAGCCACTGTCTGGCCTGCTACTTCTCCAAGGTTTGCTCCGACGTTGAAACCATCTGGTTTTAGAGCTTTCTCTAGCTTATTGATTGCCAGCTCTACCCCTTTCATTATGGCTAGCTTCTCTTCTTCCTTGAGCTCCTTCCAATTTTCAACGTGCCTTTTCGGGACTACAAGAAGATGTCCTCTGTTTGCAGGATAAGAGTCTATGAGTATTCTAATGTGTTCATTTTCATAGAGCAAAGCCTCTTCAGGTGGATTGCAGAATGGGCAATTCATATTTTCACCTCAAGGTTATAAAGGAGAAAAGAATTAAAAATTTTGGCAGATGATGAGCTTGGCCGCTTCCGAGCGGTGAAGATAAATCTCGGTGCTGATGCCTACCCTAGGAACTCAACTGCTTTGTCTATGTCATTTTTATACGCTCTTATGTACCTCCTGCAGGCTTTTTCCCATGTGAACTCGGCCGTTCTTTTCTTTCCGTTATGGCGCATTTTCTCTATCAGCTGTGGATTTTCTTCTCTGAGCTTGACCATTCTTAAGAATGCTTGTACGAGAGCATTTGGATCTCTTGGAGGGACTAGCAATCCTGTGGCGGTTTTTTCGTCTTCATCTAAGCTTATTATGGTGTCTTTTATTCCACCCACAGCCGAGCCTATAGGAATTGCTCCTAAGCACATGGCCTCCATCTGGACTAAGCCAAAGGGCTCGAAGTATGATGGCACTACCACAAAGTCAACACTACCATAGAGCTCTCTTGTGAATTCTCTTTTCAGCATTTCAGTTATTACCTTGATGTTGTCTGGATATTTTGCCCCTAAGGCGTGAGCCCAGGTTTCGAGTTCTGGATCCCCTTTTCCGATTATTAAAAAGCGCATTTTTGAAAATTCGGACGGATAACTTTGTGCAAGGAGTTCGATGGCTCTTAAGAGCGTATCAACGCCTTTTTGTCCTTTATCAAATCTTCCAATGAACATGAATGTGGTTCCATCACGCAATCCTAAACTTTCTAAGATCTTTCTTCTTCTCTCTTCCCTTGGCAGGTCTTTGTTTTCCAGCAGTTCTTCGTTCCAGAAGTCACATGCTATTCCGTTGTAAACATGAGTAGCTTTCCCTTCAAAGTTTTTGTAAAAGCCCCATTCTTCCCAAAGATAGGTTTTGCTTACAGTTGTTACCAGATCGGCTATATAAGCTCCCACGTATTCTGGATCTATTTCAGGATAGGGGGCCAATTCGCCAAGATGCGATTCATGGAAATAGTAAGCTGGAACCTTGGATTTGTTGAGTCTGTGGATTGTAAACACTGCTGGAATCTGGAAGTATTTTTTAATTAAAGCCCCGGCAAAGACGGTATGCCAGTCATGGAAATGCAGGACATCTGGTTTTCCTTCCTTTTTTATTAGGTAGTTCAACAGACCAACACTTGCTTTTCCAAACTGCACGGCTTTGCTGAGCATTCCCTCCCATCCCGGACCATAGACATCCTTATTGTCGAGTAGGTTACTACTTAGGGCAAATACCCTAACCCCATTTTGGGTTCTTTCATACACACTTACCTTCTCTTTACTACCATAAATCTTGATGTCAAACTCAAAGAGTTTTTTCCCCTCGAGATGGCCGTGAGAGGGCGTAAAGACCCAGACCTCATTATCAAGCTTTGCTAAAGTTTCGGCAATGCTGGTGATAGCTTCCGCAAGTCCACCGACTTTTACTGGTAAGTATTCAAACCCAAGCATTAGTATTTTCATGTCACTTCCCCCATTTCATTTATTCTAACAAAATGAATTTCTCCCCTTCAATGTCTTCAAAGTAACTTCCCAATCCTCCAACTCTCCATTCTTTCCCTTCCTCATCTTTAAGTGTTACGTTGGCTGTTAGTGATGTGTATTCATAGTTAACAACTTGACCTTTTAGCATTGCCTCCTCTCTTGTATCAACAAAGTGGCCTATAACCTCTATCTCCTTTGGTAGTCCCGCTTGTTTAAGAATTGTTATGAGAGTTCTTATATTAGCTATTTCAAAGGGCTTCTTAAGCTTCTCGTATTCAATAGGTTTTATGACTCTACTGTTATCAAAGTACATTGTGTAGAACCAATGCATATAGTTCTGGATTAGCTTTGGAGATTTGCCCCAGAAGGAGTAGAATTTCTCTTTTCTTCTATCCTTTGGAAGTGCTCCGAAAAAGAGTGCATAATCTACATCCCCTATAATCCAAGTTGCCATTAACCAAGGAGCCCCTCCGCTTTTAGCTAAAATCACGTTTTCCTTATTAAGCCACTCGGGGATTTCTTCAAAGTTGCTCACAATTACAAAGATGATATCTCTTTTCTTTTTGATTTCGTCTTTAAGTAATCTTAGAAACTCAAAAGGAGTATTTATCAGTACTTCTCGCCTTGCACTCCTTATTATGTACTCTGCTCTCTCTAAGGTATTCTCGAATCCGTGGATAGTCCATATTTCTGGTATGTCTTCCCCATGGACGGATTTGTAGAGTTTAAGAAGGGCATTTTTTATAGATTCTATATCGGTTAGCATCTCTTCCTTAAGTCTTTCGAAAACTATTTCTGGATTCACGGGCTTGTACATTCTTGGGGTCCCATGCATAATGTCCACAAACCCCTTTCTATGAAGAGAGCTCAGGACATCATATATCCTTGTATGGGGGATTCCACTTTCTTTTGTAAGATCTGTTGCTTTGCTGGTTCCAAGTTTTAGAAGGGTTATATAAGCCAAACTTTCATATTTTGTTAAGCCGAGCTTTTGAAGCATTTTAATTATTTCTTCCTCTCTCATTTTTTCTCCTCCTAAAGATTTTTAATATTCACTTTCGATAATTTAAACATCGAAGGTGATACATAATCATTAGAGGTGTCAACATGTATAAAATTTTCGGATTTAGAGACGATAGTTGTGTTGAGAGGGTGAAATCATAGAGTTTTATGAAAAAAGGTTCTTATGTCTATCTTTGGGAAATGGAAGTAGTTTTTGGGTCAGAGTCGAGGATTGGGAAAGGGCAGGAAGCTGATGTTGTTTTTGATATGAAAAATCTACACCTTTGACAAAACATCGAAAAAGCAATATTTTGAAAAACTTTTTAACTCCTCTTTTTCTTGTATTTTTCATGAGCTTTGAGAAGTTTGCCAGGTTTCTAATTGAAAGGCATCCAAAGGGAAAATTTGTAGAGATAGGAGTTGGATTCAACTTTAAAGTAGCTTTGGAACTAAAAAATCTTGGAAGAGATGTTTTGGTTGTAGACTGGAATCCAGAAGCAGTTAAAAAGGCTAAAGAGCTTGGATTAGAGGCTTATGTTGATAATGTTTTTTCGCCGAGCTTGAGAATATACAGAGATGCCGTTGCTATATACTCCATTCGACCAACCCCAGAAATTGTTGAACCAATTTTAAAACTAGCCCAGTTAGTCAAAATTCCCGTGTATATTTTACCATTTTCTCTTGATTTCATGCCTAGAATTCTAAGGCTTGAAAATTATGGGGGCTTGCCTATTTACACTTGGAGACCATATGAAAAAGATATATAAATTAACACCCAAGATTGGAATGGTG
>CAYNRW010000003.1:0-33516 GCA_964399725.1 uncultured Thermococci archaeon | reverse complement strand
ATGCTAACATTTTTATCTCTGCTTAACCTCATATTGCTCAGGGGATTTGGGAGGAAGAAACTATGAAGATCAGGGTTTCATATGGAACCGCAGTTGTCTTGGGGCTTAAGAAGGGAAAAATGCTTGCAAAACCCACAACAGCATATTTCATGACGTATTATAAAGGAAGATGTTTAAACAATTGTGCTTTTTGTGTTCAGGCCAGGGAGAGCAAATCCAATTTGGAAAAGCTTTCAAGGATAACCTGGCCCGCATTCGACTTGGGAGAGGTTTTGGAAAGGTTAAAGACCTCAAAATTTGCAAGAATATGCTTGCAAACTGTGGATTATCCAAATTTAAGGGAGGACGTCTTGAAGATTCTAAAGGCATTTTATCCTCTGAGTTTTCCAGTTTCCCTCTCGATAACTCCCGTAGATGAAAAATCTCTCAGAAAGTTTCGAAGATTAGGGGTGGATTACATTGGTGTTGGAATAGATGCGGCAACTGAAGGGGTGTATAATCAAGTGAAGGACTCCATGTACTCTTGGGAGGAAATGTGGAGGTTTGTTGATGCGGTTGTTGATGTTTTTGGTGAGGGAAAGGCATTTGTTCATTTGATCTTTGGGCTGGGAGAGAGTGAAGAAGAGTTTTTACAGGCGGTTCAGAGGGCGTATGATTCAAAAGCTAAAGTTTCGATTTTTGCATTTACCCCAATTAAAGGGACTAGATTAGAAAACAAAGCCCCTCCAGATTTGAACAGATACAGATTGATGCAGATTGGAGTTTATTTGATTGAAAACAAAATAGCAAGGGTGGAAGAGTTTAAGTTTGAGAATGGAAGACTTGTAGACTTTGGGCTTTCCAGAGAGGAGCTTCTAGAAGTTCTTGATGAGAGTGTCTTCATGACTCACGGTTGCCCCGGATGCAATCGGCCCTATTACAACGAGAAGCCCAGCAAAGAACCATATAATTTTCCAGTAAGGCCTGAAAAAAAGCAGTTTGAAAGAGTGTTGAGCAGGTTATTCCATGAGTGATTCTACAATTTCTTTGAGCTTCTCTGATCTTATATTTCTGGTCAGAAGCTGGGCCTCTTTGAGATTACCCTTTGTAAGAGCATCTAGCGCCATTACAAACGTTTGGAGATCTTTATTAGCGGATGTTTGTGAGATCAGGACTTCCAGCCTATTTTTGAGTAACTCAATCTTATTATTCTTCTTGATTATTGCAAGAACATTTTTTAGTCTTTCAACTCCAAGTGAAAACATTTCTTCATCCGAAGCATCCAGAAGTGCCCTAATTGAACATTTTACAGCACCACTGTAGTTGCCCTCCTCTATAAAAGCATCTACCAAACCAAAACAGGCTTCAAAATAAATCCATGGATAAGAACCTTTCGAGATATGCATTACCTCGTCGAATTTCTTTTTTGCAATCTCAATTTTTCGTTCATTTAATGCTCTTTGGGCTTCTTTTAGGAGGGTTGCAATGATTTCCTCTCTTCTTGTCATGTTCTACGCCTCTTTTAAGCTTTTTTCAAGAGCCCCTTCAAATTCTTTCCATATCTCATTCCAGTCTTTTTCTACCCGCCATTTTCGTTTAAACGAGTTCAGGAGTACTCTGAGGTCTCTCTCCAAGTAATATCTGGCATCTGGAAAGGTGGTTGTTAGGTATTGGGGCCAATCTATTATTAATATATCTCCATCCTTTTTAAGAACTATGTTGTAGAGGCTCATATCAGAATGGATTATTCCGAACTCAACTATCTTCTTATACTCCTCTAGAACTTTGTCCAATATCTCTGATGCCTCTTCTTTCGTTAAATCAGTGTCTGCGAGCTCTATCAATTCAACACCTTCTATAAATTCCATAACAATCACATGTCTGTTCCATGCAAGGGGCTTTGGAACCTTAGCTATTGGACTCAAAAGTTGCAATGCTTCATACTCTCTTTGGGCAACAAGCCTTGAAATGTAAAGCCATGATATGTGTCTTTTATCGATAAAATCGGGCCTATAAAGTTTTATTCTTGTGAAGCTTGTTCTTCCTATCCGATTAAATTTGACGGCTACTTTCTCTTCATTCGAAGTTATCCCGACATATACATCGGCTTCTTTTCCTACTCCGATCTGTGTTTGGCTTATTGCCTTAATTATCCCCTTTTGAGCGAATGCCCTTATTGCCAAGGCATCATACCCATGTATTGTGAGCTGGTAGCCTATGTAGCCTATGTCACTTCTTCTCCTCACGAGTCCCCAGTTGTCGAGCTTTCCTAAGCGATAAGATGCAGTTTCAATGTCCACTCGAGTAAACTTGGCTATTACCTCGAGGGGTACCCATTCGTAGTGGCGCATATTAAGTTCTACCCCTCTGAGTATTCTAAAATCGAGATCCTTGAGATTTGAATAAACCTCCAGTGCAAGAAGTTTGCTTACCATGGCTCTCACTCAGCTCTACGTTCTCTCCTTTTTATATTTAATTCTTCGATAAATTTTTAAGCGTTCAAGTTCTCACCTCAAAATATGCAGAAAATATTTAACTACGCCCATAAAATGCCTCTCCCTTCTCTTATTCCAACAATCAAAAAAGAACTGGCTATAACAAATGCCCAAGCTGGACTGCCTATGACCCCTCTTCCCTATGCCCCGTTTCTCATATGCTTTATGCTTTTTTGTACATCTAAGATTGAAACATATACATTAGTGTGATTTGTTTGAACTTTGATGTGGGTTTCTGTTGTTTGAAGAATAGACAAACAAAGTGTTTTGGGCAAATTTAGTGTGTTAAACCTTTGGTTAAAAATCTAAGGGTTTAGAAAGGCTTTTTTATACACAAAACAAGCTTTCAATGAGGATGAATAAAAATGTTCACTGGAGCTATTTGTGTACATCAGTGAGGTGGTGGAGTTGAGGTATGTTAAGTTGCCGAAGGAAAATACTTATGAGTTCCTAGAGCGATTAAAAGACTGGGGAACACTTTACGCTCCAATAAAAATCTCAGAGAAGTTCTATGACTTCAGAGAAGTTGAAGATGTGAGACAAATAGAGTTTAAATACAACAGAACGATAATGCCTCCGAAGAAGTTCTTCTTCCTTCCAAGGGAGAAAATGTTTGAATTCAGCATTTCAAAGGCGGAATACAAGGAGGTAATTGAAAACGTTGAACCATTTGTAGTTTTTGGAGTGCACGCATGTGACATCTTCGGGCTTAAGATAATGGACAGCATATACTTGGATGAGCTTCCAGACAAATATTACAAGGTTAGAAGGGAAAAAGGCATAATAATAGGCATTAGCTGTGTTCCAGATGAGTACTGTTTCTGTAATTTAAGGGAGACGGATTTTGCAGACGATGGGTTCGACTTATTCCTTCATGAGCTCCCTGACGGATGGCTGGTAAGGGTTGGCACTCCAAAAGGACATAGAATAGTTGATAAAAACATAAAGCTCTTTGAAAAGGTAACGAGCCAGGATGTATGCAACTTCAGAAAGTTTGAAAACAAAAGGCACCAAATGTTCAAATACCATGAGGATTGGGGTAACCTTAGATATTTGCTTGAGATGGAAATGGAGCACCCCATGTGGGATGAGCAGAGCAAGCTTTGCTTAGCATGCGGAAACTGCAATATGGTTTGTCCAACATGCAGATGTTATGAAGTTCAAGACATACCGAATCTCGATGGAGATACTGGAGTTAGAATTAGAAGATGGGATTCATGTCAGCTGAGGAGTCATGGTCTTGTTGCTGGCAATCACAACTTCAGGCCGACTAAAAAGAGTCGTTTCATGAACCGGTATCTCTGTAAAAACTCCTACAATGAGAAGCTTGGCATAAGCTACTGTGTGGGTTGCGGAAGGTGCACATACTTCTGTCCAGCGGAAATAAGTTTTGTGAAGAACCTAATGACCATTATGGGAGTTGAAGATAAGTCATGTCCACCTGAAGTTGCGGAGGAGATTCCGAAAAGAGGATTTGCATACGGCACTTCTGCCGGAGGTGAGGAGCTATGAGAGCTCTTAAAGTGTCCAAAGACATTATGATGCCGAATGAGAACCCATATGCTCTTCACAAGGCAAAGGTACTCAAAGTTTACAAGCTCACAGACACCGAAAAGCTGTTCCTATTTCGTTTTGAGGATCCAGAGCTAGCCGAGAAATGGACTTTTAAGCCAGGTCAGTTTGTCCAGCTTACTATTCCTGGTGTAGGTGAGGTTCCAATTAGCATATGTTCCTCTGCTATGAGGAGAGGTTTCTTTGAGCTTTGTATAAGAAAAGCAGGTAGAGTAACAACGGTAGTTCACAAGCTCAAGCCTGGAGACACAGTTTTAGTTAGAGGGCCTTACGGAAATGGATTTCCTGTTGATGAATGGGAGGGAATGGATTTACTCCTTATAGCAGCTGGTCTTGGAACGGCTCCCCTTAGAAGTGTCTTTCTATATGCAATGGACAACAGATGGAAGTATGGAAACATTACCTTCATAAACACGGCCAGATATGGAAAGGATTTGCTCTTCTACAAGGAGCTTGAGGCAATGAAAGATCTAGCAGAGGCAGAGAACGTTAAAATAATCCAAAGCGTCACAAGAGACCCCGATTGGCCCGGATTAAAGGGAAGACCACAGCAATTTATAGTTGAGGCCAACACAAATCCTAAGAATACAGCAGTTGCAGTTTGTGGTCCCCCAAGAATGTATAAGGCTGTCTTTGAGTCCCTCATAAACTATGGGTACAGACCTGAGAACATTTACGTAACGCTTGAAAGAAAAATGAAGTGTGGAATAGGGAAATGCGGTCACTGCAATGTTGGAACAAGCACCTCATGGAAGTACATATGTAAAGATGGGCCAGTATTTGGCTACTTCGACATAATATCAACCCCTGGACTGCTGGACTGAGGTGAGAAGAATGAGCGAGAAAGTTAGAATTGGGTTTTATGCCTTAACTTCATGTTATGGCTGTCAGCTCCAAATGGCCATGATGGATGAGATACTCCGCCTCTTAGACAGGGTGGAGATAGAGTGTTGGTTCATGGTGGACAGGGACAGTGATGAGGACAGAGAGGTTGACATAGCCTTTATCGAAGGGAGCGTTTCTACTCAAGAGGAAGTGGAGCTCGTAAAGAAGATTCGAGAGAAGGCCAAAATAGTCGTAGCGGTAGGCTCATGCGCGGTTCATGGTGGAGTGCAGAGTTGGGGTAAGGATAAGGAACTTAGTGAACTCTGGAAAACTGTTTATGGAGATGCCCATGTTAAATTTGAACCAAAAATGGCTGAGCCAGTGGAAAAGTACATTAAGGTTGACTACAAGCTTTACGGTTGCCCACCAGAAAAGAAGGACTTCCTTTATGCATTGGGGACATTCTTGGTGGGTTCATGGCCAGAGGACATAGACTATCCGGTATGTGTTGAATGCAGACTCAGAGGAAATCCCTGTATTCTTATAGAGAAGGGAGAACCGTGCCTTGGTCCTGTGACAGTTGCTGGATGTGATGCTAGGTGTCCTGCCTATGGCATAGCGTGCATCGGTTGCAGGGGTGCTATAGGCTACGACGTTGCATGGTTTGACTCACTGGCATTAGAATTCAAGAAGAAAGGCCTTAAAAAGGAGGAGATACTTGAGAGAATGAAGATTTTCAACGCCCACAATCCAAAGCTTGAAGAAATGGTTAACAAGATATTTGAGGAGGGAGAATAATGTATATTCCAATTACAGTTGATCACATAGCCCGTGTTGAGGGCAAAGGCGGGATAGAAATAGTTACAGGTGATGAAGGCGTTAAAGAGGTCAAGCTTAACATAATAGAGGGTCCAAGGTTTTTTGAGGCCATCACACTAGGCAAAAAACTTGACGAAGCATTAGCGATCTATCCACGGGTTTGTTCATTCTGTTCAGCAGCTCATAAGCTCACGGCATTGGAAGCAGCTGAAAAGGCTATAGGCTTTACTCCAAGGCCTGAAATTCAAGACTTGAGGGAGTTGCTCTATATAGGTGATATGATAGAGAGCCACGTCTTGCATCTCTATCTCCTGGTTCTTCCGGATTACCTAGGCTACTCGAATCCGTTGGCAATGGTGGATAAATACAGAAAAGAGATCGAGTATGCGATGGCCCTTAAGAACATCGGCTCAAAGATAATGGACTATCTCGGCTCAAGGGCGATTCATCAAGAGAATGCCATACTTGGAGGCTTTGGAAAGCTTCCAACAAAAGCCCAGTTTGAGGAACTAAAGAGAGAACTGAAAGAAGTCTTGCCTTTGGCTGAATATACAGTAGAGCTTTTCTCAAAGCTCGAACAGTATGAGGAGGTAACCGACAATGAAATGGTTCATATGGCAGTAAAGCCAAGAAACGAGGTTTATGGAATTTATGGAGATTACATTAAAGTTAGCGACGGCTTTGAGTTCCCAGTTGAAGATTACAAAAAACACATAGTTGAGAAAGTCGTTGAACATAGCTTTGCAAAGCACTCGTTCTACAAAGGAAAGCCCTTTATGGTAGGTGCAATTTCGAGAATAGTGAACAACGCTGGTCTTCTCTATGGAAAAGCGAAGGAGATCTATAATCAATACAAAGACCTCCTTAGGTATAACAATTGCTTTGCAAACAACTTTGCTCAGGCACTTGAGCTTGTCTACTTTGCGGAAAGGGCGATAGACATAATTGATGACACCCTTGCAAAGTGGCCAATAAAAGAAAGGGACGAGGTTGAAATAAGGAACGGATTCGGCGTGAGCATAACCGAAGCTCCAAGAGGATTGCTCGTTTATGCTCTTGAAGTCAAAGACGGGAAAGTCAACTATGCGGACATAATAACACCAACGGCAATGAACCTTGCAATTATAGAGCGTCATGTTAGAATGATGGCGGAAAACCACTGGCAAGATGATCCAGAAAGGCTTAAATTCCTTGCCGAAATGACCGTAAGAGCATATGATCCATGCATCTCCTGTTCAGTTCACGTTGTTAGGCTTTAATCTTTTTAACTTCGTCTTCTCAATTTTTGTTGGTGGGAATATGGGCACTTTGATCCTGGCTCTTGGTAATGAACTAATGAGAGATGATGGTGTGGGGCTGAAGATTGGTAGAATCCTAGCAAAAAAAGGCTACAATGTCCTTGAAATTGGGACGGATATATTCAAGCTTCACCGCTATTATAACGGAGAAGAAAAGATAATAATAGTTGATGCAATACTGACGGACAAGTATAAACCCGGAGAAATGATTCATCTAAAAGGAGAGGAAGTTTTTGAAAAACTTAAGGCGGAAATAAGAAGTGCGCATTTTATGGGGGCTATTGATGGACTCAAGCTTTTGATGGCCATTGATGCCCGATTAGCCAAAGCAGAGATTCATTTTGTTGGAATTGTGGCTAAAGAGGTTGAATTGGGAATCGAGCTTAGTGAAGAAGTTAAAAGCAATATTCATAATATTATAAACGCTATAGAGGATATTGTGAAATAGTCTTTGCAAAAATTTTTCACACTTTTGAAGATGCAGAAGGGTGGAATGGTTCGAAAGCCTTTTAAATACTTTCTTTTTACCCCACTACAGCTTTAGGGTATAGAAATGTAAAGGCTGACTGAAATGGCGTGGCATATCTTTATTCCAGATTCGCTCCTTGAGGATACATCTGATCCAAAAATAAGGACGTACAAAGTCGGACAAATTGGCAGGGCTGCAGCGATCTTCGGTGTTGAGCACATATGGATTTATAAGGCAGGCGGAAAAGACGGGAAATTCATTAAACTTGTGTTGGAATATATGGAAACACCGCAGTATCTGAGAAAGGCCCTAATACCCCTCAGCAAGGAGCTCAAATATGTTGGGGTCTTACCACCCCTAAGAACCCCACATCACAAGCTCAAAGGAAAACCCAAGCTCGGTGAAATCAGGGAGGGCATTGTAATCAGAAAGGGGAAGAGGGTGTATGCAGACATTGGCCTTGATGAGCTTGCCCTCATGGAGGGAAGTGGAGAAGGGAGGATGACATTCAAAATCGTGTCTCTGAAGCCACTCAAGGTAGTACCCTCAAAACCGGAGGAATATTGGGGATACCGAGTGCATCTTACTAGAAAGTCATTGGCAAAAACACTTAAAAAGGCAAAACTCAACCTTGCAATCGCGACCTCACGAAAGGGTGAGGATGTGAGAAAAGTGAACCTTCCCCCCTTGGAGGGGGAAGTGGGATTCGTGTTTGGATCTCCCAGAAAAGGAATAATGGAGATCCTGAGAGAGTTTAATGAGGATTATCCCTTTGATCTAATCCTCAATACGATTCCAAATCAAAAGACAAAGACCGTTAGAACGGAGGAAGCCGTGTTGGCGACATTGGCGATATTTAATTTCATAAGGAGGGATTGAAATGGGAAAAATTAGCAAACCAAGAAGAGGTTCATTGGCATATTCCCCAAGAAAAAGAGCCAAGAGCATAGTCCCAAGAATTAGAAAGTGGCCGCAGGAACAGGAGGTTAGAATGCTTGGATTTGCAGGATACAAGGCTGGAATGACTCATGTACTTATGATAGACGATGCTCCGGGGCTTACAAAGGGCAAGGAAATATTCATGCCAGCAACGATAGTTGAAGCCCCACCATTGATAGTCTATGGACTCAGGGCTTATAAGCAGGGTTACCTAGGACTCGAAACTGCGACTGAGGTCATGATCCCAGATTTCAAGCTCGAAAATTATCCATCAAAGAAAGCAAAGAACGTTACATTCTACAAACTCCTTGAGAGAAGAATTAAAACCCTTCCAAAGAACTATAACGAGGAAACCTTTCAGCAAAAGCTTGGGGAGCTTGAAGATCTTGTTAAGTCCGGAGAAATAGTTGAAGTTAGAGCCCTTGTGGCAACTCAGCCGTGGCTCGCAAGAATAAAGAAGAAGCCCGAAGTTATGGAGTACGCTGTTGGGGGAACAAGCGTTGAGGAGAAATTCGCCTACATCAAGGAGAAGCTTGGAAAGGAACTTAGAGCAAGTGAAGTGCTTAAGGAAGGGGAGCTTCTTGACGTCATAGCCGTCACAAAGGGCAAGGGCACCCAAGGCCCAGTTAAGAGATGGGGTATCAAGATCCAGTTCCACAAGGCTCAGAGGGCTGGAAAGGCAAGACATGTCGGTAACCTCGGTCCGTGGCATCCGGCAAGAGTTATGTGGACGGTTCCACAAGCTGGACAGATGGGCTTCCATCACAGAACTGAATTCAATAAGAGACTCTTAAGAATAGGAGAAAACGGGAAATTGAAGCTTGATGGAGAAGAAATCGAGATCACTCCAAAGGGAGGATTCCCACACTACGGAATAGTGAGAAATGATTTCCTAATGATCGCTGGAACTGTTCCTGGTGCTATAAAGAGAATAATCAGAGTGAGACCAGCAATAAGGCCTCCAGCAAAGAAACCTCCTGTTGAGGCTCCACAAATCACATACGTTAGTAGAGAATCAAAACAATGAGGTGAGGGTTTATGAAAGTTAAGGTATTTTCACTCGATGGCGAGCCAATTGAGGAAATTGAACTTCCAAGGGTATTCCAAACACCTTTCAGACCAGACCTCATTAGAAGGGCTGTCATCGCCTCATGGACACATCGCATACAGCCTCAGGGGAGAGATCCCCTGGCAGGTAAGAGGAGAGTTACAGAAAATATTGGAAAAGGTCACGGCATGGCAAGAGTTGAAAGGATAAAGACCTCCCCAAGGTTTGCAGCGTTTGTTCCCTTTGCCAGAGGTGGAAGGAGAACACACCCACCAAAAGTTGAGAAGATAATATGGGAAGATATAAACAAGAAGGAAAGAAAACTTGCTTTGATGAGCGCCATAGCTGCCACTGCAAACTATGATTTGGTTAGAGCAAGGGGTCATATAATTGATAACCTACCTCAAGTTCCCCTTGTAGTGGAAGACGAATTGGAGAAGATTTACAAGACGGCAAAAACTAGAGAGGTCTTCAAGAAGCTCGGCGTTTGGAACGACATTGAAAGGGCGAAGAAAAACACCAAAGTGAGAGCCGGAAAGGGTAAGATGAGGGGCAGAAGGTACAAGAAAGCAAAAGGTCCACTTATCGTAGTTGCCAAAAATGAGGGAATAGTTCAGGGTGCAAGGAACCAC
The DNA here is from genome assembly GCA_964399725.1 of uncultured Thermococci archaeon. GTDB lineage: Archaea > Methanobacteriota_B > Thermococci > Thermococcales > Thermococcaceae > Thermococcus_A. The sequence goes on along the minus strand of CAYNRW010000003.1, from coordinate 23,440 downwards.
CCAGGTGTTGACGTGGTTTTAGTAGACAATTTGGGTGTAGAGCTGTTGGCCCCAGGTGCACATCCTGGAAGGCTCACGATATGGACAAAGGGAGCAATAGAGAGATTAAGGGAGATTTATGGGTGATGAGTGATGGATCCATATAAGGTTATTATACGGCCTGTGGTTACAGAAAAGGCAATATCCATGGTTGAGAGAGAAAACAAGCTCACCTTTATAGTCGATAGGAGAGCCACGAAGCAAGATATAAAGAGAGCCGTCGAGGAAATATACAACGTCAAAGTTGAGAAGGTTAACACGCTTATAACAATGAAAGGTGAAAAGAAGGCTTATGTGAAATTGAAGCCTGAATATAGCGCAAGTGAGGTTGCTGCTAGAATAGGATTGTTCTGAGGTGAGTGAGAATGGGTAAGAGTTTAATTCAACAGAGGAGAGGAAAAGGGACAACAACTTTCAGAGCACCGTCTCATAGGTATAGGGGAGCAGTTAAGTATATTCCTCTGAATTTCACCCAAGAAAAGACCCTTGTTGGCAGAGTAGTTGAGATACTTCACGACCCGGGAAGAACTGCACCGGTTGCTAAGGTCAGGTTTGAGAGCGGTCTTGAGAAGCTCATCCTCGCCCCAGAGGGACTTTTGGTTGACCAGGAAGTTTATATTGGTCCCGAGGCTCCGATAGCAATTGGAAACACACTTCCCCTTGCAAAGATTCCGGAGGGTACATACGTTTACAATATTGAGGGCGCTCCAGGTGATGGTGGAAAGTACGTGAGGGCCGGAGGAAGCTATGCTCTAGTTGTTTCAAAAGAGAAGAACAGGGTAATTGTTCAGTTACCAAGTGGTGAGCTTAAGGCATTCAACCCAATGTGCAGGGCAACAATTGGCGTGGTTGCTGGTGGAGGAAGGCTTGAAAAGCCAATAGTCAAGGCAGGTAAGGCATACTACATAATGAAGGCAAGAAACAGGTTCTGGCCCAAGCCAAGAGGTGTAAAGATGAACGCGGTTAACCACCCACACGGTGGTAAAGAGCACCACATTGGTAAGCCAAGTACAGTTTCAAGGAGAGCCCCGCCGGGAAGAAAAGTCGGCCATATAGCTGCGAGAAGAACTGGAAGGAGAAAGTGAGGTGGTATAAATGGCAAGAAAAGAATTTAGATATCGTGGTTACACTCTCGAGGAACTCATGAACATGTCTCTTGAAGATTTGGCTAGGCTTTTCCCTTCAAGACAAAGGAGAAGCCTTAAACGCGGTCTAACACCTGAACAGAAAAAGCTTCTCAGAAAGATTAGACTAGCCAAGAGAGGTAAATACAAGAAGCCCATAAGGACCCACAGCAGGGACATGATCATCCTTCCAGAAATGGTCGGAATCACGATTTACGTCCACAATGGTAAGGAGTTTGTTCCAATAGAGATTAAAGAAGAGATGATTGGTCATTACCTTGGAGAATTTGCCCTAACGAGAAAGAGAGTCCAGCACGGAGCACCTGGTGTTGGTGCTACAAGATCATCAATGTTCGTTGCAATCAAGTGAGGTGATTGGGAATGGCAAAGTTTTCCTACTCTTTCCAAAATTTTGATCCAGAGAGAATGGCAAAAGCAAGCGGGAGAGACTTGAGAATGTCTCCGAAGCTTTCGGTAGAAGTTTGCAGGGAAATTAAGGGAATGATGCTCAACGATGCTATAAAGCTCCTTGATGATGTGATAGCCAAAAGAAAGCCTATCCCCCTTAGAAGGTTTAATGACTCTCAAGGGCACAAGAAAGGAAAAGGCTTTGGCCCAGGAAGATATCCAGTAAAAGTTGCCAAAGAAATCAAAAAGATTCTTCTCAATGCCAGAAACAACGCGGAACAGAAGGGTCTTGACCCAGATAGATTGAAGATAATCCACGCTGCAGCCCACAGGGGTCCAGTGCTTAGGGGATACATTCCAAGGGCTTTTGGAAGAGCCACACCATTCAACGAGCAGACAACACACATCGAGATAGTTGTTGAGGAAATTAGGAGGTGAGCTCATGGCAATCGAGAGATATTTCATAAAAGAAAGCATTAAGGAGATGCTCATCGACGAATATCTTGAGAAAGAACTTAGAAGAGCAGGCTATGGTGGACTTGACATCAAGAAGACTCCCCTTGGGACAAAGGTTGTTATATTTGCCGAGAGACCAGGTTTCGTTATCGGAAGAGGCGGAAGAAAAATAAGGGAGCTCACAAGGATACTAGAGAGGCAATTTGGTTTGGAAAACCCCCAGATAGAAGTTGAAGAAATTAAGAACCCCTACTTTAACGCTAAGGTTCAAGCAACAAGACTAGCCCAAGCATTAGAGAGGGGAGTCCACTTTAGAAGAGCCGCATACGCTGCAATAAGGGCAATTATGAACAATGGCGCAAGAGGAGTAGAGATCAGAATAAGCGGCAAGCTTACAGGAGAAAGAGCTAAAAGTGTTAGATTCTATCAAGGATATATTGCAAAAGTTGGAAATCCCGCTGAAACTTTGGTTTCAAGAGGCTATGCACAGGCATTACTCAAACTCGGCGTCCTCGGAGTTAAGGTCTCAATTATGCCACCAGATGCAAGACTTCCAGATGAGATTGAAATTGCAGAAAAACCAATCGAAGAAGAGGTGAGCGAACAATGAAGCCAAGCGAGATTAGAGAGATGAGCGTGGAAGAGATTGAAGCCAAAATCAGGGAGTTAAGGCTTGAGCTTGCAAAAGAAAGAGGGATGCTCACAATGGGAACCTCTTTAGAAAACCCGATGGTTATTAGGAACCTTAGGCGGGATATTGCTCGTCTCTTAACAATAAAAAAAGAAAAGTTGAGGAGTAAAAGGTGATGGTTGGTGCCTAGGATTGTGAACCCCCTGGATGAAATGTTGTTTAAAGAGGTGTTAAAGGAACAGCAAAGGATTAGAGTTTACATTGAGAAGGCTCGTTATGGAAAGCTCAAGACCATAATAGAGGGAATCGATGAGAAGGAGTTTAACCTTGAAGAAATTGCAAAAAAGCTTAAGGCGAAACTGGCATGCGGAGGAACGGCAAAAAACGGAAGAATAGAGCTTCAAGGAGACCACAGAGAAAAGGCGAAGCGCTTATTGGCAGAACTTGGATTTTCAGAGGAATTGATAGAGGTCGAGTGACAAGAAGAACAATAGCAATGCACGAGCTCATAGGCTTAAAAGTTAAGGTCATCAAAAGCTCTCATCCAGGGTTGATAGGTATTGAGGGATACGTGATTGACGAGACGAGAAACACCCTCACAATCCTTGGGGAGAAGGTATGGGTAGTTCCCAAGAATGTTGCTGAATTTGAGTTTGAAATTGACGATAGAAAAATACGAATAAAGGGCGAAGAATTAATTGGAAGACCTGAGATGAGATTGAAAAAGAGGTGAAAAAGATGAGAGACATTGGATTGAGGATACAACCTCCCGCAGAGAAGTGTAATGATCCAAAGTGTCCATGGCACGGACACATTAAAATACACGGTAGAGTTTTTGAGGGAGTTGTTATTAGCGACAAGCCAAGACGTACGGTTACCGTAGAGAGGCAGCACTATCACTACTTAAAGAAATACGAGCGTTACGAGCTTAGAAGGAGCAGAATACATGCCCACAACCCACCATGCATAAACGCAAAGCCGGGGGACAAAGTTATCATAGCCGAAACCAGACCACTTAGCAAGACAAAAAGCTTTGTAGTTATTGCAGTTACTCAAAAAGCTGAGGAGAGGTGAAGATAATGGCAAAGAAAGGTGCTGGTGCTACAAGGGGTATTTCTCCAGTTAGACCTACAAGAGCACTACCAATCGGTGCTTATCTCAAGGTGGCAGATAACTCGGGGGCAAAGATAATCCAGATAATTGGAGTGGTAGGCTACAAAGGCGTTAGGAGGAGACTTGCTTCAGCGGGTGTTGGTGACATGGTAGTTGCAACGGTAAAGAAGGGAAGGCCAGACATGAGACACCAAGTTGTTAGAGCAGTTATCGTGAGGCAGAGGAAAGAGTACAAGAGGCTCGATGGGATGAGAGTGAAATTTGAAGACAACGCAGCAGTCATTACAACACCTGAAGGTGTTCCAAGAGGGACTGAGGTTAGAGGACCCGTTGCGAGAGAAGCCGCTGAAAAATGGGTTAGAGTAGGAAGCATTGCGAGCATAGTATTGTGAGGTGAGAGAAATGAGATTAAAGAGCAAACAGCCAAGAAAGCAAAGGAAGTTTTTGTACAATGCTCCCCTTCATCTCAGACACAAGATAGTCAGTGCTACCCTTTCAAAAGAGCTCAGACAGAAGTATGGCATTAGAGCTCTTCCAATTAGGTCTGGAGACAAAGTGAAAATAATGAGAGGGGACTTTAAGGGGCATGAAGGAAAGGTTGTGGAAGTTGATCTCAAAAGGTACAGAATTCACGTTGAGGGAGCAACCCTTAGGAAGGTTAACGGTACTGAGGTGTTTTACCCAATACACCCATCAAACGTTATGATTGTTGAGCTGAATCTTGAGGATGAGAGAAGGAAAAAGATAATTGAGAGGAGGGCTTGAAGATGGCGAGGAAAGGTGCTAAGAAGCACTTGAAAAGGCTTGCTGCTCCAACTCAGTGGTATATTGAGAGAAAAACATACAAGTGGGCTGTAAGACCCTCTCCAGGTCCGCACAACATGAAAACATCAATTCCCCTCATCTACATAATTAGGGATTACCTCGGATACGCAAAGACAGGCAGAGAAGCAAGAAAAATCCTCAACGAAGGAAAGATATTGGTAGATGGGAGGGTCAGAAAAGACTACAAGTTCCCGGTTGGTATTATGGATGTCGTATCAATTCCGGAAACTGGGGAGCACTATAGAGTCTTTCCAAATAGAATTGGAAAGCTTATTCTCCATCCAATAAGCGAAGAAGAGGCAAAAATAAAGCCTCTAAGGGTAAACAACAAGAGAATGGTAAAGGGAGGAAACCTGCAGCTTAACTTCCATGATGGAACAAACCACCTGGTCAAGCTCAGCTCACTCACAGATGATACCAAAGACAAGTTCAAGACTTCAGACACCGTCTTAATGAAAGTTCCGGAGAGGGAAATAATTGAAGTGCTTCCATTTGAAATTGGAGCTTATGTGTTCGTTGTTCAGGGTAAGAACGTTGCAAGAGTAGGAAAAATCGTTGAAGTCCGACACTTCCCAGGTGGATGGCCGGACGTAGTTACCATTGAGGACAAGGAAGGAGAGCTCTTTGATACCTTAAAGGATTATGCGTTTGTGTTGGGTAAGGAAGAACCAAAGATCTCATTACCGTGAGGTGAAAAGGAATGATAGCTAACAGAGAGGCAATCTTGGCCGATTGGGAAGCTCACCCTATGAGAAGACCTAGGATAGCTAAGGTCACCATAAACATTGGTGTCGGTGAGAGTGGTGAGAGACTTACAAAGGCTGAGAGAATGCTAGAATCACTTGTTGGTCAAAAGCCAATAAGAAGGAAGGCAAAGAAAACAAACAGGGACTTTGGAATTAGAAGAGGCGAGCCGATAGCGGTTAAGGTAACCCTAAGAGGGCAAAAAGCCTATGATATGCTCAAAAGGTTATTAGCCGCTATTGACAATAGGGTCAAGAAGTCCAGCTTTGACGAACACGGAAACGTTTGCTTTGGTATTGACGAACACATTAATATCCCGGGAGTGGAGTATGATCCAGAGATCGGTATATTCGGTATGGATGTTTGTGTAACGCTTGAAAGGCCTGGATACAGAATTGCAAGAAGAAAAAGAAAAAGGCGCCATATCCCTACAAGGCACAAGCTTACGAAGGAAGAGGGGATGGTTTTCATGGAGGAAGAGTTTAAAGTCCAGATTGTGGAGGGATGATTATGGCGAAGGCTGATTATAACAAGAGAAAGCCAAGAAAGTTTGGTAAGGGCGCGAGAAGGTGCATTAGGTGTGGACAGTTTGGACCAATAGTTAGAATACATGGACTAATGCTCTGCAGGCACTGCTTTAGAGAGGTAGCTCCAAAATTAGGATTTAAGAAATACGAGTGAGGTGAGATGATATGACTCTGTTGGATCCTTTGGCAAATGCTTTATCTCACATTACAAACAGCGAGAGAGTTGGAAAGAAAGAGATTTACATAAAACCGGCTTCAAAGCTTATTGGAGAGGTACTTAGGGTTATGCAAGAGAACGGATACATAGGTGAGTTTGAGTTTATCGATGATGGAAGGGCTGGCATATACAGGGTTCAGCTCTTAGGAAAGATAAACAAAGCCGGGGCAATAAAACCGAGGTTCTCAGTAAAAGCCAGGGAGTATGAAAAGTGGGAAAAGAGGTTCCTTCCAGCATTCGAGTTTGGTATTCTAATAGTTTCCACATCCCAAGGGATTATGACACACAAGGAGGCCCTTGAGAAGGGCATTGGTGGAAGGTTAATAGCCTACGTTTACTGAGGTGAGAGAGATGCCAATTGATGCATGGGTGAGGGAAGAAGTTGAGATTCCAGAAGGGGTCACGGTCGAGATAACTGGTAGCCTTGTCAAGGTAAAGGGGCCAAAAGGAGAAGTTGAGAGGGAGCTCAGCTATCCGGGGATCAAGATATTCACTGAAGACGGCAAGGTAGTTGTCTACAAGGACTTTCCAAGGAGGAAGGACATAGCTATTGCAAGAACTTTCAAGTCTCACATAGCAAACATGATCAAAGGCGTTACGGAAGGGTTCACTTACAAGCTTAAGGTCGTTTACAGTCACTTCCCGGTAACAGTCAAGGTTCAAGGAAACAAGGTTTATATAGAGAACTTCCTCGGTGAAAAAGCACCTAGAATAGCTGAGATACTCCCAGGGGTTACAGTAAAGGTCATGGGTAGCGAAATAATAGTGGAAGGTATTGACAAAGAAAAAGTTGGACAGACTGCGGCAAACATCGAACAGGCAACAAGAATTACCGGTAGAGATAGGAGAGTTTTCCAAGATGGTATTTACATTATTGAAAAGGCTGGTAAACCTATAAGGTTCTGAGGTGAGACTGATGGAAAAAGCGAGACTCTTAAGAATAAGGGCTAAACTCAAAAGGAAAAAACCCAAGTTTCTTAGACAGGAATGGTGGAGGTTTCCCAAGTTTAAGAATGACCCCAAGTGGAGAAGACCAAAGGGAATTGACAGTAAAATGAGACTAAAGCTTAAAGGAAAAGCTAGATCACCCAGCATTGGATGGAGCTCACCCAGAGCAGTTAGGGGCCTTCATCCAAGCGGTTACGAGGAAGTTCTTGTACACAACGTTAAGGAGCTGGAGACGATAGACCCAACAAGACAAGCCGCTAGGATAGCTGGGACAGTCGGAAAGAGGAAGAGACTCATGATAATTGAGAGAGCTAAGGAACTGGGTATTAAGGTGCTCAACGCGAGGTGAAGGTTATGCTCAAGATGCAGAGAAGGATTGCCGCTGAACTTTTGAAATGTGGCGAGAATAGGGTTTGGATAGATCCCGAAAGAATTGATGATGTTAAGTCCGCTATCACTAGGGAGGATATTAAAAGACTTATAAACGAGGGTGTCATCAAGAAAAAGCCAATTAAAGGACAAAGCAGATACAGGGCAAAGCTTAGGCAAGAAGCAAGGAAGAAGGGAAGGCACAGGGGACATGGAAGCAGAAAGGGCAAAAAGACGGCAAGAATGGGCAAGAAGGAGAGATGGATGATGACAATTAGGGCCCTTAGAAAGGAGCTTAGAAAGCTCAAGGCAGAGAAGAAGATTGACGAACACACCTACCGCAATCTTTACATAAGAGCCAAGGGTGGGCAATTCAAGAGTAAACACCAGCTTTACCTGTTCATGGAAGAAAAAGGCATATTGAAGAGGTGATATAAATGGCACATGGACCAAGATATAGGGTTCCATTCAGAAGGAGAAGAGAGGGCAAAACTAACTATCACAAGAGACTTGCTCTCCTCAAATCAGGCAAGCCAAGGCTAGTTGTGAGAAAAACTCTCAACCATCATATAGCCCAGATAGTGCTTTACGATTCAAAAGGAGATAAGACAGTTGTTTCAGCTCACACAAGAGAACTCATGAGAGACTTTGGATGGAAGGGGCACGGTGGAAATACCCCAAGCGCTTATCTCCTTGGACTGCTCATTGGATACAAAGCTCTTAAAAAGGGTATAGAGGAGGCTATCCTTGACATTGGTCTTCATCCACCCACTAGAGGATCAAGTATCTTTGCAGTCCTCAAGGGAGCTGTAGATGCAGGTTTAGATGTTCCACACAGCGAGGAAATCTATCCAGGAGAAGACAGAATTAAAGGAGAACACATTGCTGAGTATGCGAAGATGCTTAAAGAGGAAGACGAAGAGAAGTACAGAAGACAGTTTGGAGGGTATCTTGTGAGGGGACTTGAACCTGAAAGACTTCCCGAGCACTTTGAAGAGGTTAAGGCGAGAATCATTGAGAAATTTGAGAAGGTGAGAGCATGAGCCAGGATTGGAAGGAATACGCTCAAAGAGTATTAGAAGAATGGCAACCCAAGACAAAACTCGGCATGCTCGTTAAGGAAGGGCAGATAACCGACATTCACGAGATCTTTAGAAAGGGTTACCAAATAAAGGAACCAGAAATAGTTGATGTACTTCTCCCTGAGGTCAACGCAAGAGAAAACCAAGAAGTGCTTGACATAGCCTTAACAGTGAGAATGACAGACAGCGGTAGAAGAGTTAGGTTTAGGGTGCTGGCGGCAGTAGGAAATAGAGATGGCTACGTAGGACTTGGCATTGGCCACGGAAGGGAAGTTGGAACAGCCATTAGAAAGGCAATCAACTATGCAAAGATGAACATAATTGAGATCAAAAGAGGCTGTGGTTCATGGGAGTGCAGGTGTAGGAGACCGCACTCAATCCCATTCGCCGTTGAAGGTAAAAGCGGTAGCGTGAAAGTAAAACTCATGCCAGGACCTAGAGGACTTGGCCTTGTCATTGGTGACGTTGGTAAAAAGATACTCAGCTTGGCAGGAGTTAAGGACGTATGGTCACAAACATTAGGTGAAACAAGAACTACAGTTAACTTTGCGAAGGCAGTTTTTGAGGCACTCTACAACACCAACAGTATCGCTGTAAAGCCCGAGATGATCGAGCGCTATGGTATAGTGGTTGGTAGAGAAATGCCACAGAACTTTGAACTGTGAGGTGATCGAGGATGGCAAAACTTGCTTTGATTAGGATAAGAGGCAGAGTAAATGTCAAGAGGCCCGTAAAGGACACCCTTGCAATGCTAAGACTTCACAAGGTAAACCACCTTGTGATTGTTGATGATACTCCGAGCTATAAGGGCATGATACAGAAGGTGAAGGATTACATCACTTGGGGAGAGATAAACGCTGAAACCTTAGCAAAGCTCATAGAGAAGAGAGGAAGACTTCAAGGAAACAAGAGGGTTACAGAGGACTATGTTCAAGAAAAACTTGGTATGAGTATTAAAGAATTCGCCGAAAAGGTCATCAACGGAGAAATGAAGCTCAGCGACTTACCAGGGCTTAAGCCTGTTTTTAGACTTCATCCAGCAAGGGGTGGCATCAGGAGCAAGAAGAGAACTTTCAAAGAGGGCGGAGCTTTGGGATATAGAGGAGAGGCGGTTAATGAGCTTATAGAGAGAATGCTGTGAGGTGCGAGAAATGATTAGAAGGAAAAAGAAGGTGAGAAAACTTCGCGGTTCCCACACTCATGGATGGGGATGCAAAAAGAAGCACCGTGGTGGAGGGCACAAGGGCGGTAGAGGTATGGCTGGAACAGGAAAAAGGAAGAAGACAAAATGGACATGGGTTATCAAATATGCTCCCGATCACCTAGGCAAAAGAGGTTTCAAGAGGCCCATAGAAGCTCAAAGGGAGATAACTGCAGTAAACCTCAAATTCATTGATGAACACCTTGATGAACTTATGCAGCTTGGCATTGCCTATGAGGAAGAGGGAAGAATCATTGTTGATACCACTCAATTTGCCGATAAAGTTCTTGGAGCCGGGAAACTTACAAAGCCACTCGTAATTAAGGCTAGGGCATTCTCCCCCAAGGCTGAAGAGAAAATAACTAAAGCTGGAGGAGAGGCCCTCCTTGCCTGATTTTTTCTTTTTGAATAAATTGTCTTTGAGGTGTAATCCATGGGAGCAAGGGAAATAGTTTACAAGATAGAGCATGTATTTCCAGAGATTGAAAGGCCAAAGAGGCACGTGCCTCTAAAGGAAAAATTCGCGTGGACAGGAGTTGCATTGCTGTTGTATTTTATCATGGCACAGATACCTCTTTTTGGGATTCCTGGCCAAATACAGGACTATTTCCAGACTTTAAGAGTAGTGCTTGCTGGTAGAAACGGTAGTCTATTAACCTTGGGAATAGGTCCCATAGTTACTGCTGGAATTATCATGCAACTCTTAGTGGGTTCAGAAATAATAAAGCTCGATCTCTCAAACCCTGAGGACAGAAGGTTTTATCAAGCTCTGCAGAAGGTGTTTGCAGTATTTATGTGCTTCTTCGAGGCAGCTGTTTACGTATTTGCAGGTGCATTTGGAAATCCCACATTAACAATCAAGGTACTCCTTATGCTCCAGCTTGCTTTTGGTGGAATAATGGTAATGATTATGGATGAGCTCGTAAGCAAGTGGGGAATTGGTAGCGGTATAAGTCTTTTCATCGCTGCAGGAGTTTCACAGACAATTATTACGAGGGCACTTAACCCATTAACAACAAATCAAGCTATAGATCCACTAACAGGCGGTCCTGCCATAATAGGTGCCATTCCGGCGTTTATTCAGCACATAATTAAAGGTGACGTTACAGGAGCTCTTTACAGAAGGGGACTTCCGGATATGTTAAGTGTCTTAGCAACAATAGTCATCTTCCTGATAGTTGTCTACCTAGAAAGCATGCGTGTGGAGATTCCTCTCAGTTATGGAAGGGTAACTGTTAGAGGGAGGTATCCAATAAGATTCATGTATGTCAGCAATATCCCGATCATTTTGACTTTTGCCCTCTATGCGAATATTCAGCTCTGGGCTAGGCTTTTACAAAGACTTGGCCATCCAATCCTTGGAACTTTTGACGAAACTGGAGTAGCAGTTTCTGGATTTGTAAGATACGTTCTACCGCCTAGAGACATATTCAGCGTTACAGCCGACCCCCTGAGAGCTTTGGTTTATGCCATACTCACCATAACGTTCTCTCTTATCTTTGGATTCCTCTGGGTTGAGCTCACTGGGCTTGACGCAAGAAGTATTGCACGGCAACTGCAAAGAGCCGGGTTGCAGATACCAGGCTTTAGAAGGGATCCAAGAATATTGGAAAGGGTCTTGCAGAGATATATCCCCTACGTTACATTCTGGGGAGCATTTACCCTAGCTGTTGTTGCAGTATTGGCGGACTTTCTTGGAGCGCTAGGAACTGGAACTGGAATACTGCTTACAGTGGGTATACTCTACAGGTTTTATGAAGAAATAGCAAGGGAACAAGCCACTGAGATGTTCCCAGCACTGCGCAGGTTCTTTAGTTGAGTTTCTCTTTTTGTCTTCATTTTCCAAAAAACCTTATAAACCAATTTTTCTTTGTATTCTCTGGAGTGCGAGTTTTGATCAAGGTGGTAGGGGATGTCATTTGTGGTGGTCATTACGGGAATTCCTGGGGTAGGAAAGAGCACAATCACAAAACTGGCCTTGAAAAGAACCCGAGCAAAATTCAGGGTAGTTAACTTTGGAGATATAATGTTCGAGGAAGCCCTCAAGGCCAAGCTAGTTACTCATAGAGACGAAATGAGAAAACTAAGCTTAAAGGTGCAGAGGGAACTGCAACTCAAAGCTGCTCAAAGAATTCTTGAGATATCTAGAGAAGAGCCAGTACTGCTTGATACTCATGCCACAATAAAAACACCTTTGGGATACATGCTTGGCTTTCCTAAGGAGGTAATTGAGGTTATAAACCCGCGATTTGTTGTTATAATAGAGGCAACACCCAATGAAATACTGGGAAGAAGGCTAAGAGACCTCAAGAGAGACAGAGACGTCGAGACTGAAGAGCAAATTCAGAGACATCAAGATTTAAATAGGGCTGCTGCGATAAGCTATGCAATGCATTCCAATGCACTTATAAAGATAATTGAAAATCATGAGGATAAAGGTTTAGAAGAGGCCGTTAATGAGTTGGTAAAAATACTTGATCTGGCGGTGAGTGAAGATGCTTGAAGGAGTGTATCTCGCACTTGATAAAGTATTTGGGCCTTTGGTAACAAATGCTCACCCCATGTGGGTGGTAACAATTTCTGGAATTATACTTGGGGGCTTTTTCACACTAGTCAATCACCTGCTGATAGACCAGGAAAAAATGAAAAAACTGCAAAAAATGAGCAGGGAATTTCAGAAGGAGTGGAAAGAGGCCCAAAAGGCTAAGGACGAGAAAAAATTGAGAAAGCTTCAACAAAAACAATTAGAGCTTTTAAAGCTTCAAAATGAAGTTATGAAGGACTCAATGTTTAAGCCAATGCTCTTTACAATGCCGATATTCCTCATATTCTTCGGATGGATGAGAAGGTGGTATGTTGAAACGGCAATCGTGAAATCACCGTTTAACTTTTTCCTTTTTGACTGGTTCCACGGATTTTACCACTCCTCCCTCCAAGCCAACGAGCTAGGGTATATTGGATGGTACATCTTGACATCAATGGTTGTCGGACAGGTTTTAAGGAAGCTCTTGGAGTCATAATTAGTTAAATTTAAAAACGCTTGACAAAAAAGCTAAGCGGGGTGAGAAGCATGAAGCCAATGTACAGGTCAAGATCATGGAGAAGAAAGTACGTTAGAACTCCTGGTGGAAGGACTGTGATACACTTTGAAAGGAAGAAGCCGAAGATTGCCCACTGTGCAATGTGCGGGAGACCATTAAACGGCATCCCAAGGGGCAGGGCAAGTGAGTTAAGAAAGCTTCCCAAGACCAAGAAGAGGCCAGAAAGGCCTTATCCACATCTCTGTCCCAGCTGTATGAGAAAGGTTATGAAGGCTCAGGTAAGGGCTGCCATCTAATCTTGACGAAAGGGATGCACCATGCCCAAAGGATGCCTAGTGATCACAGTGAGCGGATTAGCAGGGAGCGGTACTACAACTCTCTGCAAGAATCTGGCTAGGTACTATGGGTTTAAGCACGTCTACGCTGGTTTGATATTTAGACAAATGGCAAAAGAGATGGGCATGTCCCTCCAGGAGTTTCAAGAATATGCAGAGATGCATCCAGAAATAGACAGGGAAGTTGATAGAAGACAAGTAGAGGCGGCAAAAGAATGCAACGTGGTTATAGAAGGTCGTTTGGCTGGATGGATGGTAAAAGAGGCTGATTTAAAGATATGGCTTGACGCACCGATTCAGGTAAGGGCTCAACGTGTAGCAAAGAGAGAGGGCATAAGTGTTGAAGAAGCATTTATGCAAATTGCCAAGAGAGAAATGCAGAATAGGAAAAGGTATTTAAACTTATATGGGATTGACATTAACGACCTTTCAGTTTATGATTTAGTTATTAACACTGCCAATTGGGGTCCCGATGGCGTCTTCGCGATTGTGAAGGCCGCCATCGACCACCTGTACCCCGATGGCGACACGGGGAAATAAAAAAGATGGAGGTGGGATGAATGCCAGCAATTGATGTTGGAAGGTTGGCTGTGGTTATTGCCGGAAGAAGAGCTGGACAAAAGGTAGTTGTTGTTGACATAATTGATAAGAACTTCGTCCTCGTTACAGGTGCTGGATTAAACAAGGTTAAAAGGAGAAGGATGAACATAAAGCACCTTGAACCTCTTCCGGAGAAGATTAACATCGAGCGCGGTGCCGACGACGAGGCTGTCAAGGCCGCTCTTGAACAGGCTGGAATAAGTCTTGAGTGATTTTGAGCAATTTGCTCATTGTCTCCTTTGCACTTTCTTTTCTTAACTCTCTCATTTTGATGGGGAAAGTCGTTTAATGCCTTTCTGGCATATTATATGTTGATGTGTTTGTATGCCTAAGGCTGTTTAGCACTGTAAAGGTTTATAACCTCCTTTCTCAATTTTTTGTAGGTGGGCAGAATGGGTAGAAAAAAAGGAAAGCGAGAGGTAATACTTCCCGCTGATCTCAAAAGGGAAATTATTATCAAGGACGAGAAAGCTGAGAGCAATCCGAAATGGGGATTTCCTCCAGATAAAAGGCCTATTGAAATGCATATGCGGTTTGGAGTGATAAACCTTGACAAGCCTCCCGGTCCTACAAGTCACGAGGTCGTTGCATGGGTTAAAAAGCTTTTAAACCTTCAGAAAGCTGGTCATGGGGGAACTTTAGATCCAAAAGTTACTGGGGTTTTGCCTGTAGCTTTAGAAAGGGCCACAAGGGTTGTTCAGGCACTTTTACCGGCAGGTAAGGAGTATGTGGCTTTGATGCATCTTCATGGTGAAGTTCCAGAGGATAAAATACGGGCGGTTATGAAGGAGTTTGAAGGTGAGATAATCCAAAGGCCTCCCCTAAGGAGTGCCGTTAAGAGAAGACTTAGAACGAGAAAGGTTTACTATATTGATATAATTGAGATAGAGGGGAAGGACGTTCTCTTTAGGGTGGGAGTTGAGGCAGGGACATACATCCGTTCGCTTATCCACCATATTGGTTTGGCTTTGGGAGTTGGAGCGCACATGGCCGAGCTGAGGAGAACAAGAAGCGGACCGTTTAAGGAAGATGAAACCCTTGTCACCTTGCATGATCTCATAGATGCCTACTATTTTTGGAAAGAAGATGGCATTGAAGAGTATTTTAGGAGAGCAATCCAGCCGATGGAAAAAGCTGTAGAGCATCTTCCGAAGGTGTGGATAAGGGATTCCGCGGTTGCTGCTGTGACTTATGGAGCTGATTTAGCAGTTCCAGGGATAGTAAAGCTCCATAAAGGCATAAAACCCGGTGACCTTGTTGCAATAATGACCCTCAAGGATGAGCTTGTCGCTTTGGGTAAGGCAAAGATGAACACGCAGGAGATGTTTACTAAAACCAAAGGCATTGCAGTTGACGTTGAGAAAGTTTTTATGCCAAGGGATTGGTATCCTAAGATGTGGTGAGCTTCTCATTCCCCACCTTAGATTTATAAACCCATTCTCTAACTTTCGAGCATGAGCCACTACTATTCCCGAGAGCCGAACGCTCCGTTAAAGACCAAAATAATTGAGGTAGTCATTAGAGGGGAGCGTTTTAGATTCATAACCTCCAGCGGTGTCTTCTCCTTTGGAAAGCTTGATAGGGGGACGAAGTTGCTTATAGAGAATATGGTACTTGAAAAAAACTGGCGAGTTTTGGACTTAGGGTGCGGCTACGGGGCGATTGGAATAGTGGCTTCGCGCTTCGTGAATTATGTTGTAATGACCGATATAAACAAAAGGGCTGTGAGCATAGCAAAGAAAAACTTAAAAATCAACAACGTTAAGAATGCCGAGGTAAGATGGGGCCATCTCTATGAACCTGTGAAGGGAGAGAGGTTCCACAGCATAATAACGAATCCTCCAGTGCATGCTGGGAAGGATGTATTGAGGGAAATAGTTATAAATGCACCCCTTCATCTCTACGATGGAGGATTACTTCAAATTGTCATTCGCACTAATCAAGGCGCAAAGTATATTAAGGGGCTCATGGAGGAGAATTTCAACGAAGTAAGAGAAATTGCGAAAGGATCGGGCTTTAGGGTGTATGCCGGGATCGCCTAGCCTGGGATGGCGCGGGCCTTGAGAGCCCGTGGGCGTTTGCCCGCCGGGGTTCAAATCCCCGTCCCGGCGCCAAAATCCTCTTTGAAGGATTGAGGTATGGAGGTGTAATTATAATGGCTGACTTTAGACATATCGTGCGTGTAGCAAATGTTGATATAGACGGGCACAAGCAACTTAGATGGGCCCTCACTGGAATTAGGGGTATAGGGATAAACTTTGCAACAATGGTATGCAGGGTTGCAGGCTTAGATCCAAAAATGAAAGCAGGTTACCTTACCGATGAACAGGTAAAAGCCATTGAGGCTGTGCTTGAAGATCCAGTAAGGCATGGTATTCCTGCATGGGCAGTTAATAGACCAAAAGACTACGAGAGTGGAAAGGACATGCATCTCACGGGAGCAAAGCTCGTTATGGCATGGCGTGAGGATGTTAACAGACTCAGGAGAATTAGAGCTTATAGGGGTATCAGACATGAGCTTGGCCTTCCATTGAGAGGGCAGAGGACTAGGTCAAACTTCAGAAGGGGAACAACAGTTGGGGTTAGCAGAAGGAAGAAGTGAGGTGGTATAAATGGGAGATCCAAAAAGGCAAAGGAAAAGGTATGAAACTCCCTCTCACCCTTGGATTAAGGAGAGACTTGATAGAGAGAGAGTTTTAGTGCAGAGATATGCTCTCAAGAACAAGAAAGAGCTTTGGAAGCACGAAACCCAACTTAAGAACTTTAGAAGAAGGGCAAGAAGATTACTCGCTGCTAGAGGTAAGCAGGCCGAAATTGAGAGGGCTCAGCTTCTCCAAAGATTGGTTAGGTTGGGATTGCTCCAAGAAGGAGCCCACCTTGATGATGTTCTTTCCCTTACAATAGAGGACATCCTCGAGAGAAGACTACAAACCATGGTATTTAAGAAGGGACTCTCAAGGACAATAAAGCAGGCTAGACAGCTAATTGTTCACGGACACATTGAAGTAAACGGACAGATAATAAGATCACCAAGCTATTTGGTACTCAAGGAAGAGGAAGATGGCATAACATACGCAAAGACTTCCCCATTTGCGAACTCACAGCACCCTGAGAGAATGGTTATTGAAGAGGCTCAAAAGGGTGAGGCGCAATGAGTGAAGAAGTCAACATTAAGAAGAAAGAAAAATGGGGAGTTGCTCACATATATGCCTCTTACAACAACACAATCATTCACATTACTGACCTCACTGGAGCTGAAACAATCTCAAGATGGAGCGGTGGAATGGTAGTTAAGGCAGATAGAGATGAGTCATCTCCATATGCTGCTATGATTGCCGCTAAAAGGGCAGCGGAAGAAGCCCTCGAAAAGGGCATTGTGGGTGTCCACATAAAGGTCAGAGCACCTGGTGGAAGTAAAAGCAAGAACCCTGGGCCTGGGGCACAGGCAGCTATTAGAGCTCTCGCAAGAGCGGGGCTTAGAATAGGCAGAGTGGAAGATGTCACACCAATTCCACACGATGGTACAAGACCAAAGGGTGGCAGAAGGGGAAGGAGAGTTTGACTTCCCTTTACAATCCTTTTTTGGTGAGAAAAATGCAAATAAAAATTCTTGAAAAAAGGGACGATGCAATCCGCTTCATTTTAGAGGGGGTTGATGTTGCATTTGCAAATGCGCTCAGGAGAGCAATAATAGGGGAAGTTCCAACTTTTGCCGTTGATGAAGTGGAGTTTTATGAGAATGATTCTGCTCTTTTTGATGAGATAATCGCTCACAGATTGGCGTTAATCCCTTTGACGACACCTTCAGACAGATTTGAACTGGATGCTTTGGAGTTGGATGACTACACCGCTACATTGAGCCTGGAAGCAGAAGGTCCTGCCATAATCTACTCTGGGGATTTAAAAAGTGACGATCCGGATATAAGACCCGTGACTCCGGATATTCCAATAGTCAAGCTAGCTGAGGGTCAGAGGCTTGTTTTTAACGCATATGCAAGACTTGGTAGAGGAAAAGACCATGCAAAATGGCAACCAGGGTTTGCTTACTACAAATACCTTACAAAAGTGCATGTAAGCAAAGAGGTTCCTAACTGGGAGAAGGTCAAAGAGCTCGCAGCTAGAAAGAAGCTCCTCATTGAAGAAAACGAGAACGAACTTATTGTAACCACTGTAACGAGCTTTTATCTGCCAAGGGAATTTGATCAGTATTTAGGAGATAAAATTAAGGAAGAAGTAGTGCCAAATACATTCGTCTTTACAGTAGAAAGCAATGGAGAGCTCCCCGTTGAGGAAATAGTAAGCTTAGCACTTAAAATTTTAATGAGAAAGAGCGATAAATTTATAAACGAGCTCCATAAATTAGCCGAATAGCGCGGGGGTTGCCGAGCCTGGTCAAAGGCGCGGGATTTAGGGTCCCGTCCCGCAGGGGTTCCGGGGTTCAAATCCCCGCCCCCGCACCATAATGATCACCCCGTCCCTCGGTGCGAGAATTAAAAGGAGGAATGCTCATGAAGAGGACTGGTCCAACTGATATTAATCTGAGAAGGCTCATTCGCTATCTGAGAAAGAAATCAAACGAAGAAAACGTTAAGATATGGAAGGACATAGCTTGGCGCTTAGAAAGACCAAGAAGACAGAGGGCTGAAGTAAACATTAGCAGGATAAACAGGTACACCAAGGAAGGAGACATGGTAGTAGTTCCAGGGAGCGTTCTTGGAGCCGGAAACTTAGATCATAAGGTTATAGTTGCTGCATGGAAGTTCAGCGAAAAGGCGAAGGAGAAGATCATTCAAGCAGGCGGAGAGGCAATAACGATCGAAGAACTTATGGAGAGAAACCCAAAGGGTAGTGGAGTAATCATAATGGAGTGATGGGCCATGAGGATTATTAATGCTGATGGTTTAATACTTGGAAGACTTGCTTCAAAAGTTGCCAAGATGCTCCTCGAAGGCGAGGAGGTAATTATCGTTAATGCTGAAAAGGCTATCATCACTGGGAACAGAGAGTTCATTTTCGAAAAGTATAAGCAGAGAACCGAGCTAAGAACAAGAACAAATCCAAGAAAAGGACCCTTCTATCCAAAGAGAAGCGACGAAATAGTTAGAAGGACCGTTAGGGGCATGCTCCCATGGAAAACCGACAGGGGAAGGAAAGCCTTTAAGAGACTGAAAGTATATGCCGGAATTCCAAAAGAGTTTGAAGACAAAGAGTTGGAGACAATAGCTGAGGCTCACATGTCAAGGCTTAAAACTCCCAAATATGTAACTGTTGGAGAGGTAGCCAAATTCCTTGGTGGAAAGTTCTGAGGTGATGATAATGAGGATAATCCAAACTGCAGGAAAGAGAAAAACTGCTATTGCGAGGGCTACTATAAGAGAAGGCAAAGGGAGGGTTAGGATTAACAGCAAGCCTGTTGAGATTATTGAACCGGAAATGGCCCGTTTCACAATAATGGAGCCACTAGTCCTTGCAGGCGAGGAAATAGTTAGCAAAGTCGACATCGATGTCAAAGTTGAAGGCGGAGGGTTCATGGGACAGGCTGAGGCTGCAAGGGTTGCAATAGCAAGGGGGTTGATAGAATGGACTGGGGACATGAACCTTAAAGAAAAGTTCATGAAATATGACAGAACCATGCTCGTTGGCGACTCAAGAAGAACAGAGCCACATAAGCCAAACCGTTCTACAAAGGGTCCAAGAGCAAAGAGACAAAAGAGCTACCGTTGACTTCCTTCAAACTTTCCTTAAAATTTAAAAACAAAAAAGGTGATTCGCTTGATAGTTCCCGTGAGATGTTTCACATGTGGAAAGGTGATTGGAGATAAATACTACATATTCAAAGAGCGTGTTGAAAAAGGGGAAGACCCCGAAAAAGTGCTCGATGATCTTGGACTTGAGAGGTACTGCTGCAGGAGAATGCTCCTCAGCCATGTTGAATTGATAGATGAGATAATGCACTACAGGGTATATTAAAAACCACACTTCTTTAGGAGGGGCCGTGGGGTAGCTTGGTCTATCCTCCCGGCTTGGGGTGCCGGAGACCCGGGTTCAAATCCCGGCGGCCCCACCAAAATTTGCATGGGTGAGAGGAAATGTTTAGATACACGAGATTTGAGAAGGCTCGCATAATAGGAGCAAGGGCATTACAAATAGCTATGGGAGCTCCTGTACTAATTGACATACTCGAAGGCGCTACACCTTTAGAGGCCGCGGTAATGGAGTTTGAAAAGGGTATAATCCCAATAACCGTCATAAGACCGAGTTGATGTGGGATGACAATAATAGAGAACATAGTGGGCAGAATTTCAATACTCAAGGGTGGAAAGTATTCAATTGAGGTTGACGTTATAACAACTTCCGGCTTTGGTAGGTTTGCCGCTCCTGTGGATGAGAATCCATCCCTTTACATAGTAGAAGCTCACAGGGCGGTTAGTGAAGTTGATGAAATAATAGGTCCAGAACTTATTGGATTCGATTCCCAAGAGCAAGAACTCATAGACAGTTATCTCTGGGAAATAGACGGAACTGAAAATCTAAGTCACATAGGGGCGAACACTGCCTTGGCCGTTTCAGTTGCTGTGGCAAAAGCGGCTTCAAATGCCAAAAACATTTCCCTGTACAGCTATATAGGAGGAACCTTCACTACAGAGCTTCCAGTTCCAATACTAAGGTTTGCAGAGGATGAAGCCTTTGAGTACCTTGTCTTGGTTAAGGATTTAATGGAGATCTCTGATGTAGTAGATGCAATGACAAAGATAAAGGAACATGCAAAGAACATTACTCTCCAGGATCTCTCAAAAGCTTCGGAAATAGCCGGAGACGAACTTGGTCTTGAGGTGTCTCTTGGAATAGTACAAAAGAAAGAGATGGATATCGAGGAAGTCCTGCAAAAAGTCGAGGATCACAACATCTCTTACATCAAGCCCTTAGGCGATGAAGAGCTCTTCCTTGAATTAATAGCGGGAACAGAGGGAGTATTTGTTGATGGGGAATATCTTTTCAGAACAAAGGACATCCTGGACAGGAGATATTACAATGCACTTTCGATTAAACCAATCAACTTGGGCACTCTCACAGATCTTTACAACCTGGTCAATGATGTGAAATCGGAAAGAATAACTCCAATTTTGGCGGAAGCAAAGTACGAATCCGCTGATGATGCTCTACCCCACTTGGCGGTGGGGCTTAAGTGTCCCGCTATAATGCTCCATGAGAGCTCCACTGTTAAAATAAATGAGCTTATTAGGATAGCGGAGGATTTGGGCGAAAGAGGAAGAATAATAACATTTGAGGGGTGAAGAAAATGGAAGAGTATTTGGTCCCACTCGATCAATATCTGGCTGCAGGTGTTCACATTGGAACACAGCAAAAAACAAAGGATATGAAGCGCTTTATATATAGGGTCAGGCAAGATGGTTTATATGTGCTTGATGTAAGAAAAACCGACGAAAGACTCAGGGCTGCTGGAAAGTTCCTAGCAAAGTTCGATCCAGACAGAATATTGGCGGTAAGCGTAAGACTCTATGGGCAAAAGCCAGTCAAGAAGTTTGGAGAGATTACCGGGGCTAGGGCAATACCGGGTAGATTTTTACCCGGAACAATGACAAATCCCCAAGTTAAGAACTTCTTTGAGCCCGATGTTCTCATAGTGACAGATCCAAGGGCGGATCACCAAGCAATGAAAGAGGCAATAGAAATTGGAATCCCCATAGTGGCCTTAGTTGACACAGAGAACCTTTTGAGCTATGTTGACTTGGCAATCCCGACAAACAACAAGGGAAGAAAGGCCTTGGCTTTAATTTACTGGATACTTGCAAGGGAAGTCCTCTTTAACAGGGGAGATATCAACAGCAGGGAAGACTTTAAAATCCCTGTAGAAGAATTCGAAATGAAAATAATCAGGGGATGAAGCTGCTTCTTTAGATTTCTTCTCTTTTCTCCTTAAAGTATATTAACCCGAATAAACAAAGAGCTTTTTGGTGATTTGTGTGAAACTAGATGAGGCGGTCTTTAACAGAATGTCTGTGAGGTATTACGAAGAGAGAAGCATTGAAGAAGAAAAGCTCAAAGAGCTAATAAATTCTGCTATGAGAGCACCTACTGCAAGTGGTCTTGAAAACTGGTTGTTTGTAGCTTATAGAGATGAGAACCTCAGAAGGCGGATTCACGAGATAATGTATGAGGCTCATGCAGAGTATTACCGTGCATACGGTTTGCCTGAGAAAAAAATAGAAAAACTGAAAACGAAGATATTTGAAAAAGGAATGTATAAAGCTCCGATTTACATTGGGGTTTTTGTCGATAAAGAAACGCGCTTCTTAAAAGAAGAGGAGTACAAGGAAATTGAATTTCTGTGGAGCGTTGAAAGTGCTGCAATGGCGATAGAAAACCTTATGCTGAAGGCAGTAGAGCTTGGGCTAGGGACATGCTACATAGGAGTCACCAGCTTGGAGAAATACCAAAGAGAGCTTAGGAAAATGGCTGGACTTGATGAGAATTGGTACCTCGTCGGGTTAATTTCTGTGGGATACCCCGCTGAGAAGATAATCCCAAGACCAAGAAGAAAATCTCTGGAAAAAGTTCTTAAAATGGTTTGAACTCGGTGAATGATAATGCTAAATGCCATAATAGTCAGATACGGTGAGATAGGCACAAAGTCTCCAAAAACGAGAAGGTGGTTTGAAAGCATTTTACTCAACAACATAAAGGAGGCCCTCTTAAGTGAGGGCATAGAATACAAGAACGTCTTTGCAAAGCATGGCAGGATTATTGTAAAGACTAACAAAGCGGAAAAAAGCGTAGAAGTTCTCAAGCGGGTTTTCGGCATAGTATCGCTTTCACCTGCTGCTGAGGTAGATGCAGAGCTGGACAAAATATATAAAACCTCCTTAAAGCTGTTTAGAAGAAAAATGAGGGCACTTGAATTGGAAAGGCCAAGATTCAGAGTAACTGCAAGGAGAATAACTAAAGAATTTCCCCTTAAAAGCCAAGAGCTGGCCGCTAAAGTTGGCGAGTACATATTAAAAAACGAAGAATGCATGGTAGATTTGAAAAACTATGATATTGAGGTGGGAATTGAGCTAATGGAAGGAAAGGCATACATCTATGTTGATAAATTCTGGGGATTTGGCGGTCTTCCAGTAGGAACTCAAGGGAAGATCGTGGCTCTTTTAAGCGGGGGCATAGATTCTCCGGTTGCAGCTTTTCTGATGATGAAGAGGGGATGTGAAGTAATCCCCGTCCATATTTATGTTGGAGAGAAGACCCTTGAGAAGGTTCGGAGAATCTGGAATCAGCTCAAAAAGTATCACTATGGAGGTAAGAGTGACCTAATAGTTATTAAGCCACAAGAAAGAGAGAGGATCGTTCAAACGCTAAAACAGCTTAAAAAAGAGAATTATATACGTGTTTTCTGCAAGTATATGATGGTTAAAAAAGCTGACAAGATTGCGAGGGAATTTGGAGCAAAGGGTATTGTCATGGGAAATTCTTTGGGTCAAGTAGCTTCTCAAACGCTGGAAAACATGTATATAATAAGTCAAGCAAGTGATCTGCCAATTTATAGGCCGTTAGTGGGTATGGATAAGGAAGAGATAGTAGCAATTGCAAAGACCATTGGAACTTTTAAACTTTCTACACTACCTGAGGATGAGGTACCATTTATTCCAAAGCATCCAGTAATAAGGGGTTCTTGGGAGGAGTTCAAAAAGCTTTACAAAGCAGTCTTTGGCGAAGAGCCGAGGAAAAGGGGATGTCAATGAAAAAGTGGGTTAGAGGTTTGGG
>CAYNRW010000002.1:31085-35519 GCA_964399725.1 uncultured Thermococci archaeon | reverse complement strand
CCCGTCCCAGGCGGCCCATAAAGCAAAACACCCTTAGGCGGCTCAATGCCAAGTTTTTCAAAGACCTCTGGATGCTTGAGCGGGAGCTCGATCATCTCTCTGATCTTTTGTATAACATCCTTGAGACCACCAATGTCCTCGTAGGTAACTCCTAGAGCTGGTGTCTTTGCAACCTCTTTTACTGGCTTTTCTGAGATCGTAAATTCGGTGAATTCCGTTATCTGGACTACTCCTGAAGGCGTAGTTGCCGTAACAACGAATGTAAGTTCTTGTCCAAGAACGCCGATTCTAATGTAGTCTCCCCTAACTACTGGTCTCCCAACTAACCTTGAGTGAAGCCAATCAACGAAGTCTTGACCAAACCTAATGGGCTCTGTAGGAGCTAAAACAACTCTCTGGGCTTCTTTAACTTCAGCTTTCCTTATGGTTACTTCATCTCCAAGACCAACGCCAGCGTTTTTCCTTATTGTACCGTCCATTCTTATTATGTCAAGCCCTTCATCCTCTGGATAAGCTGGCCAAACTACTGCAGCCGTATTTTTAGTACCAATAATTTCCACAATATCTCCCGGTTGGACTCCAATTTTCCTCATTGAATTCCTATCAATCCTAACAATTCCCCTACCAACATCCCTCTGGTAAGCGGAAGCGACCTTAAGCTTAATTTCTCTCTTGTCTGCCATCTATACCACCTCCATATTTTTAGCAGATGATCGTGATATTTGTTATTTAAGCCAAAAATTCAAAAATAACAGAAGAGATCACTCAATCTTAACATCAAACCCTTCTTTCTCTTCCTTCTTGGTTGGATGCTTCTTAGGAACCCTTATTTCGAGGACACCATTGTTGTACTTGGCCTTTGCCCTTTCTGGGATAACCTCTTCGGGCAGCCTTATGAGTCTTCTGTAGCCGCTGTAGTATCTTTCAATTCTCACTGCACCTTCTCTCTCAAGCTCTTGCTCTCTCTTTACTTGGGCCTCAATGTAAACAGTGTCATGTGTTACTCTAACCTTTATGTCTTCCTTCCTGACCCCCGGGAGTTCAGCTGTGATAACGAACTCCTCACCGGTGTCGAAGATGTCAACGAATGGTTCTCTCCATACTCCCTCGCTTCTCATTTCAAATTCCTCTCTTGGCTTGCCGAATCTTCTGTAGCTCCAGAGTCTGGGCCCTCTGAAGAATTCATTGAATATTTCATCGATCTCTTCCTGTATCTCTCTCATTATGTCAAACGGATCCCATATGTCTCTCCTCCACCACCTTCTAGTCATTCCCCTCACCTCCAATTATTTTTGGTTACCAATAGTTATTAAAATGATAAACCTTTATAAACTTTTCGATTTTAGTATAAAAGGGTAAGATTAACTTCACCGCAAGATTTATAAAGCGGGTTTGACCTTCTATACTCTGAGTGTGGGGCGGTAGCTCAGCCTGGGAGAGCGCCGGACTGAAGATCCGGGTGTCGGGGGTTCAAATCCCCCTCGCCCCACCACGTTTTTCCTGTTCTGCGGGAACATAAAAGTTTAAAAGTCTCATTCCATAGTGAGTCCCGGTGATGATAATGAAGGGCATCGTATTGAGCTACATGAGAAGTAAAGAGAACCAGCACAACAACCACATGATTATCAAACCCATTGGAATTGACAGCAAAGAACAAGCATCAGGGCTAATAGGGAAGAAGGTAATCTGGAAGAGCCCAAGTGGGAAGCTCCTCGTTGGCAAGATTACGAGAACTCATGGAACAAGAGGAGAAGTAAAGGTAAGGTTCGAGAGACCCTTACCCGGGCAGGCCCTAGGAGACTACGTTGAAATAAAGTGAGCTTCATTTCTTCTTTTTTGGAGGCAATTTGATGGAGTTAACTAAACTCAGAGAAGGAAAAGCTGAAATTTTTATACCTAAGACAGAGCGTATTTATGATGCCCCCGTCTTTTACAATCCAACCATGGCATTGAACAGGGATTTGAGTGTCCTCCTATTGAAGGGTATAAAAGCGAAAAAGGTTCTAGATGCTTTATCCGCCACAGGAATCAGGGGAATAAGATACGCCTTAGAAACTGAAGCCGAGGAAATCTGGCTCAACGATATAAATCCCGAGGCTTTTAAACTGATAGTTGAGAATTTAAAGCTTAATTTTAAAGAAAATCTGGAAGTTGATGAGAGATCTGCAATCCTAAAGGGTGAAAAAATATTGATAGTCATGAACAAAGATGCAAATCTTCTAATGAACGAAAAGTTCAGGTATTTTGATTTTGTTGATCTTGATCCCTTTGGCTCCCCGATGGAGTTCCTCGATTCTTCACTAAGGAGTGTGAAGAGAAATGGAGTTCTAGCAGTAACAGCAACAGACACCGCTCCCCTCTGCGGAGCCCATCCCAAGGCATGTATGCGGAAATACAATGCAAGGCCTATAAGGGGGGAGCTATGCCACGAAAGCGGTCTGAGGATTTTAATTGGAACTGCCGTTAGGTATGCGGCAAAATACGATCTCGGCATTGAAGTGCTCTTTGCCTACTATAAAGATCACTACTTCAGGGCATTCTTAAGATTAAAAAACGGTGCAAAAGAAGGAGACAAAGCCCTCAAAAATCTTGGATATCTTTACTTCGATTCAGAGACGGGAAAGTTTGAAGTTGAAAGGAATTTTCTCCCGAGCAGACCGAATGCCTTTGGACCTCTATGGCTTGGCCCCCTTAAAAGCCAAAAAATTGTGGAAAAAATGAATGAAGAAGATAAAACCGGGCTAGCAGAAAAGAAAAAAGTTGCCAAATTCCTGGATGTGATTGTTAAAGAGCTCGACGTGCCGTTTTTCTATGATGTCCATGCTCTGGCAAGAAGGAATTCGCTTGAGGTAAGAAAGCTTTCAGATATAGCCGCACTACTTCAGGAAAGAGGATATCATGTTAGCAGAACGCATTTTTCTCCAACGGCAATAAAAACCGATGCTCCTTTTGAAGAGGTGCTAAAAACCCTAAAGGCTCTCCAATAGCTACACCTTTATGTATTTCCATTTCCCCCTCTTAAATATCCACCAGAAGAAAATTGCCGTTGTAAAAGTTTCCAACGTCATTGCAAGCCATGCCGCAATAACCCCCATTCCCTTAATGTGGATTATCCAGAAGGAAATTCCAAAGCCGAGAATGTATGAGGGTATTATTCTGAAGAGGAGTTTGCTTATAGCAGTTACGTACATTGGACTCTTTGTATCTCCAGCACCCCTGAGGGCACCACTGAGGACAAAAGTCCATCCAAGGGGAATCTCGCTTATACCAACGATTATGAGGTAGATGCTTGCAAGTCTTAAGACCTCGGCATAGTTAGGATCACTTTTTGTGATAAATGGCATAACAAGGTATTTGGGAAAAACCACCAAAATTATCGCCATAGCCCCCATGAATACAGACACCATTTTTAAGGCCTCATGAACCACCTTTTCAGCTTTCTCAGGATTCCCTTCCCCGAGGCTCTGTCCAACCAGGGCTGATGCGGCAACGTTAAACCCAAAAGCCGGCATATATGCAATACTTTCCACTCTAAGGCCAACCTGATGGGCTGCCAGGGCTATCGTTCCGAATCTCGTGACAATGCTTATGTAGAGAAAGTTGTAAAAGCTGAATATAACTCTCTCAATAGTTGCAGGAATTCCTATCTTCAGAATTCTCTTTATGGTTTCGAATTCGGGTTTAAACGACAGTCTAAGCTTCAAAACAAGAGAGCCCTTTAAGAAGAGAAGTAACCCCACGATAAAAGCGAGGAGAACTGACAAGCCTGAAGCCAATGCCGCCCCAACTACCTCAAGCCTTGGAAGACCAAAGTGCCCAAAGATTAAACCGTAGTTCAAGAAAACATTTGCACCGTTTGTAAGGAGACTCAGCTTCATTGGTGTTTTTGTATCCCCTGCGCCCCTAAGGGCACTAAAAGCGGCAAATGCCATGAAATTCAGAGGATAAAACAGGAAGAAGACACGAATATAAGAGTATCCAAGTCTCACAACTTCTTCACTAGCGCCCATTATTCTTAACGCGTCGTCTCCAAAAAAGAGCCCGAAGAGCATCACCGGAATGCTCATTATAAAAGCTAGGTACATGCTCTGCTCAAGCACCTTTTCAGCTGTCTCGATATCCTTAGCTCCCACAAATCTAGCCACCAATGCAAGGGTTCCGGTGGAGATTGCAAACATGAGGGGCATCATAAACCAAGAGAACTGCCCGCCGAGACCGACGCTTGCTATAGCAAGGGATCCAAGCTGACCTACCATTATCATATCCACTAAGTTCACCAACGTTTGGCCTATATTAGCTAATATAGCCGGCCATGCTAACGACCACAGCTTTTTTCTTAATTCACTATCCATGGTGCTCACTTAGATTATTGTCTTAACGATTAGAACTAGAATAAAAAGGAGCACAAGGGATTAAAAATCTTTTGCTAAAAGG
>CAYNRW010000002.1:0-30985 GCA_964399725.1 uncultured Thermococci archaeon | reverse complement strand
GATTAGAACTAGAATAAAAAGGAGCACAAGGGATTAAAAATCTTTTGCTAAAAGGGAAGAAACTGTCAAGGCAATTATGGTATCAACTCCTGAAGTCATTCAGCGATATTTTTTATTCATTCCTCCTCTTCCATTTCCTCATATTCTGAAGGGACTTCCCTAACGGACTTCACACCCAATGGATACTCCACGTTATCTTCAGGTGATTCTATTCCTTTGAGCTCAACGATAAAGTGGCATTCATTGCCATAATCAAAGAGAAATAGCATTTTCTTTTTGATTTTATTGAAAACTTGGGTTATCTTCGTTCGCTTTACACCCTTAAA
Source organism: uncultured Thermococci archaeon (assembly GCA_964399725.1). Lineage (GTDB taxonomy): Archaea > Methanobacteriota_B > Thermococci > Thermococcales > Thermococcaceae > Thermococcus_A. The sequence continues at coordinate 30,659 of CAYNRW010000002.1, read as the reverse complement.
TTTGCCCTCCTCTCCTATGTCAGCAAATAGTTCGTATCCTCCTGTCGACTCTGCCCTATCTCTTTATGTTGTTATAAAACCGAAAACATGATCAAAATCAAAGCCGAAACTACTCGCAGTGGCTTCTGCTAAATCATAATAGGGGAGAAGGTCAGTACTTATCCCTACGACATTATAACATTAGGGAATTAAGATTGAAGACCTTAAGACCAAAACGCTCCAGAGCTGCTTCAACCTGCTCTTTGCTTAACCTGTAATCGAAAACAAACCCCCTCAATCCATCTTTTATCTGCTCTTCGCTAAATCCAAAGATATTGGCCATGATCTCCAAAGATTCCTCTTTTCTTTCTTTTAGCCTTTTGGTATTCTCCCTGTAGAGCTCCATAAACTCTCTGAATAGCTCCTCATTGATTTTCAGGAACTCTCGATTTACTCCCAAAGTACAGCAAGGATATAAACCAAAAATTTCCGTATATCTATACGTCCTAAACCCTTTCTTTTCCAGTTTGCTTAAATAGGGCTCCCATATACTCAGAGCATCGATTTCCCCTTCCAAAAATGATTTCATCATTTCCTCCGGCTTCTTAAAGTAGACCACCTTAGCTTTGCCAATAAGGTGGTGCTTTTCTAAAAAGAGCTTTAACATTGTTTCCATTGTAGAAAGTTCCGATGAGCCTATGGTTATTCCCTCTTTGAGTTCCTCTCCAACAACAAGGCCACTTCCTCCAAACCCGCATCCAGCGGCAATTTTTAAATTCTTGGTCAAAAGTCCGAAGAGCACCTGGGTCACGAGGGGAGAACACGCCAGATCAACTTTGCCCAATGCCAAGGCATTCGTAAGCTCCAAGGCACTGTTATAAACGATTACCCTAACGTCATACTTTTTTTCAAGATCCCTGGCCGTCAAAAGGGCGTGAGGATATTCAACGGCCTTTAATACTCCAAGTCTGAGAAGTCCCTTAATGGGGAACGGGGCTTCTTCAACAAGCCATATCCTGTATGCTTTTTTCCCTACTTCTCTTCTCACAATTCTTTTTTCAAATTCTAAGCTTTCGATGGCCTCGACTATTGTAGATCTGGAATAACCAAGCTCGTAAAGCTCACTTTGAAGTGCCCCTTCATGGGATTTTTCCCCAAGATACTTTAAAATATCCTCCTTTGCACTCATGAGAAAGGATAAGAACGCAATGCTTTTATAATTTATCTCCAAAAAGAAAGAAAATCAGAGGACGTTTTTTGCTTTCTTCCACTTGTGGCTCCAGCTGTACTTTCTTAGTCTTCTGCTTCTTCCAAAGCCGCAGGCTGCACAATAGCCTTTTCTAACGTTGAAGGATTTTCTTCCGCACCTTCTGCACTTTATGTGAGTAGGAGTCCTGTTTCTTTTTCCATGAGGAGCTGTTCCACTTCCCACGAAGCCTCACCTCTCACTCATTCTATCTCAACCGGAGAGATAGCCAACACATTGTCTCCTCTAATAACAATTTTGCCATAATTCTTCTTTGGCTCGCCATCTTCAATAAGCTGAGCATCAGCCAAAACGACGTTCAGGTGGATATCGTAACCGATAAGTCTTCCTCTAAACTCGGCTCCTCTCTTGAGGATCACCAAAACTTCCTTATCAAGTGACTTGTGTATAACATCAAGTGGTCTTTCCGCCATTTTTCTTCCCTCCTAAACAATCAAAGATAGAGCTCACAGTGATAACGGGAAGCTTGCTTTATAACTCTTTCCCTTCTTGAGCATAAGTCTAATTAAGGGATAAGCAGAAAAGAGTGAGGGTGAAAAGATGAACTATAAGGAACGGCCAAAAAACGATTGGAAATACAATGTCTTGAGGTGATAGCATGGAAATTGGAGTTGTAGGAAAACCAAACGTGGGGAAATCCACATTCTTTGCTGCCGCAACCCTTGTAGACGTGCAGATAGCTAATTATCCATTCACCACAATAGAAGCAAACATAGGGGTTAGCTATGCAACCGCAGAACATCCTTGTAAAGAACTTAACTGTAAGCCAAATCCTCAGAATTACCAGTATAAAAATGGAATTGCCCTAATTCCAATAAAGATGATAGACGTTGCAGGATTAGTTCCTGGGGCTCATGAGGGAAGAGGATTAGGAAACAAATTCTTGGACAATTTAAGGATGGCATCTGCTTTAATACACGTGGTCGATGCAACTGGGAGAACAGACGCTGAAGGACAGCCAACGGATTATCATGATCCAGTCGAGGATATAGAATTTCTGGAAAGGGAAATAGACTACTGGGTGTATGGAATTTTAAGAAAAAACTGGGAGAAATTTGCCAAGAGAATAAAAATGCAGGGTCTAAAGCTTTCTAAAGCAATAGCTGACCAGCTTGCCGGAATTGGTGTTAGTGAGGATGATGTACTTGATGCCATGCATAGAGTAAACCTAAGTGACGATCCAACAAAATGGAGCGAGGAAGAGCTGTTTAACTTTGTACAAGAGCTCAGGAAAATAAATAAGCCTATAATAATAGCCGCAAACAAAGCTGATGCAGCAAGCGATGAAGAGATAAAACGCTTAATCCGGGAGGGGGAGAAAAGAGGGTATATAGTAGTACCCACATCAGCAGCTGCTGAACTAACACTTAGAAAAGCCGCAAAAGCTGGATATATTGACTACATTCCAGGGTCGGGAGATTTTAGGGTCTTAAAACCTTTGAATAAAAAGCAAAAACATGGATTAGAACTCATCAGAGAAAAAGTGCTCAACAGATTTGGCTCCACCGGAGTTCAAGAGATAATAAACAAGGCAGTTTTTGATCTTCTCCAGTTAATTCCCGTGTATCCAGTAGAAGATGAGCACAAGCTAACGGATCAATTTGGAAATGTTCTACCCCATGTATTCCTAATGAAAAAGGGCTCTACACCAAGGGACCTTGCATTTAAAGTGCATACTGATTTGGGAAGAACATTCCTATACGCCATCAATGCCAAAACTCACAGAAGGGTTGGGGAAGATTATGAGCTCCAGTGCAACGACATCATAAAGATAGTTGCCACCGCTAGGTGATCTTTAGATTCTTATTTTATCCTCTCCGGAAGCGTCCTTTATAAGCTCCTGATAAAGCCTAGGCTCCACATTCTCCTCTTTCAGGCCAAGTTTCTTCGCAGCTTCCCATATTTCTCTTTTTGCTTTCTCCACATTCTCACTTATGACCTCAATGTCCAAAAAATCTCCAAGCCCCTCAACTCGGTTTAGCTCAAAAGTAACGTTTCCAAGCCTGTAAACGTATCGATACTTCTTAACCCATATATCTTCTTTAAATCCTAGGCGCTTTAGGATCTTCCTGATTTTATCGAAGTCCTCTACCTTGACCTCTATCTCATCAAATTCCTCATTTCTTTTGTCTTTGATCTCTTTGTATCCCAAAATCACTTCTCCTGTATTTACAATACGCCTAATACGGAGAAGGCTAGGCAAAGGCAGGGCAAAGTAGAGGTCTTCTTGAACTTCTTTCCTAACGAGTTCAGCTCCAAGCCTCTCTATCTTTTCCTTTATCTCGTCAAAGAAAACTTTGAACTTCACTTCAACCTCCATGTTAAACCTCCGGAAGCAATCCTTTGATCTCTCCTCCCTTCTTGAACTCCTCTACTGGATAAACCACAATTTCCCGCACACTTGGTATGCTTTTTATATTCTCCTCGATGAATTCACTTAACTCCCTTTTTGTTTCCGCACCAACAAGGGCAACTATCTTCTCGTCCTCTGTTTTTGCTACCAAAAGGACATTAGGAAACCTTGCGAGGTTTTTCGACACATATTCAAGATACCTTCCTAAGAAGTCCTCTATAACGGGCTTTTCTATCCCTAAGACTATGAAAGCAACCTCCTTTGGTCTTGCAACTTCGCCTAAGACTATTGTGTACTTCTCTATAACTCCCTTTTCAATAAGCTTCTTTATTCTGAAGTGTACGGTGGATTCTGGCTTACCTAACTTCTCGCTAATCTCAGAAATTGTTGCCCTGGCATCTTCCTTAAGCACCTTCAAAATTGCCCTATCTAAGTCGTCTAAATATATCATCTCACTCACCCCATCGTTTGTACAAATTATGGGGTATGCTGAGGATATCTAAAATTTTTCCAATTATAAAATTAACGATATCGTCTAAATTTTTAGGCCTATGGTAATATCCTGGGGAAGCTGGCATAACAATAGCTCCGGCTTGTGTAACTTTCAACATGTTTTGGATATGCACCAAGTTTAATGGGGTTTCCCTTATCAACAATACTATCTTTCTGCGTTCTTTTAGAGCAACATCAGCAGCTCTTGTAATAAGGTTATCAGCATATCCATTAGCTATAGCACTCAGTGTTTTCATTGAGCATGGGGCCACAACGAGAGCATCAAACATATAGGAGCCGGAAGCTATTGGTGCAAAAAGATCATCCGCCTTAAAGTCAGGCTTAAAGTCAACTCCCACTTCATGCTTTATAACCTTCAAAGCTGTCTCTGAAGCAACGCTAATAACATCATGACCCAAGTCGTTTAGAATTTCAATCAATCGAATCCCATAAACAACCCCGCTAGCCCCAGTAATGGCAACTACGATTTTCATAACTCTTCACCGTTTTAAATATTTTTATGTTTAGGTACTTAAAATACTTTGTGTGAATTCCATGGTAGATACGTTGCTTTTCGAAATAATGTTTATAAGGTTGAGTTGCCCATATTTACATTCAGGTGTAAAGATGAAGGAAAATGGCTATGCCAAAGTTCTCCTCAAAAAAGCCCTAGAGCTCACAAGGCTCTTGGATGCTAAAGCCTTAGTTGTTATTGGTATAGAACTAAAAAAACCTCCCAAAGTGGATGTACCTGTTCTTCTGGTTGGTAAAGAACCAGACAAACAATGCTCCCTTAAACTTCTTCCTTTACCCCTTTCAATGGGAACTAGGAATCTTGTAAATCTGGCTTCGAGTTTTATGATTGCCGAGGGAATAATTGAAGAAGGAGAAGCGTTCATATATGTAACTCCATTCACGTTAGGCATTAGAAAGGCTAAAAAGACTGTGGAAGTTAAAGATGAGTTTTTTTCTCAGATTGAACATGTTTTCCAAGAAGTCCTTGAACTTGCTATAGAGTTAAGCCTTGAGGGCAGAGAAGGAAAGCCAATAGGAACGATATTTGTAATAGGAGACACGAGGAATGTTATGAAACACTCCCATCAGATGGTGCCAAACCCCTTTAAGGGATACAAGATAAATATCTTTGATAAAGAGAGCAAAGAAATCATAAAGGAATTTGCCTTTTTAGATGGAGCTTTTGTTATAAGCAAGTCCGGTAGGATATTATGCGCAGGGAGATATCTGGACATTGATTATAAGAGGGTAAGCGTAAATATACCCTCCGGGTTGGGAAGCAGACACCTAGCAGCGGCCGGAATCTCAAAAGTTACGAAGGCAATTGCAATAACGGTCTCAGAAAGCGGGATAGTCAGGATATTCAAAGATGGAAAAATGATATTCGAATACAATCCAAGAGTGGATTAAAAAATAAAGAAGTTCAGAAGAGCCACTGATTCTCTATACACTCGTCACATGGTGGCTTCTCTGCTGCTATGGCTTTGAACTTCGAGTATATACACTCCGGCAGCCCTAAAGGACATCTTTCTGGGGTAAGCTCCGGCCTCACTTTGGTCGGGTCGAGTTTTATCTTTAGATAGGCCTCGTACTCCTCAACTTTCTTCCATGGAAGTACCTTTGCCCCATATATCACAAGATTGTCGTGAATCCTTGCGTAGTCTCCAATTACTGCATTCTCTTTTATGATGACGTTTTTACCAACGACGACCCCTTCTCCAAGAATTGAATCCTTAAGCTCACTTCTCTCCCTTATTACATCGTATCCCAAGAGTATTGACCTCTTCAGATATGCTTTCTCCTCTATAATCGTGTTTGGCCCTACGTAGGTGTAGGCCTTAATTTTAACCCCATGCCCTATTTTGGCGCCTCTATCGATATACACCGGCCCCTGTATCTCAATATCTTCTGGCACTTCAGCCCCTTCTTTTACCGTATAATATCCGTCGCTTTTAGCTATTTCATCTAGGGCAACTTGATGAGCATAGAAGAAGTCTTCTGGAGTTCCGAGATCAACCCAATAGTTCTCCCTCGGCATCATGTAGCCGTAAACCTGACCTTGGCTTACAAGCCTTGGAAGAATCTCCCTCTCAAAGTATATCTCCTTTCCTTTGGGTATCCCCTTTAAAACTTCTTTGTTGACCATATAGATTCCTGCATCTACTATGTTGCTCTTGGGCTTTAGAGGCTTTTCTTCGAAGTCAACTATCTTTCCTTCATCGTCAGTAATGACCACACCATATTTCTCCGGGTCGTAGACTTTTGTAAGAGCCACTGTAACAAGCCCACCATTTTCTTTATGTGCTTTTATAAGCTCTTCAAAGTTGAAGTTAGTAAAGACGTCTCCATAAATAACCAAGAACTCCTCGCCTACAAACTCCTCAATGTTCTTAAGAGCCCCTCCTGTCTCTAAGGGCATTGGGTCATTAACAAATCTGATATCCTTTGGATAATCGCTCATTTTGTCCTCTATAAACTCCCTAATCTCTCCTCTCATGTAATGCACTGAAAGAATAACCTCGTCGATCTCTTTTATCTTCTCAAGGTTTTCAAGTATGTACTGGAGATTTGGTTTGCCAAGAACCGGGATCATGGGCTTTGGTCTAGTTGAAGAGAGTGGTCTTAATCTCGTTCCAAAACCACCGGCAAGAATAACCACTTTCATAGTATCACCAATAATACATTGAACTCTCACCTTAAATATTTTACGTGCATTAAATATTCCCTCAATGAACAGCTTTTCAGGCTATGTACCCTTTTTATCACTCTTCTTAAGTTCATGCAGACTACCTTTAAAAACAACACAACTCCCTGGACAAATTTTCTTTAGAGGACAGCTCTGACATGAAGAGGTCATCTCGACTTTTTCCACATAACCTAGGCTCTCGAGGATTTTTATGATCCCATCCACTTCCTCCACTGTGAGATTTAGCTTCTCAGCTATCTCTTTGGATGTTCTTACTCCTTCCTTTATTAGCTCCAAAACTTCATCGAGTCTTCCCATCTGCTTCACTCCCTCAAAGCCCAAGCAAGAGGCCAATGTTGTAGACTAATACACCAACTACACTTGCAAGCAGAAGATTATAAGCGGAGGCTACCAAAGCCCACTTATTCCCTCCCTCAGCTCTTATTGCGCCTATGGTGGCTATACAAGGAATATAAAGAGTGGTTACCAAAGCCAAGACAAATGCCTGCAGATCACTCATGGCACTTTGCATCAGCGATATGAGGGCTTCTTCGCTCTCCCCGATTCCATATACTATTCCATATGTCGCAATAACGTTCTCTTTGGCTATTATCCCGAAGATCAAACTTACAGCAGCTTTCCAGTCAAGGCCCATAAACATTGTAAATGGCTCGAATACTTTCCCAAGTTTTTCTGCGTAGCTCAAGCCGCTACCTATGGGCTCAGGATAGGTGCTTAGGTACCATATCGCCACAGAGCCAAGAAGAATTACCGTGCCAGCTTTTCTCAAGAATTCTTTGCTTCTTTCCCATGAATGCACTACCACGACTTTCCACGATGGGAGAGAGTACTCCGGAAGTTCTATTACGAATGGGCTCTCTTCTCCCTTGATAACAAACTTTCCAAGTATTAGAGCCGAAAGCAGGGCAAGGAATAGGGAGATTGCATATATGCTAACCGCCATAAGGGCCTTATGATCACTAAAGAACGCCCCCGCTAAGAACGTTATAACCACCATCCTGGCACTGCACGGCACGAGTGGATTTATTAGCATGGTTAGTATTCTGTCTCTCTCGTCTTCCAAAGTGCGCGTAGCCATTATAGCCGGGACATTGCATCCAAAGGCCAACACCATTGGAATAAAACTTTTTCCCGGAAGGCCGAACTTTCTCATTATCCTTTCCATAACAACAGCTGCTCTCGCCATATATCCGCTGTCTTCAAGAATTGACATTGCAATGAAGAGCAAAAAGACCAGAGGGAAAAAGCTTAACACAGAGCCAACACCGCCTATAACCCCCTCAACAATGAGACCTCTCACGGCTTCATTTCCTATAAATCTTGCCACAAATTCGCCAAGGGATGCAAAAGCATTGTCCAGGAACTCCTGCATAGGGGTGCCTATGGTAAACACGAACTTAAACAGAACATAGAACACCCCCAAAAGCCCCAAAATCCCATAAGCTGGATGAGTAAGAATCCTATCAATCTGGTCACTGAAAGTTTCTTTGACTTCTCCAAAGTGAATGACGAATTGATGCATAAGCTTGTCTATAAACTCGTACTTTTGAGTTGCTATCACGATGTCAAGGGAACGCTTATAATGAACCTCCAGCTCGCTTATATGCTTAAGTATTTCATCCATTTTCCCAGAGCCGAGATAGTTTAAGACAAGCTTTATTACCTCTTGGTCTCTAGTAAGGAGCTTTATAGCTAGCCATCTAATGCTATACATCTCTTCCAGGGGAGTTCCCCTCAAAAGGCTGGAGATGTGCTCTATCTCCCTTTCTATTGGTTCTTCATATACAGGGATTACAGGATTGGTTGTTACCTTTCCCTCTGCCATGTTGGCTATGATTCTCTTAAGCTCCTCAATTCCTTCGCCTTCCTTAGCATTTGTTGGAATCACTGGAACCCCGAGGATTTTTTCCATTTTCTTCACATCAAAGCGAACTCCCCTTTTTCTTGCGATGTCAATCTTATTCAGAGCAATAACGACTTTTTTAACTCCCATCTCAAAAATTTCCATAGTTAAAAAGAGGTTTCTCATGAGGCAGGAAGCATCAACTATATCCACAACAACATTGGCACTTCCACTAAGGATGAAATTCCTTGCAATGAGTTCGTCTATGGAATTTGCAGTAAGAGAATATGTTCCCGGAAGGTCTACTACCAAAAACTCCTTCTCGCGGTACTTCATTATGCCCTCTTTCTTTTCAACCGTCACTCCGGGCCAGTTCCCCACATGCTGTCTAAGACCAGTTAAAGCATTGAATATCGTAGTTTTTCCCACATTTGGATTACCAGCCAGTGCAATGACTTTTAACCCATCTTTCTTTTCTTCAGGGAGTTTCTCAACACCACAACAGGAGACCATTAAAGCTCCCTCCTAACTATAATCTTCTCCGCAACTCCTTGTCCCAGAGCTATGCGAGTATTCCTAATAGCAACTATATATGGTCCCGGACGTCCCGATTTGACCACGACGATCTTTGTTCCAGGGGCTATTCCCATCCCAAGAAGCCTCTGTCTAGCCCTATGCCCTCCTTGGATGTCCACGACAATTCCCCTCTCGCCTTCGCGCATCTGAGTTAAGCGCACATACATGAGCATCACCGTTAGGCAGACCTAATTCTAGTTATGAAACGTATAGATTGCCTTAAAAAGATTTGGTGAGTCTAAAACTCCAAAGAGGTTCGAATATCAAAAAGAAACAGTTCTAATATTTGCCCCTAGAGGTCTCATTGTTGCATATAGAAAGGTAAAGTATTTAAAGGACAAAGTACAAAAAGTTACTTGAATAATTTCAAAGGAGGATACAAAAATGGAGGAAAAAAAGAAAACATCACTGGGACTTAATGAAAATGTTGAAGGAGCACTTACATATCTTCTAGGATGGCTGACGGGAATACTCCTTCTCTTGCTTGAAAAAGAGAGCCATTTTGTGAGATTTCATGCAATGCAGTCAACAATTACGTTCCTTGCGATAACAATAATCGATATAATATTTGGAGCCATCCCATTTTTCGGGTGGATACTGGGTTCACTAGTAACATTGGTTGGACTTATCTTTTGGATACTCGGCATGGTAAAGGCTTACCAGGGTGAATACTACAAATTCCCAATAGTAGGAGAAATAGCAGAAAAGCAGGTAAAGAGCTTTAGTATCTAACCTTTTTTCTTTTGCTCCTTCCACTCTTCCAGTAGTGTTAAAAGCAGACCCAAGGCCACTGGTCCAATTATCAATCCTTTTATTCCAAAGCCCATTATCCCACCGAATATTCCCACCAGGGCTAGTGCTGGATTTATTTTTGCGCCCTCTGCAACAAGCTTTGGCCTAATTGTAATATCTGGACCAGGAGAAATTAAAATTGCACCATATACCGAAAGCATAATTCCAGCAAAGATATTACCCTGGGTAAATAGGTATATCGCCCCCGCTATCCAGACTATCCAACCCCCAATGACAGGTAGAAGCTCAAGAATAATACAAAATATTCCCGCGGCAATGGCTCCGCTAAGATTCGTTACCCCAAAGACGTAAAAGCCTAACGTTAGGAGAAAGCCTTTAAAGATGCTCAGCATGAGCCAAGTTCTCAGAATAGCATTTAAAGTATATTTTGCCTTCTCTATTAGTTCTATGCCCAAATCCCTCCTTTCCTCAGGGAGTAATGCGTAAAGCTCCTCAGACAAAGCTCTAGAGTGTACCAGTATTCCATAAAAAACTGCAATGAAAACAATGGCTTGGAGAAGGAGCTTAGGTATGGATAGGGTATAGTTGAGAATATATTCGCTCATCTTTTCTGAAACCCTTTCAATCAAAATTGCGGCTGATTGCCCTATATCGGGAGGAAGATTTAGGGATAAAAACCAGTTAAGTGCCTCGTTTATGTAAATTACCAACGATCTGGTCACGTCTCTAAACCATAGCACCATGCCAAATATAAAGCCAATTAACAGCAGGGTCATCAAGGCTGAGAGCAGTATGGCAGACTTATTGGTATCAAGCTTCCTTGCAAGCCTTTCATGAAGGGGATGAAGAATGTATGCAACTGTTAAAGCAAAAATTATCGGGGTAATAAGGGGTTCCAGAGTTTTCCATACAATAAAGAGAATTACAAAAGAAACGGCAATCCAGACAGCATGTTCCGTCTTCATAAAATCATCTCCCAATATACTTGAGGATTAACTCCCTAGCTTGAGGCTTGTTAAATACAAACAGAGTTTTTCTCCTCTCATCAAGCAAGAAGTTTCTCCCAACGATTAAAAGCCCATTTTTTAGCTTGTATATTTCTGAGCTAGCGATATCGATGAGGCCCTTTATGTCTTCTGGAGCTTCTATTTCCCGTAATAAGTTCTTCGCCCTATCAATTAAAGCCTGGTTAAGAAATTTGGGCTTGCTTAATCGAGTTTCTTCAGGGATAACCTCACTGGGCTCCATGAAAATTCCCCAAAATTCCTTGGCACATTCAAAGGGGTACACATATTCACTGCCATATATAGGCTGATAGAGCTCGTAAATGATTGAGAGCAGAACTTTTCTTGCATCTTCCCCATAGTATTCAATTCTCAGGTTAAATTTTTCATCCTCAAAGCCATTCTCAAACACCTCAAGGTGCTCTTCACACTGCATTGCCTCACCCCCTTATGTATGAGGAAACATAATTAGCAGGCATATAGAGTGAGGAGCTCTCATAAATTCCAAAATCCGTCTTTTGGGCATCGTAAAGCACAACGTTTGCACTCTTAACACCGATAATACTCTCAAGGACTTTTATAGCATAGTCAAGATCGCCAGTGTCATCAACCAGCGTCCCCTTAACATCGCCTGCAAACCAGATCCTTCCATCTCCGTATTTCCTAGTTGTATTCATATCAAGCTTTCTTCCTTCGCTAACAACCTGAAGGAAGTATTCAAAGTAGGTGTCTATCGTTTTCTTTATCATTTCCCTTTCCTCGTCAGTAAGATCTCTCCATTCTGCACCCATGTCTTTGTATTTACCAGTTTTGAACACATTTACCTTGATACCGTTCTGAGCATAGTTTTGCTCCAAGTCATAGTGAACATAAAGAACACCAATGCTTCCTACTTGGGCAAGGGGATCGGCAATTATCTTATCCGCAGCACATGCAAGGAAATAGCCACCTGAAGCGGCCAGACCCCCAGTATATGCAACTATCGGCTTTTCATACGATAATTTTTTCAGCTCTTTATAGGTGGTTATAACTGGTCCCACATATCCTCCGGGGCTTTCAATCCACAAAACAACTCCCTTAATGTTCTCATCCTTCCTTATCTCTCTGATTTTAGAAATTACCTCCAGAGAAGTAGTTTCATCGAGTGGGCCCACAATGGGAAGTATCGCCACAGTTACATTGGCTTCCTTACTCACATTCGCCCGCATCTGGCTTTTGAGATATTCAATCTCCCTCTGAAGCTCTTCTATTTTCGCTTGGAGAGCTAATGTAACGTTACTCTCCACTTCCTTTACTGTTTCGTTGTAAACCACTGTAAAATTCTTCTCTTGGAGAACTCTTTGTAATTCAGTGTTTTGAGTATAAAGGAGAACCCCAGCGATCGTTGCCAGGGCTAAGAGGAGCGTTAGAATAAAGCTGAGATACTTCCATATTTCTCTCTCCATCAGAATCACCTAAAGTGAAATAGCTTTGGAAACTTTTAAATTTGGTGTTCCCATAATCTCTAACAAAAGCAGAAAAGGTGTAAGGCATGGAGATAGGAGTAAGTGTTTACCCCCATTTTGTGAACAAAGGAAAGGGTCTGGCTTCCGTTTTAGCGGAGCTAAAGATCAAGGATTATGACTTTGTCCAAATATTTCCCCATACTCTTGGGTTAATAAAAAACGGACAGGTAATAGAAAAGAACCTGCGCTCAGTAGAAAACGCTCTAAAAGGTGTTGGAATAAACTACACGATTAGAATGCCTCTTTCGGTAAACCTGAGAGACAGCGTATACTACAGCAGACACTTTAAAGTGGCCAAAGCTGTAATAGATGTCGCAATAAAGCTCGGCTCAAAAATAGTGGTCATGCAAAGTGGCCGCACTGGAAGGCTCGACCTTGAGATAGAAGCCCTCCAACAGCTTGCAGAGATGGCTGAAAACTTTGGGATTAAAATTGCCCTTGAAAACACCTACAGCGTTAAGGACACCCTCTACGTCGTTGAAAGCGTTAACAGAGAAAACGTGGGGTTTGCCCTTGATTTAGGGCATGCCTTTCTAAGCGCTCAAGGAGACGAAAACAGATTTCTAGAAGACGTGAAGCTAGGAACAGAAAAAACGGTAATTCTCATGATTCATGACAATTTTGGAAAGCTTTTCCCACAGGTAGAGCCGGAAGATGCCTTGGCATATGGCGTTGGAGACCTTCACCTGATGCCAGGAGAAGGAAAAATCCCCTTTGGAAAAGCGTTAAAGCTTTTCGGCGATGTGCCGCTACTACTCAAAATCAAAGATCCAGACACTTTCGCAAAGCTCCCATCAAAGAAGGGACTTATAGAACTCCTCACCAGCATTTAAAGTCCCAATCTCTCTTTTACCATTTTTAAAAGCTCTCCAAAGGCGTTGCCAATTATTTCTTTCTTTCTCGACGGATGGAGCACATCTGGAGTAAAGTTCTGTTTGAGAATATCAACGGCCTCCTCTATGGTTATCTTCCTCTCAAGCCAGGCGTAGGCCAAAATTGCCTCAGCAATATCCCCCCTTCCATGTTTATCCGTTCTTGGAGGAACGTAACTTAAAAGCCTAGCTTTCTCAAGTGCAATGCTTAGTGATGCATTAGGCACCCTTTCAGCACTAGGATGTCCAAGATACTCGCTTAAAGCGAGGGAAAATATAAAATTGACGAGTGAATCCCCAAACTTTGAGAGATTCTTATCATTAAAGTCCATGGAATATTCCATTTCTCACCCTCTCAAAATTAAAAAGAAGCTCACTTCTTTATGGCCTTCTCCCAAGCCTTAAGGACTTCCTTTGCTCTATCAAAGATCTTTTGAGCGGCTTCTTCTAGAGCCTCTTCGGGGGTTATTTTTCCATCCGTGATAACTCTGAACTTCGGTTTTTTTGCCATAAGAACTGGATGCTCTATAGTGTACGCGGCAAATTTGACGTGTTTGTTTTCGTGAAGCACTTCATTGAGCAGATTGGCAAATGTATGATCTTCCTCTACAAGATAAAATTCAAGCAGGTTTTCTTCACGCTTTATTACCTCAATCTTCATTTTCCTCACCCGTTAATTTTTTCAACATTATCTCCAGGGCTTGCTCCTTATTCTTGATTAGTTCATATTTAAATTTATCCTCCTTATACTTCGCAACCCCAAGTTCAAGAGCAGTATCCAGAACCTCTTCGGGGTCAAGTTCAAAGGCTACCGCTATTGGCAGCACAACTTCCCTTATTTGCCTTGTGGTCTGTAAAGCTATGTCACTTAATGCTTTTCCGAGCTTTTTAGTTAGTTCTACAATCTCGCTCCATGGAAGAGAGCTTATAAGCCTATTCTCCCTAAGCTCGGCCTTTTCTCCAAGAAGCTCAAGAGTTTTTAGGAGAATAGGAATTGAAACGCTTGTCCCGGCTTCTCTGAAAATATCCTCAATGTTGTACTGATAAAACCCCCTTCTGTCCGGATATAAACGGGAGCGTACCCTCTGGTGAATGTCCCTAACCTTCTGCATGGCTTCCCGTATCTCGTCCTTGGTTCCCTGGATGTTTATTTTAAGGGAATTCAACTTGCCGTGGACGTAAATGAAGGCCGGAAGTTCGAGCTTCTGCAGCTCTTTCATGAGCTCTTCCTTTTCAATGTCATCTCTAACGTGAATAACCATAACCTTCTTAGCTTTCATTTTTTACACCTTACTCCAGCTTCAGCTTCCTATAGTATGTCGAAAGCTTTCTCTTTTCTGTTTTCCCGCATTTTGGACATATAAGCACGTTCCCTCTTCGTACTAAGGGAGCTCTGCACGAAGAGCAGAGAGCGTAGACCACTCCCAAGTCCACCCCCTTTGTGGTGAGTTGTATCGGGCTTTTTTCATTTGTCAATACTCTTGCCCTTACAATATCCCCAATTTTAAATTCGTTGCTCATTGATTCCACATACCCATCTCTAACTTGGGAGATATGAATCCCAGCGAGCTTTGAAGTTGCTATCTCTCTGTATCCCTTTCTACCTTCAATTTTAAGCAACTGAACTATAGCGGCCTGAGGCTTTACCTCTATAACCCTCGCTATTACAACATCTCCCACTTGGGGAAGAGGAGGAGTATTTGTTAGTGGTTCCACAGAGATTTCGATTTTTTCTGGGTTTATCTTAACCTTCCCTGCTCTTGCCGCATAGAGCTCTCCATTTTCTTCTATTATGCCCTCACCAGGTAAAAACTCCTCAATAACACCAAGATAATCCCCAGGAAGAACTATATCGCCATCTTTTATCCTTTTCTTTTCTTTTTTATCCATCCACTCACCACCACTAAACTTAGCTATTCTGAACTTTTAAGTTTATGGATGAGGAAAGGCTATTAAAAGGTTAATGGCAACTTTTATGTAGTTTTACCAAATAGAATGAGGTGGTGGTATAAATGAGAACGCTCCTAATACACAGCGACTACCTTGAGTATGAGGTGAAAGATAAAGCCTTGAAAAAACCGGAAGAGATAAGCGAAGAACAAAAGAAAGGCAGACTCGAAGAGGTTCTTGCCGCATTTATAAGCGTGGAGAAGGTAGATGAGCAAAATCCAAAAGAAGTTGTGGAAAAGGCCGTGAAGGAAATAGAAGACGTTGCTTCTCAAGTGAAAACGAAAAACATTTTTGTTTATCCCTTCGCTCACCTAAGCAGCGAACTCGGTTCTCCTGACATAGCCCTAAAAATACTCAAGGAAATTGAAGAGAAGCTCAAGGGAAAGGGTTACAACGTTAAGAGAGCGCCATTTGGTTACTACAAGGCGTTCAAGCTCAGCTGTAAAGGCCATCCTTTGGCAGAGCTTTCAAGAACAATTATACCGAGTGAAGCCAAGAAGGAGGAAGAAGTGCCAGAAGCCCTTAAAAAAGAGGAGGAGCTTATTAGCTACTGGTACATCCTTACACCAGAGGGAGAACTAATTGAGGTCGACAAGTTCGACTTCTCAGGTCATGAAAACCTCAAAAAGTTTGCAAACTATGAAATCAGCAAGAGCCGTGTGGCTGAGAAAGAGCCACCACACGTTAAGATGATGCTTGAACAGGAACTTGTGGATTATGAAGAGGGAAGCGACCCCGGAAACCTCCGCTACTATCCAAAAGGAAGGCTCATAAAGTCCTTGCTTGAGAATTATGTTACCGAGAAGGTCATCGAATATGGAGCAATGGAAGTTGAAACCCCAATTATGTATGATTTCGAACACCCGGCCCTTGAGAAATACCTAAACAGATTCCCCGCTAGACAGTACGTAGTAAAAAGTGGAGACAAGAAGTTCTTTCTCAGATTTGCCGCATGTTTCGGTCAGTTCCTTATAAAGAAAGATGCAACAATAAGCTACCGCCACCTGCCGCTCAGAATGTACGAGCTCACGAGATATTCATTTAGAAGAGAAAAGCGCGGGGAACTTTCTGGTTTAAGGAGGCTTAGGGCGTTCACAATGCCCGATATGCATACAGTTGCAAAGGATCTGCAGCAGGCAATGGAAGAGTTTAAGAAACAATACAAATTAAGCATGGAAGTGCTTAGAGGAGTGGGCTTAACACCAGAGGATTATGAAGTGGCAATAAGATTCACAGAGGACTTCTGGAATGAAAATAAGGATTTCATAGTAGAACTTGCAAGGATAATAGGAAAGCCGGTTCTCATAGAGATGTGGAAGCAGAGGTTCTTCTACTTCATCCTCAAGTTTGAGTTCAACTTTGTTGATAACCTCGATAAGGCAGCGGCCCTAAGCACAGTGCAGATAGACGTGGAAAACGCTCAAAGATTCGGCATAACCTACTACGACGAGAATGGAGAGGAGAAGTATCCGCTAATACTTCACTGCTCGCCGAGCGGTGCAATTGAGAGGGTTATGTATGCCATACTCGAAAAGCAAGCAAAGCTCATGAAGCAGGGAAAGAAGCCCATGTACCCTCTCTGGCTCAGCCCGATACAAGTCAGAGTAATACCGGTAAGCGATAAGTACCTTGATTATGCCCTCTACGTTGCCGGAAAGCTTGAGGGAGCAAAGATAAGAGTAGATGTAGACGACAGAAACGAGAGGCTTAACAAGAAAATAAGAGAAGCAGAGAAAGAATGGGTTCCATACATAGTGGTCGTTGGCGAAAACGAGAAGAGGATGGGAGTGATAACTGTCAGAAAGAGAGAAGGCGGACAATATGAGATGCACATTGAGGATCTCATAAAAGAGATAAAGCAAAAGACAGAGGGATTCCCATACAAACCAAGGCCACTACCGTTGCTTGTAAGCATGAGACCGAAGTTCAGAGGATAACTTCCCTTTAACTTTATTTTTGGGTTAAGAAGAAAAGGAAGGGGTTCATTCTTCTTGAACCTTTGGCTCACCGAGCATCTCCTTCAGAAAAGCCTGTGATTCTGGGGCAAACTTGTTTTGGGGAACTTCCTCTCCAAATTTGTTGAAGATTTTTCCTTCAAGGAAATTCAACTCAAAAATCTCATACTCTTCACTGTCTTTTTCTGCAACACTGATACCGTGTTTGGCAAGATGCTCCGGAACACTCTCTATATCAACATATTTTCCACATTTTTCACACTTATAGAACTGCCAAAAGACGTAGTCTTGACCGTTCATCATGTTGTTTTTGAGATGTCTGACTAAAAGTCCTCCCAAGTATTCGTAAAAATCTTCTTGAATGAGCTTTCCATCCCTCTCAAGGACTTTAAACCCACCCCAGACTATGTGGTCATGGATGTCCATTAATGTGGCCTTTAAGAACCTCTCCGAAAGTATGAAAGTGCCGTTCTTTATGTAGAAAGTTTCATTATCAGGGAGGACTGCAATGTCTATTCCGTACTCCTCTTTTTCTCCACTCAATTTTTCTGCCTCTTCCCTGTTCTCTGCAAGTTTTATCCTAATCGGAAGCCTGCTCTTTCTGTGATAGCCAATTATCTTATCTTCATAAATATCCCAGTGGTAATCATCAAGCATTCTTATCCTCGAGTAAACTTCCTTTACCCTGTCACTTAGCTCGCTGTACTTCATCTACACCACCGTTAGAACCTCAACCTTAGGATTAATAAGTCTTCCCGGAAAAATTTAAAAAGGGTTGCAGAAGCGAAAAAATCTTTTAAATCTTAAAGAAAAAAGAAAAGTGGAGTGATACAATGCTTCCCGAAGAAATAGAAGAGCTCCTAAAAGAGATGGGCAAAGAAAAAATCCATGGGGCATCATACCTCGCGAAAATGGGAGCTAGGGCTTATATATTGCTCGCAGAGAGGTTTGAAGGAGAAGAACTCGTCGAAAAGCTCAAGGAACTGGGAGTTGAAATTCTTAATGTGAATCCCACAATGGCATCCCTATACAATTTAGTAAGATTCATGCCGGTAACTCCAGAACCGGAGTTTGTTAAGGCAAAGGCTGAAGAATTCATAAAGTTGAGTGAAGAGGCAAAACGAGAAATCGGAAACATTGGAAGCGAGCTGATCGATCAGAATGAGGTCATAATAACCCACTCCTATTCATCAACCGTTTTTGAGATATTAAAGAAAGCCAAAGAAAAGGGAAAGACTTTCAAAGTAATCTTAACCGAAAGTGGACCAGATTACGAGGGGCTATTTCTGGCAAAAAAGCTTGAAGAACTTGAAATACCATTTGAGGTCATAACAGACGCTCAGCTCGGGCTTTTTGCAAAGAAGGCAACTTTAGCTTTGGTTGGAGCGGATAATATAACCAAAGATGGCTACGTCTTTAATAAGGCTGGAACTTACTTGCTTGCACTTGCCTGTCACGACAATGGAGTTCCCTTTTATGTCGCTGCCGAGAGCTTTAAAATCCATCCAGAGGCAAGAGCAGAGGAGGTTAAGATTACCGAGAGGAGATTCAAAAGGAATCACATGATAATACGGAACTACCTCTTTGATGCAACACCTTGGAAATACATAAGAGGAATAATCACAGAATTAGGCATTTTGGTGCCGCCAAAAGAAATTTGAGTCAAAGAGCGGCCTCTATTAGAGTCCTCATATGAATTTCAGTACTGTCTAAACCTCAACGCTTACATTTTTCTTTTGACAGCCTCGCCCTTCAAGGAGGAGATCATCTCAAACCCCTCTCTTCTAGGACATCCTCATCGTGATTTTTTTGTTTCCAGAAGAAGGAGTTGCTTAGGACTTATGCCACCTATAGTCCCAATCTTCTTCATAGCATCACCAAGGAAAAATATGACAAGGACTTATGAAAGCTTTGCGAAAAAGAATTCCCCTATTTCTCCTTCTGAGGTTTGCCATTTCCTATTTTTCTTATTTTCAGTCTCTCGGGGCTCTTCTCTTCGGTAATCCACAAACGATAAACTGTAGAAGTGAAGCCTTCTTCTGGAGACTTCACAAGGTACATCTTTTCCTCAACGTTTTCCTCGAGCCTCGTGGAGGCTATTATTACGTAATCACTCACCCCTGCGACCCAGCCGATAAATTTGTGGGAGACAACGTCCTTGTTTATCGGCAATATGAGTATCGAGTCTGGCATGTCCTTCGATCTCTGGGCAATCGTTTGATTTAGCAATTTGAGGGTTTCAAGTTCTCCAAGCATTAAAGCGGCACCGTCGAGAGTGCTGGTAAGCCTTATAACTCTCCTATCACGTGCTAGGGGCTTGATATTCTCTGCGTAAATTAGATCTATTTTTGGGTTTATGAGCTCAGGCAACACGGAGTCGAGATAGAATACATTTTTCTTGTCACACCTAACATTGTACTTTGAGCCAAAAACATCAATCACGGCAAGGTTATCACTTGAAATCTCCTCTTCAATATCTAATCCCACATGTTTTGCAGCCCTGCATAGATTTTGAAAAGGAAAATTATAGCTGGATATAATTCCAAAGCTCCCCCGGAGAAGTTCTTTTTTGAGTATTGCAAAGCTCAGCATCCATGCGGATGAGTAAGCATCATATACTATGGTCAAGATAGACCCTGCAGGTATGCTCTCACGAAAAATACTTCCCAAACTTCCATATTCGGTCTTTGAAGTCATTTTTCTCACCCCAATTTATACTAACATTATATTACTATAATCTGACCCTTAAAAAATTTTCGCACAGCAAGTACCTCTAAAAAGCCTAGTGAGGGATAAAAATGGACAGAACGGGAATTGATTATTAGAGGCGGTTTTTGAAAGCTGATTTCCTCTCTGCCCTGAAGAGCGAGGCTTGAAAATGTCAAAAATATTCTCAGAAAGCATTATAGAAATAGCAAACAGCTTCGCTCTTAATCTCTTCAAGCTTGGAGTAGAAGCTAATGAAAGGGAAATCAAAAGAGAGCTCACGATAATTAGGAGCCATTCTGGTCAGCCATAGCTTGTGTAAAGTTCGTAAATGTCGTTATGGCTAACCAGAACGGTTTGATTTCTACCTCAAGTTTTCTACGATTTTGTCCCATATCTTCTCCGCAAGCTCTCTCTTGCTCATGAGCGGGAACTTTTCATAGCCTTCTTTGGTGACCCAGTAAACTTCGTTTACTTCGCTCCCAAATGCCACTTCTCCCCTATTCGCTATGACCACGTCGCTCTTTGCCTTCTCTATTTGCTTTCTTGCCTGCTCAATTAACTCTTCTTCGCCAACTCCATACTCTGCCTTGAATCCCACCAAGAAGACATCGGGCTGGATCTCCTTGACCCTCTGAATTATCTTCGGTGTTGGAACGAGCTCAAGGATCAAAGCTTGGCCGCTCTTTATCTTTTTCCCTGCTTTCTCTTTGGGAGTAAAGTCGCTTACCGCTGCAGCTAAAACCACGACGTCATATTTTTTGCTTGAGAGCTCTCGTTCTATTGCTTCAAGCATCTCTTCAACCCTCTCTACCTCTATTTGCTTCTCTACAAAGCTGGGTACACTCCCTTTGGTTTTTATCAAAGTAACTTCAGCTCCTCTGAATTCTGCCTCCTCCGCTAATGCTACTCCCATTTTTCCACTACTCTTGTTTGTTATGAATCTTATTGGGTCAATGTATTCTCTCGTTGCCCCCGCAGTTACAAGGACTCTCTTTCCAGCCAGATCCTTCCTGTGGAGCTTTTTAATTACTCGGTAAACAATCTCCTCAACGCTTGCCACCTTTGCCTTTCCTTCCTCAAATCTTGGGCCAATAAACTCAACCCCAAGCTTTTTGAGCTTCTCTATGTTCTCCCTAACTATCGGATGCTCATACATTGTCGAGTGCATTGCTGGAGCAATCATTATCGGCGTATGTGCAAAAGCAGTTGTTACGACAGTTGTAACTGGCGTATCATCAATTCCACAGGCTATTTTTGATATGGTGTTGGCCGTTGCAGGACATACCAAAACCAAATCCGCTTTGTTTTCGTGCTCTCCAGCCAGTTCAACATGCTCAACAAAGCCCGTAATCTCTGTGACCACTTTATTTCCGGTGGCAAATTCCATAGCATAGGGATGGAGTATCTTCTGAGCATTTTCACTCATAACGGCATGAACTTCGGCTCCGTGTCTTATGAGCTCTCTTGCAAGCTTTACACACTCAACAGCCGCTATGCTTCCAGGTATGGCAAGAATTATCTTTTTCCCAACAAGCTTTCGGCTCTTTGTTGCGTATATAAGCTTTACATGATGAAGCATTTTTACTCACCGAGAAAATTTGGGAGGAGAAATATTTAAGGTTGCTGTTTTTAGATAATCTTCTTAAACTCTCTCTGTAGGAGGAAAGCATGTTTTTCTTCGAGAGCCCTCTCGTCAACTACAAGAACAAGAATTGAGTTCCTCAGTAGAATATGATCCTTCAAATTAAGAAGGAATTTAAAAGTCGGTTCAAACCCATTCTCCAGAATAAGGTACTCTACTCCATCAATAATTAAGGCATCTTCGCTTTTAATACTTGTCACCACCCAGTGATGAATTCTCTCAAGATGAGTTGGGCTGATAGCATTCTCTTTTTCCACCTTGCTCAGCCAGAGAATAGGGATTTCATACTTTTCAAAAAGATGAGGATTTCTAGCTATTGCTACTACGTTCTTATCTCCGAGAAACTCATTGACGAGACGATCAATGTTCAGCGAGGGATAAAGATACGCGCCGAAGGAGAGCAGCTTATCATTGGTTTCTTGCTTATTCTTTGATGTGAAAATCCCAAGAAGGTTCTTCAGTATTCCAAGAGCAAACGGAACATAGAAAAAGCCAAAGTAGACCTCCCCTGGAATGATACCTTTTGCAAAAAAGAACAGTGCAAAATCAATGCTCATCATAACGTTCTTAAGTTATAATAAAAGCCCTTTATAAAATTACCGCTAATAAATTTTTAATAAACTGAATTAGTAACAAGAGTTAAAACGATGTACAAACTCATTCCTCCCTTACGGCATCTTCTTCGAACTTCTTTATCTCCTCTTTCGCTCCCACCCAAACAACTATAACCGGTTCAACAGTTATCATACCATCCTTTATCATGGGCTTTATTTCGTTTATGGCTCTCTCTATCATATATCCCCTATCCACAGCTTCAATTATTATAGGCAAGTCCATGGAAAGTCTCAAAACATCGCTTGAATGAACCCTGCTCTTTTTTCCAAACCCGTAGATACCTCTATAAACAGTTGCCCCAGCAAGTCCCATTTCCCTCAGTTTTTCGACTATTGCTTTGTATAGTGGCCTTCCATGCCAAGTATCGTTTTCCCCTATGTAAATTTTCATCCTCAAGGTATTCCAGTGTTCGATTTCCACCATATCCTTCACCTCCTTGCAAGAAGAAATCCCAAAAATACTAAGCTTATGGTTATTATAACGTTTGCCGAGATGTTTAGAAGGGCAAGGAAATGTTCTCTCTCATGCAAAAGGCTGAAAGTCTCATAAGAAAAAGTCGAGAACGTGCTCAAGCTACCACATAACCCCGTTCCAAAGAAAGCTCTCCAATTGGGAGATATCTCATAACCAAAGAAGACTAAACCATAAAGATAGCCGAGCAGAAAACTGGCTATGCTGTTTACCAAGAGGGTTCCTATAGGAAAGTCTTTGTAAACAGGAAGCAGACCCGCAATGCCATAGCGCATTATGGCACCAAGCATTCCTCCAACGCCAACTGCCAAGAGAACTTTAGCGTTCATATCTTTTACCCTCCGAATCCCAATATTAAAAGCTTAAGATATCATCCAGTGCCCTCAAGGCTCTATAGGTATTCTGGAAGTTTGATATTCCCATTTCAAGGCTCCTTCTAAAGCCCCCATTGGGGTTTTGAAGAGCTTTTATGAGGTTTATATGCTCCTTCACGTATCGCGGCTTCTCACCGAGTAGTTTTAGCCCTCTTAATGCATAGAACGTTGGTTCCAAATAGGGTGGAAGGGAATAAGGCACCTCTGTAAAGCCGCCATAAACCTCACATCTATGAAAGTGGCTTGTTTTGGGTGTTTTGTAACCTAAAGAATTGAGTGCAAATATGGCCTGATACGTCATGGTAGTTGTTGTCTGAGTTACCCCATAACCCTCTCCCTTTCTAAAGCTTTCAATGAACTCTTTTATTTTCTCTTTTTCTTCCGAAGAGATTTTGTGGCCTACCGCCCTGAACGCTCTAAGCACCCAGTAAGTTGCCTCAAGTGGAGTTGCAGTTCCAAATTCCTCGCTTCCTCCAAGCCCCACAGCAAACTTGCCCTCAAGGGGTCTATATTTTTCAAAGACCAATGAAAGACCCTCTTTTGCGAGGTCTTTTGCCCCTAGAATTGCGAGCCCTTCAATTGCCATGGATATTGCAACAACCGCTTGTTGGGGCTTTAATGAGTTATAAAGAAATTCTATGGTTTTTTCCTGCTCTGGAACTTCTATGCCCAAGAGATCGTAGATTTTAACTGCATAGTAGGTGTCATTTATGTTTGTCTCATTTAAGAGGGAAACAAAGCAGTACCCTCCATCTTCGTGTCTTCTCTCTTCAATATACCTCAAAATCGCTCTAAGGTTTACATAATCCTCTAGCTTCGAGCCCATTCTACCGCCTCCTAAACTTTTAGCGGAGAATAGGCGTCATCAGCCCTTAGCGGGCGGTTCGGGCTCGAAGCCCCGGCGGACGCCATCGCCCAAGGATGGATTCTTAGGTAATTTTATAAGCTTTTCTTTTAGAAAGATAAAATAATAAGCAAGCAAGTGGTGAGAGATGGAGCTCGTTGGATTCGTTCATGTTGGCAACACGTTCAATGAAAAACTGATTGCCAGAGCCTATAGAAGGGTCAACAACTATTTTAAATCAAAAAATCTCCCAATAAGGCTTGTTTATCTTGGAGAGATTAAGCTGGGCCCGGGATATCTTGTCAATATTCAAACAGACGGTGGAAGTGTTAAAGGATATCCCCTCGAAGCCATCACCGAACTTTTACATGCGAAACTTATACATGTCCAGGAAGAACTTTTTCAGAAGAAGAAAGCGAGAGCAGAGAAAAACGAAAGAACCGGAGGAAGAGTTGTCATGAACAAGATATTCGGGATAGTGAACTTTCCCATAGTTTCAAGAAACCCCTACTTGGATTTCTACGAGAAGTTTTTGGGGATTCAGCAGGATTTTCATGAATTAAAGGTCATGGTTCTTTCAATAAAACCTTTTGAAGCTAAAAATGATAGGCTTTTTGAGAATAGGCTTTTTAAGGGGATCTTGCATGAAATTGGTCATGCTTTTGGCCTGAACCACTGCCAAGAGGACTGCGTTATGAACCCTCCGAAAGTCATTAGTGAGTGGGACTTAAGGAGAGAAGATTTTTGTGAAAGGTGCTTTTTGGAGCTGAAAAGAAATGTTAAAGGGAAAGCGGATTAGCGTTATTATCCCAGCCTACAACGAGGCGAAAAGGATTGGGAAAGTCCTTTCAAAAATTCCTGAATTTGTTGATGAGGTTATTGTTGTTGATGATGGGAGCGAAGACAACACTTTCGAGGTCGCAAAAAACCACGGAGCAGAAGTCATCAGACTTGAGGAAAATCAAGGGAAAGGTGCGGCAATGAGAGAAGGAATCAAAAAGATAAGCGGGGATGTTGTAGTTTTTATGGACGCAGATGGTCAACATAATCCAGAAGAAATTGAGAAGCTCGTCTCTCCTATTTTAAAAGGTGAGGCAGACTTTGTCATAGGCTCCCGATTGATAAAAACACAGGGAAAAAGGCCGCTTATCCGGAAGATAAGCAATTTTCTAAGCACGAGCTTAATAAAGATCAAGCTGGGGATTAATGTTAAGGACACCCAAAGTGGGTTTAGGGCAATCAAGAGGGAACTCCTGCCAGAGATAGAGAGCAAAAGGTATGAGGTTGAAACGGAGATTTTAATAAAAGCCGTGAAAAAAGGAGCAAGAGTCAAAGAAGTTCCGGTGGAAAGAATATACGGAATTGAGACCGGCCATTTCAGATTTGAAGATATTTTGAGGTTTCTCCACTCCCTTATTAAGTACTGAGGTGATAACATGGAAGAGGCCATACTTGAAGCCATAAGGCTTGCCGTCACAAAAATCCCCGATGATGTTGTTAAGTCTCTCCAAGAAGCCTACAAGAGAGAAAATACCCCAACTGCAAAATTCAACCTTGAAAACATTTTAAAAGCCATCGAAATTGGAGAGAAGGAGCGAATTCCGGTGTGCCAGGATACCGGAACTGTAACTTTCTTCGTGGAAGCTGGAGTTAGAAATCCCTACCTTGGAATGATCAAAGAACTCATAAACTCTGCCTTAGAAAAGGCAACAAGGGAAATTCCTCTAAGACCAAACACCATTAATGTTCTCACGAACAAAAACCTTGGAAACCTTCCAATCGTCCACTGGGAACTCGTAAATGGAGATAGGATAAGAATAGCTATTCTACCAAAGGGAGGAGGAAGTGAAAATTGTTCTGCTTTAGCAATGCTAACTCCCGCTGAGGGGTTTGAAGGTGTGAAGCGGCTCGTCATTGAGAAGGTTAAGGAATGCGGTGGAAAGCCCTGCCCCCCAATAATCCTTGGAATCGGAATTGGGGGAAGCTCAGATTTGGCCCTAAAGCTTGCCAAAAAAGCCCTCTTAAGACCTCTAGGAGAAAGGCATAAAGACGGGAGAATAGCAAGATTTGAAGAGGAGCTCTTAGAGGAAGTTAATTCCCTCGGAATTGGTCCCATGGGAATGGGAGGGAAAACGACTGCATTAGATGTTAAGGTTGAAGTTGTTCCCAGGCATCCAGCGTCATTTCCAGTTGGAGTTGTATTCCAATGCTGGGCTCACAGAAAGGCATTCCTAGAGATCAGCGGAAGTGGAGAGGTGAGAATATGGCAGTAAGACTTACAACCCCACTAAGTGAAAAGGAAATATTGAAGCTTAGGGCAGGAGACATTGTTTATCTCTCCGGAGTAATATACACGGCAAGAGACCTCGCACATATGAAAATAATCAAGGAAGGAGCTCCTTTTGACCCAAGAGGAGCAGTAATATATCATTCTGGGCCTGTAGTTAGGAAGAAAGAAAATTTTGAGATAGTCTCAGCAGGCCCAACAACAAGTGCGAGGATGAACAAATACCTAGACAAGATCTTGGACATGGGCGTCAAAGGTATCATAGGGAAGGGAGGAATGCAGCCAGAATCTTTTAGGAAATACAGGGCTGTTTACTTTGCCTTTACTGGAGGCGCTGGTTCTCTTGCGGCAAAAAGTATAAGAAGGGTGGTAGAGGTTTATTGGCTAGAAGAGCTTGGGATTCCTGAGGCCGTGTGGGTTCTAGATGTTAAGGATTTTCCACTCATAGTGGGGATAGACGCCTTTGGAAATTCGCTATACTCTAACCACCGCTGAGGACGGGCATAACTTTTATTTCATCACCTTCCTCAACTATGGCATTTCCTTTTGCAGGCTTGCTGTTAATGAAGATTATCTTGTCATGAAACTCATCATACCTTGGAATTATTTCTCTAAGTATCTCATCCACCTGTTTGGGTTCATCGAGTTTTATTTCAAGCTCTCTAGCTTTAGCGAGATGGGCAAAAGCCCCCATAAGCCTGATCTTCACCATTGGTACCACCAAAAAACTTACCTCAAAAGAGTTAAAAATTTATTGAAAAAAGGAAAAAGCTCACTCAAGCTTTGTAACCTTCTCAAGCTCTGGAATTACGAAGTCAAGACCAAGGTCTTTGAGGGTTTCCTTCTTTGGAATACCTCTCTCATCCCAGCCCCTGATCTTGTAGTACTCGCTGAGCAGTGCATCGTATTTCTCCCTATCAAGGTGCTGGCCCTTATAAGGTCCGCTCTTGAGGCCTTCCTTGAACCATCTCTCCGGTGGGTAGTCCATCTCCCTGCTCCAGTTGCCGTTGTATTCTCTTACCCAGTATGCTCTCATGAGAGCATAGACTCTGTCAGCAGCTTTGTAAAGGTCATCCCACGTGTAATTGACACCTGTGATGGCCTCAAGGAGCTTTGGATAGTACTCCAAGCTGAGTCCCACTTCAACCCATGGGAGCCTGCATGCCGTGAGCATCTCGAAGAGACCACCTCTGAGCCTCTGCAATTCAACGACTTTTGCGGCTTTCTCTGGGTCATAGGTGATCTTATATTCAACCTTCTGAGCCTTTTCACCCTCAATTGGAGCCGTCCCAATTTCCCATGCGATGACCCATGCTTCCTTGTGGTGAGCTCCAATGGCAGTTGTTCCATATGCAAGAGCCATTGCTGGGTAGATGAAACAGTTGTAACCGCTAACCTCCAAGCCTTTTACGTGCATTGCAAACTCTTTTCCTCCAACTTTCTCGCTGATAGCTTTGACACCTTCAGCACCGAGGTTTCCGAGCTCTCCCCTTCTGTAAGCTATGTCAAGAGCTAATTGTTTGGCCTTCTTGAAGTCCCCGAACTCTGGAGCGTCTTCATTCTTGAGGAGTCCTTTTTCTTTTAGCTCCATTATGAATCCTATGGTATTCCCAAGTGAGATTGTATCGAGACCCATCTCATCGGCAATCCTGTTGAGGACTGAGACCTCATTGAGCTTCCCTAAGCCAAGGTTTGGACCAAGCAAGGCAACATTCTCATAGTCAAGCTCGCTCTCATACCCTTCTGCATCAAGAACAACATTTCCACATGGCATGTTACAGTATGGACAGCCCCTTTGCTTGACCTTCATACCCTCCATCGTGTAGCCATCTACAGAGCGGGCAAACTCAAAGCTTCCATCGCTGAAGTTCCTCGTCGGGAGGGCTGAGTTTTCGTTTGTCCATTCTACAGCAGCCATTGTTCCTTGCCTGTGCCAGAACGGATAGCCGGGTGAATTGAGAATTTCATTGTAGGCCTCTTGTGAAAGCTCCCTAAGCTTCTCCTTATCCGCAACCGGAATTTCCTTGGTACCCTTAATGACTACTGCTTTGAGCTTCTTGCTACCCATTACTGCACCCATACCGGGTCTTCCTGCAGCCCTTCCCTCTTGGGAGATAACAACGGCATATTTAACGAGGTTTTCTCCACCGGGACCTATGCTTAAAACCCCGACATTCTTGCCGTGTATTTCCTTAAGCTCTTTCTCAGTTTCAAAAGTGGTTTTGCCCCAGAGACCCTCGGCGCTCAAAATGCTTACATTATCATCCTCAATGTAGAGATAGACTGGTTTTTTGGCCTTGCCTTCAACAACAAGAGCATCATAGCCAGCTTTTCTCAAATGAACTGTAGCCATTGTTCCAAGGTTACCATCACCGTAACCGCCGGTTAAGGGGCTCTTTGCAGCAATGACCATCTTTCCACCGCTTGGTGTTGGGAGACCGTTAAAAGGACCACTTGCAAAAACTAATTTGTTTTCTGGACCGAGGGGATCAACATTTTTAGCCTCATTCCAGAGAATCCATGCAGCTAAACCCCTACCACCAATAAAGTTCTTTGCGACCTCTTCAGGGTATTCTTGCACCCAGACTTTATTGTTCGTTAAATCAACTCTAAGTATCCTTCCCCACCAACCTTTCATAGAAGACCACCAAAGTTCATTAATGCTGAATTTTAATAAAGGTTTTGGGTTCATAAAATAGTTTAATCAACATAAAGCAAGAAAACAGCTTTATTTAACGGCTATTGCTCAAATAAGCTTTTTTGTTTAGCAGAGTCCTTCGAAGGATCTTTGAGAAGGGCAGAGTACTATCGAAGATTTATCGTTCAATGAACAGAATATTTTCCAAGGCATCATTTCAGGTTAGGAAACCACCAAGTGCAAAGAGGTTTAAACTTTTAATATCTCCTGTGCTATTCTTATTTGATGGTCATGTGGTTTAGAAGGGTGGAGGTTGAGGAGGTTAAGAGGGCAAAAGAAGCTCTGCCGCATTATTTCTCAATCTTAAGCGGGGAAGAAAAACCGAACTTCTTCTACGCAAAGCGGGTAGAGGTGGATTTTGAACAAGATGCCAGTCTTAAGGATTTGTGGGAAATACACAAAGAGGGCATGGAGAAGTTGAGAGAAAACAACCTAAAGGAGAGCCCCAAAAAGAGCCTCCTTGATCTAAAAGCTTTAATAGCCCACAAAATCCTTGAAAGCTGTGAGTTATGTGAGTTCAAATGCCATGCAAACCGATTTAAAGAGATTGGATACTGCAGGGTCAAGGAAAGCTTGATTGCAAGCGACTTTCTCCATATAGGAGAAGAGCCGGAGCTTGTACCTTCTTACACAGTCTTCTTTTCTGGATGCAACTTTAGGTGCGTCTTTTGCCAAAATTGGGACATAAGCCAATATCGGGTAGGCTTGAGGTACTCTCCCGAGGAGATGGCGGTTAAAATAGCAGTAGCATATGCGGAAGGTGCTAAAAACGTTAACTTCGTCGGTGGAGAGCCCACTCCAAACCTTTCCTTTATTCTTGAGAGCTTAAAACACGTCAAAGTTCCGATTCCAGTGGTGTGGAACTCAAACATGTATATGAGCGAAAAAAGCATGAAGCTTTTGGATGGGATTGTCGATGTCTACCTCGGGGACTTCAAATGGGGCAACAATGAAGATGCGCTTAAATATTCAAAATCCCCAAACTACTGGGAAACAGTTACCAGAAACTTTTTATTGGCCAAAAAGCACTACAAAGCTGAGTTTTTGATAAGGCATCTTGTAATACCTGGCCATTTGGATTGCTGCAGTAGGAGGATTTTGAAATGGATAAGCGAAAACCTCGGCAAGGATGTGAGGGTTAATGTGATGTTTCAGTACCGGCCAGAATACAGGGCTCATGAATACCCCGAAATCGATAGAAGGCTCACAAACGATGAAATGCTTAAAGCAGCCCAGCTTGTGAAGGAGTTTGGGTTAAAAAACGCGCTGGTGGGGTAAATGAGGGTCACCTCAGGATCTCTACAAAATAGATTTTGCTTCCGTTTCTATTATTTTTCATACTCCTTGGCTTAAAAATACTTCTGGAAGAATATTTGGAAAGGAAAAGAGGTGGCAAGAGTGCCTATTCCTACAAGAGAGATTACTGATAAAACACTCGTTGGGGGCATAATAAGCGCAATATTAGCTTACCTACTTATTCATATCTTCACAACCTGGTATTCAAGGCACCTTGAGAAAAAAGAAGAGGAGCTCAAAGAAAAGGAAAATATCGGAGAGCTTTATTAGCCACCCGCCCTGGGTCTCATTAAAACGCTTATGAACTTCTCGAGTTCCTCTTTAGTTCCATCAATACCTATCTCCTATCTTGGCGTCCCAAAATAGACCTCCGCTTCCCAGATTTTTATCTCAATCCTAGCTTTGGAGATCTCCTTGATTTTAAGAATCTCATCTGGAGGAACCGCTGTTAT
>CAYNRW010000001.1:30599-41737 GCA_964399725.1 uncultured Thermococci archaeon | reverse complement strand
CTGTTCAGGCTGCTATCGGCTGATTTCTTTTTATTTTTCAGAAACTTTTAAATGGAATGTTCTCATATTGCTACTTTGGTGATCTCTATAGAGTCCAAGACGGTGCTCAATATAAGCAGGTTCATGGTTTTTCTTGGCCTTGTAACAGCCCTTCTCTATCGAAGGGTGGATCATATATATCGAACTTTTGTAGCATTAATAGGCCTTTACATCCCCGATATGGCTGAGAGATACTTTTCCAATCCACCTTACAAACTCAGGTCTTTTCTAGCCCCACTTTACAATAGAAAAGCAATGGCACTCTTAGGGATATTCATAGCGGTGCATGTTTCACTCGTAAACGTTCCTTTTACTACAATTGACCTTTTTCATAAAGAGTGGAAAAATGCAGATGTGGTGAGTCACTTTCTCGGAGGCATGGTTGTTTGGGTGATTACAGCCGAAATTTTCCTTAATCTGTCAAATGAGAGCTATCTAAATTTAACAAGGCGAAGACTGATTCTTTATTCGTTTTTAACTCTCTTCTTCCTAAGTTTTGGATGGGAAGTCGCTGAAAAGCTTAGTGAGAGCGAGATCTCGTTTATTCATGAAAGTACTGTGAACAAAGTAAGGGATAGTATTATGAACGCACTTGGAGGATTATGTGCTCTGTACCTAGTTTTCAAAAGAAGGTACCCATTTGAGATAAATTTGAAATATTAAGGGGTTGAAAACTTTATTAACTTAGTGTAAATAAAGTCTATCTCGGAAAGGTTTAAATGGAATAAAAACCAATATATAATTGAAGGAGGTGTCAAGAATGGTCGGGATTTCTGTCCAGGAAGTTATGACAGAAAAATTTGCAAAAATTGACATAAGCGCCCCCCTTTCTGAGGCGATTGGAATTTTTGAAAAAGAAGACCCAGATTTAATTGTTGTTTTTGATGGGAAGACATACAAGGGCGTATTAACCCAAGATTTAATAATCCGCTCTCATTTGAAATGGGATCCAACAAAGGCCAAGGTTAGGGATGTGTATAAGCCTGCCCCTGTTATAAAGCCTGATGAAGACCTAAGCTTGGCGGCTAAACTTATGATAGAGACAGATTTACGTTCACTCCCTGTTGGGGAAGATAAAAGGGATATTGTTGGTGTAATAAGTGATATTGTTCTCCTTGAGAAGGTCTCCGTGGGAGAGTTCGGGAAAAGGCCTGTTAAGGAGTTCATGAGCAGTGAAGTTATTACACTTAAACCCTATGATACAGTCGCCAAAGCACTTGCCACAATGAGAGATCACGCAATTTCTAGAATTCCGGTTGTAAACGAAGATGGAAAGCTTGAGGGTCTAGTGACACTTCATGACTTAATTATTAGGTTTATAAAACCCAGATTCAGAGCACAGTTTGGAGAGGTGGCTGGAGAAAAGATCCCACCGTTCTCAACCCAACTTAGGGAGGTCATGTTTAGGGGAGTTATCACAATAAAACCAGAGGCAAGCGTTAGGGAAGCTGTAGGGCTAATGAAGGAGCACAACATCGATGGACTCATTGTAGTCGATAATGAAAACGTAGTTAGGGGAGTTCTTACAGTTAAGGATCTCTTGCTTCCAATCTCAAGAATGGTTGAGCAGAAAGCAAGATTTTACTTACAGCTTGGTGGAGATGCCCACTACTTAAGCGACTTTACGAGGGAAAGAATAATCTCCGACATAAAAAGGTTTGTAGAGGGGTACGGAGAGATATTGGGAAATGAAGGAATGATCTATCTTAGAATTAGGAGATTTCCGGAAAAGCTTCGTGGGGTCCACCTTTATCAAGCAAGAATGAGAATTGTAACGGACAAAGGACAGTTTATAGCCACAGGAGAAACATGGGGAGCAATACAAGCAGTCCACGATGGCCTAAGAGCAATAGAAAGGCAGATACTTCAAAAAGTAGAGCTTCAAAGAGAGACGAAGCATACTAGGAGGTTTATAGAGTACCTTGGCTTCTGAGCTTTCTCTTTTTCACATTCTGCTACTAAATTCTCTTTCTAGAAGGGCTATCTGCTTGTCGGTTAGGGTTCTTGGATCTATTATTAGGGCTATAACCTTTCCCTCGCTTAATACTCTATCCTTTAGATCAAACAGGAACTTAACGGCATTTTCAAATCCGTTTTCTATCATCAAATACTCAAATCCATCGATATAAACTGCATTATATCCGCTTTCGAGGTTTTTGGTTAGGAGATGGATTAGAATGTCTATCCCCGTTGGCGATACCGGATAAATCTTCCAATCCGCTTTTATGTTGCTTTTTTCCATTTTTGTGAGCCAGTAAACTAAAATATTTTCTGGAACTTTATCCTTTGGCAGATTCCTTGTTATCATAATGACATTTTGATCAAAGAAGTTTGGGATAGCTTTTTTCAGCTCTTCTTTGCTCTTGAATATAAATGCTCCCCTAATTTTTGATGGTTTTTGCTCTTTTGGTCTCTCAAACACTGCTACAGGAGATATTACGAATTTCAATGCTCCAACTGCAGCTGTTAATCGAAAGAGTGCTGCCAACAAAAACGCTGCTGGTGCAATTGATTCAATGTTTCTTGTAAATGGATATGTGAGGTTTATTGCTCCTAAAAGGATAAGCCCTATGGGGAAGAGTTCCTCAAGGGTGCTCTTGGAAATCACATAATTTCTTAATATATATCCGAGATAAATCAAAGAGGCTCCGAGGGCAAAGCCGGGAAAGGATGACTTAATTGTAAATGAGTGCTCAAACCTGTCAAAAAAGTCAGTTGCCAAAAGAAAGAGCCAGATGTAAGCTGCGGTGGCATATATTCCTAACCCTACAACGTCTCCAAACTCGCTTTTCTCTTTTCTTAACTGAATCCCTCCCCAAACTAGTAGACCGCCTACAAGAAAGTTTGGAATTTGAGAGGCGATGTCATATGCCTCCGGCTTAATAGAAACACCGAGGGGAGTTAGAATATAACTCTCTACTCCAAGAGCATCTATAAGTAAAGCAGTAGCTATTAACCCCCACTTCTTTTCTCTGGTTTTTGCGGTTTTATACAGCACAGCAAGGAAAAGCAGCAATCTCGATAGAAAATTAATGTAGGGAATGAGAGTCATTCCCTCTCACCTTTCAATAATCTCTTTTTCCTGTTTTGCGATAACCAACACATTGGAAGGAATGTTTTTATCAACTATCACCCCAGGGCCAATAAAGGAGTTGCTTCCTATTTTTCTTCCCGGATATATCGTTACGTTAATCCCCGTTTTTACGTTATGTCCTATTATTGCCCCCAACTTCCTTCTTCCGCTATCTTCGAGTTTGCCTTTTACTTCCACTTTTATGGTTCTGTTGTCATGTCTTAGGTTAGCAGTTATTGTTCCGGCACCTAGGTTAGTATTTTCTCCAATAATTGAGTCCCCCACATAGTTCAAGTGAGGTGCGTTGCTGTGATCCATTATTATTGAGTTCTTGATTTCGACAGCATTTCCTATGTGGCACTTGTCTCCAATGCTCGTGTAAGGCCTTATAAAGCAATTTGGACCAATTTTTGAGTTTTTTCCAATTTTTACTGGCCCTATAATATATGCCCCGCTCCTGACAATCGTTCCTTCTCCGATTTCCACAGGGGGAAGAATAACAGCCCCTTCTTCCACAATGCCCTTTATGCTCTGCTGGAGATGGGTTTTGAGAATATACTCATTTAGCTCCAGAAGGTTCCATGGCCTTCCTATATCGTTCCAGTAACCGTCATAAACAGCATAGATGACTTTTTTACCTTCCTTTATCATGAGGTTTATTGTGTCTGTTATCTCGTACTCGCCCCGTTTGCTCTGTGGAGTATTTTCTATGAACTTAAAAACATCTGGCTTGAATAAGTAAATTCCCAAGTTCGCATATCCAGAAACTGCTCCCGGCTTTTCTTTAATCCCCTTTACGAGTTCTCCTTCCACTTCCACCATTCCGAAATGAGTCAGATCTTCAAATTTCTTCACAAGCAATGCAACATCAGCATTACTTTTTCTGAAGGATTGTAAAAGCGCTTTTATGCCTTCTCTTTCAAAATATATGTCCCCATTGACGGCTAAAAATTCCTCATTTTCAATGTACTCAATTGCAGAATAGATAGCTTTTGCTGTTCCTTCTCCTTCTATCTGCTCTACGTAGGTTATTGGTTTTCCGCCGTATTCATCCCCTAGATGCTCCATGAGTTTTTCTTTTTGGTACCTCACGATTACTATAAATTCGTCAACGAATGGGTATATGTTTTCAAATACGTAATCTATTATCGCTTTATTTGCAACTTTGAGCATGACTTTTGGCCTATCATCTGTGAGAGGCCTTAACCTTTCGCCTTTTCCAGCTGCGAGTACTACACCCTTCATATCAACACCCCCAGGAGAGAGACTACTAAGGCTATGAAGCCAAAGAAAATGCAGAACTTGGAAAAATCAAGCCGTCTGGCGATTTTTAGCATAGCCTCAATCATAAGAAGACTCACCACAAATGCACTCATTACTGCAGTTAAGGGAAGTGCTAAGGGCTCAGAAGTGCTTGAGATTTCAGGTAGCTCTAGAAACAGTGCCCCCGTAATAGCAGGGATGGCCATTAAAAAACTAAGCTTTATGGCTTTTTCCTGTCTTACACCCAAAAGCAAGAGGCTTCCTATTGTCATTCCTGATCTTGATATTCCAGGGATTACCGCTATCCCCTGGGCAACACCTGCAACTATCGCATCAAATATTGTAACTTCTTCTTTTTCTTTTTTCAGCCCTTTTTCCAGCTTTTCCAAAGGGGCTTCCTGGGCTTTCTTTAAGATTATGCCGGTAAGTATTAGGGCTATGCCTATTATACCGTTAATAGCTTCTCCATTAAATGACGATGTAATCATCTTGAAAGTTTTGTAAATAGGTAGGCCTATTATACCCGTGAATAATGTGGAGTAGAATAAAAACCTCTCCTCTTCTTCCCATCTAAAAAGAATTAATTTAAGCAGAATCCTTCCCAAATCGTATCTGAACTTAAAAAGCAAGGCCATGAGAGTCCCTAAATGCAAAAGTAAGGAATAAGAATAAGCCTGCTCTGGAGGAATCTTTAGAAGGTTTATTAAAAATAGCACCACCTGCCCGGAACTGCTTATCGGTAGCCATTCTGTAATCCCCTGGAGTATCCCAATAAAAATGGCCTGGTAATATTCCATTGTTGTCACTATAGAAACTAATTATAGTTATGATAAATAAACCTTTCGTAGTTCAAAGCTGACCTCCTCTCTGCTGTAAATGGCAAGGCTTTCAAAAGAATAAGAGAAAACTCCAAATTTAATCTTAAAATTCCTTTATCAGATAACTTCAGCGAAGGCGAATTTTCTCTTCACACTGTTAATGACAATCTCTACCTCATCCCCTACTTTTGTGTTTGGGACGAAGACCACAAACCCTTTAATTCTGGCAATTCCATCTCCGCCTTGGCCAATACTCTCTATCCTTACCTTATACCTTTCTCCAACCTTAACTGGAGCTTCAAACTTCCTTCCACCAAATCTATCTCCATACATTTCCAACAATCTCCTTTCAAATTTTCAGCACCCTAGAAGAGCGCCAGATTTAGTTCTTTTATGGGTTTATAAAGGTTTGCATTTTTGCTCATATTGCCAAGATAACTTTGGCATCACATCTTGAATGTCCAGCTTAAAGTTCTTTATTCTAATGACTCCCCTATTCGTTGTGTTAAGTTTGCCATAATGTGCCCAAAACTTATGACTATGTACAATAGTAATGACTTAAGCAATTAAAAGTTGGCTGATGTATATTATTGTGTTGCATAGCCTATAAGATGACAGAAAGAAACGCCTTCCTACATAACCTTTGGTTAAAAACAAGGCCTTTTGTACCTTTATTGTTAATTTAGACTTTTACAAAAGTCTTTTAAAAGAAACTGCTGAAATTTACATCGACAAAGGCAAAAACTGGTGAGAATTGGGGGTTAAATTAAGATTCGGGGTGGGAAAAATGAGTTTCATTGTTGCATTTATATGGTCGTTTGTGCTCTGGCTTGTACTTACAGCAGGCACAAATGGGATGCTCTGGAGCCTCGAGGAGCTGATAGCAGGGATCATATTTGCAATAATAGTTGGATTTTCAACAAGGAATATCATAGGAGAAAAAACGCAGAGATTTCTAAACCCAATAAAATGGCTCGGCTTTATCATTTATGCTGTGGGTCCCCTCTTCTGGGGAATGGCAAAGGCAAATTTAGACGTTGCTTACAGAGTAGTTACTGGAAAAATAAAACCCGGAATTGTTAGAGTGCCTGTTGATCTAGAAAACGAAGCCCAATATACGATATTAAGCAACTCAATCACACTTACTCCAGGGACCTTAACTGTAGATGCTTGTCCCGAGGAAAAAGCCCTCTACGTCCATTGGATTTATATAAAAGAAGAAGAGCCAAAAACATCAGAACCTGTCGCCGGTTCGTTTGAAAAATGGGCAAGGAGGTTGGGAAGATGATTTTTACTGAGTTTTTTTATGGAGCAATTGCAATCGCGCTTGGGGCGTTCATAACATTGATTCGTATAATGCTTGGTCCTAGTGTTCCCGATAGGGTTGTTGGTGTTGACACATTAAACACACTTATAGTGGCTGGAATGATTCTCTTGGGCGCGGCTTATGATAGGGTAATCTACATTGATATAGCCATAGTATATGCTTTGCTCAGCTATATCGGAACCTTGGTAATTGCTAAGTATCTCCAGGGGGGATTGGAGTGATTGAGAGCATAATTCATGCTTTTCTGACAATTAGCATTACTTTCAACTTACTAGGGACCTTTTCGCTTCACAGATTTCCTGATGTTTATACTCGCTTACACGGTGCCACAAAGTGCACTACTTTTGGGACAATATTCGCTGTTTTGGCTGTGATCGTCCATGCAATCTGGCAGATAAGAGAAACAGGTGATCCAAAGTATCTTCAGATGATGCTCCACAGCTTGGTTGCCCTAATAGCGTTAATGCTTACAAATCCAACCGGAGCCCATGCAATAGCTAAAGCCGCACATTTGAGTGGATATAAACCAGCAAAGGCCGTTATTGATGCCTACGAGAGAAAATTGAGGGGTGAGAGAGCATGAACATATTAAGCGTTGATATGGCAATCCAAGCGGGATTACTTGTTGGGATCTTGCTCTCTTCATACTGGATGGTAACTACAAGGGATTTGCTTTCAGCGGCTTTGGCATCTGCGGCTATGAGTCTTCTTCTCAGTTTGGAGTTTTACATGCTTCATGCCCCAGATGTTGCCATAGCAGAGGCAGCCGTTGGTGCAGGTGTTGTCACCGCTATTGTAGTTTATGGAATCTCAAAAACCGAGAGATGGGAGCGTGAGGGGCCATGAGAAAGACCTTTGGAGCATTATCGTTGCTTTTCATATTGGGAATATTGCTGCTAATCGCTAATCCAAATTATGGCTTGAAATTTGGTCTAGGGGGAGAAGACTGGCAAAAATACCGCTATACTGATCAATATTATATCGATCACGGCATTGAGGAAACAGGTGGAACTAACATCGTTACAGACATAGTCTTCGATTACAGAGGATACGATACCCTTGGAGAGGCCACTGTTCTCTTCACCTCAATAGCGGGAGCGGTTGCATTGCTTAGAAAATGGAGGGAGGAAAATGAAGAGTGATATGGGACTTATAGTTAGAACAATGGCAAGGGCAACGATACCCCTCATTGGGATCTTTGGAGCTTACGTGGTTTCTCATGGGCATCTTACACCCGGAGGGGGATTTCAGGGTGGAGCGACAATTGCTGGGGCTGGTATATTGTTTCTGATAGCATTTGGAATCGATGAGGCCAAGAAAAGGATAAATAAAAGCCTTTATTCAGCTCTTGAAGGATTAGGTGGCTTAGTTTTTCTAGGGGCTGCTATGCTTGGTCTTAGTGTGGTATTTTTCTACAACATCTTATGGCACAATGGTCCGGTATTCGACGGAAAGCCTGGTACGCTTCTATCTGCAGGATATCTTCCAATAATGAACTTGGCTGTAGGCTTGAAGGTTTACACCGGGCTAATGAGTGCTGTGTTTGCAATAGCCCTTTTTAGGAGGTGGAGAAAGTGATACCTCTTCAGTTTGTCACGGCATTTCTAATGGTCTTCATGGGCATTTATGCATTCTTATACAAGAGGAACCTCATCAAGCTTATCTTGGCTCTCAATTTAATTGATGCAGGCATACACCTTCTCCTAATAAGCTTAGGATACAGATTAGAAAACGGAATCCTCCCAACGGCTCCAATTTACACCGGCTATGAAACATTAAAGGGCACTCCAATGGTTGGACCAATACCGCAGGCTTTGGTGCTCACGAGCATAGTCATTGGAGTTTGTGTGCTTTCATTGGCGATGGCATTAACAATAAACGCTTACAGACACTACAGGACGCTTGACGTTAACAAGCTAAGGAGGTTGAGAGGATGATGCTCCCGTTTCTGATTATAATCCCGTTATTTGGGGCATTTTCAATGCCAATAGTTAGCCTACTTGGGAAGAAAATCAAAGAGTACTGGGCAGCCATCATCAGCGGCGCTACATTTGTGGTTTCTGCTAAGGTATTTTACACAGTATGGAAGACCAATGAGATCATTCTTTATACACTAGGAAGTGACAGTCCAGTCGGCAGGGGAGTAAAATTCCCAATTAGGATTGTGTGGGAAGTGGATCTATTTGGGGCACTTTTAGCTTTAACAATAGCTTTTGTGAGTTTTCTGGCAGTAATATACTCTCTTGGATACATGAAGCATGACACGGGCTTGGAGAAATACTACACTTTAATACTCGTTTTGGAAGTGGGAATGCTGGGAATTGTGATCACTGGAGATATCTTCAACTTCTATGTATTTTTGGAAATAATGAGCATTGCAAGCTACGCTTTAGTTGCTTTCAGAAACGACACATGGGAGGGAATTGAGGCAGGAATAAAATACATGTTCGTTGGCTCACTTGCAAGTTCCTTCATTCTCTTAGGCATTGCCTTGCTTTATGGTCAGTATGGAACACTTACAATGAGCTATCTCGCCATAAAAATAGCCGAAAATCCGACACTTGTGGCAAAAGTTGCTTTGGCTTTCTTCATTGGTGGGTTACTCTTTAAGAGTGGCGCTGTTCCAGTCCACATGTGGTTAGCCGATGCACACCCAGCGGCTCCAAGCTCAATCTCTGCAATGCTCTCTGGACTGGTAATTAAAGCCGGTGGAATTTACGCGATAGCGAGGATAGTATTTGGAATCTTCAATCCCGGATTACATGCGTATCTAAGAGCATTCAATGCTCCCGCAGTCAATATGAATGTAGTAGGCTGGGTTATAGTGTTCTTCGCTTGTTTAACGCTTCTTGTGGGAAATGCCATGGCAGTAGTGCAGACCGATATGAAGAGGCTTTTTGCCTTCTCAAGTGTAGGGCAGATAGGATATATCCTACTTGGAATCGGAATTGGAACTTTAGCGTATGGCACTAAAGCAGGAGAATTAGGACTGGCTGGGGCAATATATCACATAGTAAACCATGCGTTAATAAAAGCCCTACTTTTCCTTGTGGCTGGTGCTGTTATTCATCAGGTGGGAACAAAGAATCTCAATGAGTTGAGTGGACTGGCGAGGAGAATGCCGTTAACAACATTCTCCTTTGTAATTGGAGCGGCTGCAATAATTGGTCTCCCACCATTAAACGGCTTTGCAAGCAAGTGGATCATTTACGAAAGCTCTGCTATGTACAATCCAATCCTAGCAGCTATTGCCGTTGTTGGGACGGTGTTCTCTCTTGCCGCCTACACCAGAGTGCTCTTTACGTTCTTGGGCAGAGAGAGCGATACAGTAAAGGAAGCAAAAGATCCTGAAAAAAGCATGATGCTCCCAATGTTGACTCTGGTAGTGATAATAATTGTGATGGGGCTCCTTCCATGGCAGATAAGCGACAAAATAATGATACCAACAGCAAGAATGCTTGAACAGCTAAATGGGGAGTACATAATGGCTCTTTTAAAATTCATCGGGGGTGCGTGAGATGTTCGGTTATTGGGATGCCCTCTATTTCCTTTATGCTTTCCTTATTGGTCTGATAATTAGCTACCTGCTCATGAAATGGGCAGAAAAAGTTAGCACGGGCACTAGGAGAACTGGAGATGGAGCAAAGATCTACATTAGCGGTGAGGATCAGGATAAAGTTATTCCTCACTTTGAGCATCTTAGGGGATATTTCACTGGCAGACATGTAATGTGGGGCCTGATAAGAGGAGCCCACAGAATGTTTTTGGTATTTAAAAGAGAACACACTGGTTTGCTTACAGATTATGTCGCATATCTTTTGGTTACTATAGCGATAGTGCTTGGAGTGCTGATCATTGGGGGGTGAAACAATGAGTGAGAGAGAAACGCTCGAGAAGAAAATTTCAACGCTCTGCAAGTATCTCGGAAGATCACCTTGGGTATTTCACGTTAACAGCGGATCGTGCAATGGATGTGATATTGAAATAATAGCTGCTCTAACTCCTAGATACGATGCGGAGAGATTTGGGGTAAAGCTTGTTGGGACTCCCAGGCATGCCGATATCTTGTTGGTAACCGGACCGATTACAGACCAAAGCCTTGAAAGGGTTAAATTGATCTATGAGCAAACTCCGGATCCAAAGGTGGTTGTTGCCGTAGGAGCATGCCCAACTGGCGGTAGCGTGTTCTTTGAGAGCCCCTTCACAAATGCTCCCTTAGATAAACACATCCCAGTGGACGTTTTTGTTCCGGGATGCCCTCCCAGGCCAGAGGCAATACTCTACGGAGTGGTCTTGGGGTTAGAAAGGCTCATAAAAAAGATAGAAGGTGAGAAGAAATGACTCCCGAGGAATTTTTGGATACTATCATGGAAAAATTTCCTGATGTTGAGGGAGAAATTCGCGAGAACAAACTTCCTCATCCGAGAAAAAGAGTTTGGATAAACGTTGATAGGAAGGAGTTCAAAGAACTTATGAAGTTTATCAAGGAGATTGATCCAAAAGCGCAGTTTTCTATAATAATAGCCAGGGATGGAGGGGATTGCTTGGAAGCTAAATATCATCTTGAACTATTCTACGAACAGACCCCAAGTATATCGCTTATAGTTGGGACTAAATG
>CAYNRW010000001.1:0-30499 GCA_964399725.1 uncultured Thermococci archaeon | reverse complement strand
GAGTGGAATATTGGGTTAAAATCCCAATCGGTCCCATTCATCCAGCACTTGAAGAGCCGGAAAAGTTTATCATTACCCTCGATGGAGAAAGGATAGTAAACGTTGATGTAAAGCTGGGATATAACTTGAGGGGAATAGAATGGATTGGTATGAGAAGAAATTACATCCAGATACTTTATCTCGCTGAGAGGATATGCGGAATCTGCTCGTTTTCTCACAACTATACGTATTCCAGGGCAGTCGAAGAAATGGCTGGGATAGAGGTGCCAGAAAGAGCCGAATATATAAGGGTGATAGTGGGAGAGCTCGAAAGAATTCATTCACACTTGCTCAATCTTGGAGTTGCAGGACATGCCATAGGCTATGATACAGTTCTCCATCTAAGCTGGCTTGCCAGAGAGAGAATTATGGATATTCTGGAAGCAATAGGGGGAAACAGGGTAAACTACTCCATAAATACGATCGGGGGAGTTAGGAGAGATATAGGAGAGAAGCACAAGAGAATGATTCTCGATATGATAAAATACTACCGGGAGGAGGTCATGCCAAAGATTGAGGAAATATTCCTCTATGACCCAACGGTTGAAGCTAGGCTTAGGGATGCGGGCGTTATACCCAAGAGAATAGCTATTGAGTACAGTGCCCAAGGTCCAACGGCAAGGGGAAGCGGTATTAGGAAGGACGTTAGATACAATGAACAGCTGGGAGTTTATCCCGACTTAGGAATTAAACCAATAACTCCAAAAGAGTTCACAGGGGTAATCAAGGGAGATGTGTTTGACAGAATGGTCGTCAGGGTTGGAGAACTTTGGCAGAGCATGGAGCTTATAGAGAGGGCTTTAGACCAAATGCCGGAAGGAAAAATAAAGGCATTTTCGAAGGACAATGTAGCGCTTGTTAGACTTAAAAAAGCGGAGGGTGAAGGTATTGGGAGATATGAAGCCCCAAGAGGAGAGCTTGTTCACTACGTAATGGCCAACCCAGGTAGTGAGATTCCAGAAAGATGGAAGATGAGAGAACCCACTTTTCCAAATCTCTTTGCAGTTGCAAGAGCTTTGGTAGGGGAACAGCTTGCTGATGTGCCAGTTGCAATAGCGTCGATAGATCCTTGCTTGAGCTGTACTGACAGGGTAGCGGTGATAGATTCAAAAACTGGAAAAAAGAAGATACTCACGGAAAAAGACCTTCTTAAAGCTTCAATCGAGAAAACGAGAGAAATAAATCCAAACATAAAGGCAAAACCAGAACCAATTGGGGGCACCTGCGGAGGTGTTAGGCCATGAAAATTCTTTACGTGACTGTGGGGTTAATAGCGATTTATCTTTATGTTTCATTCGCTTCTCTCCTTTGGGAGGGACTGGATAGGAAGCTTGTTGCAAGAATGCAAAGAAGAATGGGCCCTCCAATACTCCAGCCCTTCTACGATTTCCTAAAACTAGTCAGTAAAGAATCAATAATCCCGAGAGATGCTAATAAACTCTTTGAAATCGCCCCAATATTAGCATTGGCAGCTTCGATAGCTCTCTTAGCCTACACTCCCCTTGGATTCGAACCAATCTTAGCCACAAAGGGAGATGTGATAGTTTTCATTTACCTGCTTGCCCTTATAGCCTTCGTAAGAGTTATTGGTGCCGTTAGCTCAGGCTCTCCATATGCCCAAATAGGAGCTCAGAGAGAGATTATTATGCTTGCTTCCAGAGAGGTTCCCATGATGTTAGGACTCTTCACAATACTCTGGCGTCTGAGCAAACTTGGAGTTGAAAAACCTTTCAGCTTGGGAACGTTTTATCAGTATAACATTTGGGAAATTGGAACTCCTTTGACAATCGTTGGTACGTTTGTCCTTCTTATGGTGTTCTTGCTCTGGCTTGCAAGTGAGATTGAAGTTGGTTACTTTAACATCCCAGAGGCAGAAACAGAAGTCGCAGAAGGCCCCATGGCGGAATACAGCGGAAGACATCTAGCACTATTTAAGCTAAGCAGTGCATTGAAAGAATTTGCAAGTGCCAGTTTAGTTGTGGCCATCTTTTTCCCATGGGGGGTAAGTGGATACATTGGTTTAAGCGGCATAGGAGCAGTAATCCTTGATTTAATCTTCCACACACTTAAAGTCTTTGCAGTGCTTTTTGTGAGTATGAGCGTGTTTAGAGCTATAACCGGAAGACTCAGGATCACACAGGCAGTCAGCATGTTTTGGAGCAGGATTCTTCCAATGAGCCTGATAGGAGTTGTGTTATTGGTCTTAGATGTTCTGGAGGTGATTGTATGAAGCTTCCTCCAACTCTCTCTGTAGTTCTAAGTAACCTCTTCAAGAAGCCCGCAACAAATCCCTTCCCTCAAAGTAACCCAGTTCCAACCCCAGAAGGATTTAGAGGAAAATTAATCTATCATGTGGACAAGTGCATAGGCTGCAGGCTCTGTATTACCGTCTGTCCAGCAGGAGTGTTTGAATACGTACCGGAGCTTAAAAAGGTGACCCTTTGGCTTGGAAGATGTGTCTTTTGCCAGCAGTGTGTTGATGTCTGTCCGGTAAATGCATTGGAGATGAGCAATGAGTTTCTTCTGGCTACCTATGATAAATATGATGAGAAGCTTAGATGGCTCAAAAATGAAGAAATTGAAGAAATGCTTGCAAAGCAAGGAGGAAAAACAAAGAAATACCGCATAATTCCAGATAAATGTAAGGGATGCACGTTATGTGCCAGAAACTGCCCCCAGAATGCCATTGAAGGATCACCCGGAAAAGTGCATAAAATTGATCCCAACAAGTGCGTCGGATGTGGAATATGTGCAACGGTATGTCGCTTTGGTGCAATAGAAGAATACGAAGAATGAACATTGTTTCTTTTTCCTGTTACTTTTATAGTTTTTATATCGAAAGCCCTACCATTTATCATCATAACTCTCAAATTTTTTAACATCACTGAACTTTTCTGAACATTTTTGTATTTT
The DNA here is from genome assembly GCA_964399725.1 of uncultured Thermococci archaeon. Taxonomy (GTDB): domain Archaea; phylum Methanobacteriota_B; class Thermococci; order Thermococcales; family Thermococcaceae; genus Thermococcus_A. Next base: position 27,547 of record CAYNRW010000001.1, on the reverse strand, counting down.
TATGTTCTATTTTATGTAAAGTTTCGTTACCTTTGTATTTGTCAAATTACACGTTTTTAACCTTTTGTTAAAGAAACGTATTTAATGGATTTTAGACAAGCTGATAATGGAGACAGTTTAAAAAATGCTCTTAAAGACTTTAAAACTTAAAGTTGAGGTGGGAGAATGCCCTTTACAACGTCTTTCCTGTGGTCGTTGATTGTGTATCTGATTTTAACCGCAGGTTCCGGTAGTATTTTACTATGGAGTCCAGCAGAGCTAGTGGCGGGCATTGTAATAGCGGCTCTCATAGGATACGCAACGAGAAACATAATGGACGAACGGCTTGATTACTTTTTCAATCCAAAAAGGTGGGTGCTTTTCCTGATTTATGCAGTAGGGCCGTTTTTTTATGCCATGGCAAAGGCAAATTTGGACGTTGCCTACAGAGTGATAACAGGCAAAATAAGACCAGGTATAGTGAAGATATCTCCCGGATTAACAAGAGACGAAAGCAGAACCCTTCTTGCAAATTCAATAACCCTCACCCCGGGAACGTTTACTCTTGAAATTGATGATGAGGGAAACTTGTACATCCATTGGATTAACGTTCCGCCAGGAAAAGAAAAGCCAACCCCCGAAGAACTTTGTGGATATCTACCAAAATGGGCAAGGAGGATTGCGGAATGATGCCTGAAAGTTTGTTTATGGGAGCGATGATGTTGCTTTTCCTTTCAGCCACGTTAACAATGATAAGAATGCTAATCGGACCAACAATTCCGGACAGGGTTGTAGCACTGGATGCTTTAACAACCACCACTGCTGGTGCCATGGTTTTGTACGGGGTGATTACAGAGCAAGCAGTGATTATCGATGTTGCACTCGTTTATGCAGTTCTTAGCTATATTGCAACTCTGTACATAGCAAGGTATTTAGTAAAGAAGAGGGTGGGATTGGCATGATAGGGGCACTTTTGGCGATACTCCTTGCAATTGGAGTTGGGTTCAATTTACTGGCCAGCATTGGAATCCTTAGATTTCCAGATGTCTATACAAGAATTCACGCTTCAACGAAATGCACAACCTTCGGGACGATTTTCATAGTTTTGGCAAGCATAGTGTACTCGATTTACAGATGGCTTCCAAACCATGATGCAAGATGGATCACAATAGGAATTCACTCAGCACTTGTACTGATCTTTTTAGTGCTAACAAACCCAGTTGGAGCCCATGCAATTGGTAGAGCAGCTAGAAAATCTGGAATAAGACCTTATGGGGCTGTAATAGATGAATTGGAGGGATACTATGAACTTTGAAAACTTCTTCTGGATTCTGCAAATATTCATTGCAATCGCATTGGTAGGAAGCTCAATAGCCGCTATCAGGTTTAAGAACTTAATTGCTGCAGTAATAGCAATGGCTGTCTTCAGCTTGGCTCTTTCCGTGGAATTCTATGTTCTTCAGGCACCAGATGTTGCCATAGCAGAAGCGGGTGTTGGAGCAGGATTGACAACAGCGATGTATCTTCTTGCTATCAAGAACACCACCGATGAGGAGGTGATAGAATGAGGAGAGCTCTGGGACTGTTTGCATTCTTATCATTCATAATACTCCTCTTGGCTGTAGCTATAAGCTTGAGACCTTTTGGAGAGCCTCCCCATGCGGAGATGGACACCTACTTTATAGAGCATGCTCAAGAAGAAGCCTCAGCCAACAACGTTGTTACTAGTGTTGTATTTGACTACAGAGGTTTCGATACACTTGGAGAAGCAACGGTTCTTTTCACTGCAGTTTCTGGAGTTCTAATGGCATTAAGACACTACGGAGGGAAGGAGAAATGACAACCACAATCATAAGAACAACAACAAAAATTTTAGCGCCCCTAATATTGGTCTTTGGGTCATACATCATTTTGCATGGGCACCTCACACCCGGAGGAGGATTTCAGGGTGGAGCTGTATTTGCAAGCGGCTTAGCTCTGCTGATAGTGGCAAACAATAAAGAAAAAGTCAAGGAACTTTTTGATAAGGTCCCCTTGACTCAGCTGGAAAGCCTCGGAGCCTTGGGATTCTTAGGCATTGGCGCATTGGGCCTTATGGGATACACGTTCTTGAAAAACGTGATTGCAAACAGCGGCCTCCTTTTTGGAGCTCCAACTCCCAAGGGGATTAATCCGGGCTATCTCAACACTGGTGGAACGCTTTCATACCTCAACATCTTCGTGGGAACAAAAGTATTGGCGGGTCTTACAAGTATAGTTCTGATATTCTTCCTTATCCTAAGGAGGGAGAAAGATGAATGGTAGCATCTTTGTTAACCTCCCGTTTATCGTAGTTGCAGTACTGCTCGCCCTTGGCTTTTACACAATCGGATTTAAGCGTAACCTCATAAAGGTCGTAATTGGCATTGAAATCCTAGAAGGAGCAGTGAACATGTTCATTGTGGCACTAGGCTATGTAAAAGGAGGCTATGCTCCCATCTATACGCAAGCACCTCCTGAAGCTGCGGGGAAAATGGTTCTGCCAACCCCACAAGCACTAACTCTCACGAGCATAGTTATCGGTGTTGCTGTAACTGCTCTAATGCTGGCTTTTGCCGTTAATATATACAAACACTACGGAACCCTCGACGTTACAAAGATAAGGAGGTTGAGAGGATGATGGAGCACTTACCGGCTTTAATGATTGCCATTCCTCTATTTGGAGCATTTACAGCACCTCTCTTTAAGAAGCATTACAAGGAAGTCTCAATATGGGCAATTATAATAACCGGCATAACCGTAGTGCTCTCCCTCCTGCTTGCCAAGGAAGTGGTTACTGGAGGAATAATGGTCTATGTTTTTGGTGCAGATAAGCCAACCTTAGTACTACCCTCAGGTTATTCTGTTCCAATAAGAATCATGTTTGAAGTAGATGCCATGAGTGCTTTTATGGCAATATCTGCAACGCTGATGAGCTTTATAGGAGCTATCTACTCCTACAGTCATGTAGAGAGGGAAACGGGTCTGGAAAAGTACTATGCGCTGTTAATGCTCCTTGAGGTAGGAATCCTCGGTATGGTGCTTACGGGAGATCTCTTTAACCTCTTTGTCTTCCTAGAAATAGCCGGTATAGCGGGATCGGCATTGGTGGGATTTAGAAACTACCGCGGTGAGGCAAGTGAAGCAGGAATAAAGTATCTCATTGTTAGCGCTGTGGCGTCCTTAATGGTGCTCTTTGCAGTAGGCATACTCTACGGACAGTACGGGAACTTAAACCTTGCATACATAGCCAAGAATGTGTCCTTTAACATGGTTGATATGATTGCACTCGGATTGCTCTTCACATCCTTTGCAATGAAATGCGGTGCTGTACCGATGCACTACTGGGTGCCGGATGCATATACAGAAGTCCCTGCAGGAATAAACCCTCCTCTCTTGGTAGCGACTTATGCAAGTCTTTATGCCCTCTTTAGAGTGAGCTTCACACTATTTGCAAACGTTGTAATAGATCTGGCAAGGGTAGGCTGGATTATGTCCATCTTGGGAGTGCTTACAATGTTCATAGGCGTTACAATGGCTTTGGTGCAGAAGGACGTCAAGAGATTGATGAGTTATCACGCTATATCCCAGACTGGCTACATGCTCCTTGGTGTTGGAGTTGGTTTAACGGTTTTGCATGATCCTTCAAAGCTTGCGGAGTTTGGAAGAGATGCCATGGCGGGTGGAGTCTTCCACATAATAAACCACATCATTTACAAAAGCTTACTCTTAATGACCGCTGGAGCTTTGTTTTACGTTACGGGAACGAGGAATCTCAATGAAATGGGAGGTTTGGCTAGGAAGATGCCCATAACAACAATAAGCTTCATGGTAGGAGCGGCAGCAATATCTGGTTTACCACCGTTTAACGGATTTGCAAGCAAGCTTCTCATATATGAAACATCATACAGGCTTAACCCTCTCCTTACCGTATTTGCAATGGTTACCAGTGTTTTAACTTTGGCTTCCTTCGTCAAGGTATTTGCATCAGCTTTCCTCGGTCCGCCACTGGAGAAGTTCGAGAACACAAGAGAAGTCCCCAAGCCGATGATAATTGCGATGGTAATCCTAGCAGCACTTTGTATACTATTCGGTCTTTTCCCGAACTTAGTACTTGACAAGCTTGTTTATCCAGCAGTTGATGCGTTAATTAACTTTGCTCAATACCACAGCTGGGGTGGTCTGGCATGAGCCTTACACTTACTACCCCTTCAGGATTTTGGAATCCCCTCCTATGGCTGATATTCCTAGTCCTCTTTGGTATAATAGCCTATCTGATATACTCCAGAGGCAACCCATCCTATAAGAAGGAGACTGAACAGATAAGGCCCTACTTAAGTGGTAATCCGGAACCCACAAAAGAGAAGATCCAGGTAAAAGCTGGAGATATCTATTGGGGATTCATCGAGGCTTTGAAGGAATACTACAAAGTGCTTCAAGCAATTCATACTGGGGACATGAGGGACTACATTTTATGGTATCTAGGAATTGGAGCTATAATAACCTTTGTACTAATTGGAGGGGTGTAATATGGGCAAACTGACTAACTTTAAGCGCTCTCTTTGGGTTTTTCATGCTTCAGGAGGTTCATGTAACGGATGTGATATTGAAATAGTGGCCGTGCTTACCCCAAGATACGATGCAGAAAGGTTTGGAATAAAACTCGTCGGTTCTCCTAGGCATGCGGATGTTCTTTTGGTTACAGGAGCCATTCCAAGAGACTTTGCTGACAAACTTAGACGTATCTATGAGCAAATGCCAGATCCAAAGGCTGTTGTTGTAATAGGGAACTGCGGAACCACGGGTGGGGTCTTTTACGACTCCTACAACATAGTTGGGCCAATAGACGAAATAATACCGGTGGATGTCTACGTCCCCGGATGTCCTCCAAGACCGGAGGCAATAATAGACGGAATTGTGAAGGCATGGCTCAAAATTGAGAAGCTTGAAAAAGAGCTGGAGGGGAAGAAGAAATGACACTAAGGGCTGAAGAGATCCTTGAAAGGTTAAAAGAAAAGCTTGGAGATGCGATATTAAACTATGAGATAAAGGAATACACAATGGGAGTCAAAAAGCCCAGAACCTACCAAGAAATCTGGATGGAGATTAACAAAGATGCCTTTAGAAAAGCTGTCGAGGCAATATTTGAAATAGACTACCCTCATCTACACTTTATAACTGGGGAGGACGTCGGTGAAGTGATCAAGATGATATATTCCTTCGGACTCTTCCACTCCCACCCATGGGGTGAAGTGAGCATAGTAATGAAGCTCGACCTTCCGAAGAGTAACCTCGTTCTTCCTACAATAACGGATCTTATGATGGGCGCAGAGACTAATGAAAGGGAAGTCAGGGAAATGCTTGGCGTTGAGTTTGATGGACTTAAGAACAAGAGACACCTGTTCTTACCTGATGACTGGCCTGAAGGGAAATACCCATGGAGAAGAGATGAGTATGGGGTTGAAGATATGGTTAAGCACACTCATAGGAGTGTAAAGGAGATTAGGAAACAAAGGGGTGAGCAGAATGGCTAAAACAACTTACTACGTCCCTATTGGGCCAATTCATCCAGCTTTAAAAGAACCAATAAGAGTGGAGGCCGAGGTTGAGGGAGAGAAGATAGTGAAGGTTGATGTCAAGAGGGGTTTTGCTCACAGAGGAATCGAGTACATGGGAATGAAAAGGAATGCGATACAGACTCTGTACCTCTCTGAAAGAATATGTGGAATATGTTCAATATCCCATCCTTATGCATTCGTTATTGGCAGTGAAAAAGCTCTGGGCATTGAAGCACCTCCAAGAGCTCAGTACATAAGACCAATAATAGCTGAACTTGAAAGGATACACTCGCACATTCTTTGGATTGGAGTTATAGCTCACGAAATTGGCTTTGACTCTCTGCTCTTTTGGACATGGAAGGGAAGAGAAAAAGTTCTAGATGTCTTAGAGCTCATCACCGGAAACAGGGTAAATTACGCTATGTACATGATAGGTGGAGTAAGGAGAGACCTAAAGGAGAGTCACATAAAGGCCTTGAGGGACATGATAACCTACTATTGGAAATTCACAGAGCATATGAAGGATATCTTCTTATCTGATCCGGTTTATAAGGCAAGAACAAGAGGAGTTGCCCAGCTTTCAAAGGAGATGGCATTAAAGCTTAACGTGGTTGGACCCACAGCTAGAGCCACTGGCCTGAGGATGGATATCAGGCAGGACATGCCATATGATGCTTATGCAGATATGGACGTTAAGGCAGTTGTTCCCCAAGACATAGTAGGCGAAGCGAGAGGAGATGCCTATGACGTTACCATGGTAAGGCTTTACGAGATTGAACAAAGCTTGGATATAATAGAGTTCTGTCTTGATAATCTTCCAGAAGGAAAGATACTTGCAGTTCCAAACTACGTTGCATTGCTCAATAAAATCAAAAAGACTGAGGGAGAAGGAATTGGAGCACATGAAGCTCCTAGAGGAGAGGTCGTTCACTACTTGAAGTATGATGGAACAAGGGATGGCCCAGCAGTTTGGAAGGTTGTAGCACCAAGTTATAACAATATTAACACTTGGGGATATTGTCTCTTAGGAGCTGAAGTAGCGGATATCCCAGTTGTGGTAGCATACATTGATCCATGTTTGTGCTGTAACGACAGGGTAGCTGTTGTGAAGGATTCAAGCGGTAGAATACTGGACTACTCTTACCTGCACAAGAAAGCCGTAGAAAAGACGAAGAGACTTGAAAAAGAGCTGGGGGTGAGGAAATGACCCCCGAAACCATTTTTTACGCTATAGGAATGCCAATAATAGGAGTGTTCCTCGGATTGGTATACAAAGGTATTGACAGGCGAGTTTCAGCAAGAATGACGTCAAGAATAGGACCTCCAATAAGACAGCCCTTCTGGGACGTTGGAAAGCTTCTCCTTAAAGAGACCGTTGTACCAGAAAACGCAGTAAGGTGGATTTTCAATGCAATGCCCATCTTGGCATTTGCTTCGTCAATGACTCTCCTTCTTTATATTCCATTTGGCATCTTAAAAGCCCCCTTGGAGGGGTATGGCGATCTGGTGGTTATTCTGTATCTCTTAACCCTTCAGGCACTTGCAATGGCTATAGGAGGATTTGCCTCAGGTAGTCCATTTTCTTCAGTAGGAGCACAGAGAGAAATGGTTCTAATGATGAGCTATGAAATGCCTTTTGCAATAGTTATAACTGGCTTTGCTCTGATTTACAAAAGTTTTTCACTGAGCACAATAGCCTCCACACCCGTATGGACCATTGTAGGGCCTCTTGGAGGATTGGGTGTTTTATTGCTCTTGATAGCCTTCCTTTGGGTAACTCCCGCAGAACTGGCAAAGCTTCCCTTTGATATAGCAGAGGCTGAGACCGAAATAGCAGAAGGTATGCTTGCAGAATACAGTGGAAGGAACCTTGCTTTGTTCTACCTCTCGGATGCGGTTAGAGGCTTTGCCATGATAGCAATAGAGGTAGTTTTGTTCTTCCCATTCACATTGAGCTGCCTGTTTGGCTTGAACCTTTCAGGAGCGGCTCTCTATGTAGCTGAAGGCCTTTGGTTCCTCTTCAAAGTACTGGTGCTTTACATCCTAGCAGTAACCCTAGTGAGGACGTCCTTTGCAAGATTCAGAATAGAGCAGGCATCAAGGATCTTTTGGGTATATGTGAACATAATAGCCCTGCTTGGACTGGTGTTGATATGGGCGGAGGTGATGTGAAATGCCAACAAAAGCAATGTTCCTGATGATAAAACAGATGCTTCAGAGACCTTTTACAAACCCATTTCCAGTAAAGCACGCTCCTAAAGATGTGACATCGCTTATTGAAAAGGTTCAAAAAGGTGAAGTAAAGATACATCCTCCCATTCCAGTCCCGGAGGGATTTAGGGGAAAACTGCACTATGATCCCGAGAGGTGCATTGGGTGCAGGCTGTGTATAAGGGTATGTCCCGCAGATGCAATGGAATGGATTCCAGAGCTTAGAAAAATAAGGCACTATGTCTCCCGTTGTATGTTCTGTGCCCTCTGTGTAGATGTATGCCCAGGTAAAAAGTTCCCAGGGGAAGAAAAGGCTGTAAAGGCACTCTCCATGAGTGAGGAATTCCTTATTGCCGACTATGACAAGTACAGCGACAACCTTATAGAAGAACCCCCAGAGGCTAGGGAAAAAGGTATTTAACCTTCCTTTTCTTTATTCTTTATCATGATACTTGTTGGGACATGTGGATTTTGTGAAGCCAGGAGGAGATATTTTAAAGAGTTCACTACCGTAGAAGTCCAGCAAACTTTTTACAAAATTTTGCAAGAAAGAACTCTCCAAAAATGGAGAGAGGAGGCCCCAGAAGATTTTATATTTTCCATTAAGGCATTTCAGGGTATAACGCACCCTTCAACTAGTCCCACTTGGAGGCGAAGTAATATAAAGCCGTCTGAGGATGTAGGGTTGTTAAGACCTACGGAAGCAGTTTTCAAATACTGGGAGCTTACACTTAAAGAGGCCAAAGCCTTGGGAGCAAGATTTATTCTAATTCAGCTACCCAAAAGCTTTAAAGAAAGTGAGGAGAGCTTTACCAACGCTGAGAAGTTTTTCAGACAGATAAACAGAGGAAATTTTGAGATAGTTATAGAACTTAGAGGTTGGAGTGAAGAGGGAATCAAAGAGTTTGTTAAGGAATTTGATCTCATTAACGTTGCTGATCCTGTGATTGGAAGGCCCCTTCACAGAAAAAGAATTAACTACTACCGCCTTCACGGCGCTTATCAAGGGAGAAAGATAATATACAAGCATAAATACAGCGAAAAAGAACTAAGAGAGATAGCTAAAAAAGTTAAAGAGTGGAATAAAGAGGAAAGCTACGTTTATTTCAACAATGCCTACATGTGTGATGATGCTAAGCGTTTTATTCAAATCTTAGCGTTCTAGTTTTTAAGACACCACTATTACCTAGATTTGGCGGGATTTTCTCCTTTAGCGAATGCTATTAAATTTTTTGCAACCAACTCTGCCGTACTTTCTCGGGCTTCATGAGTTGCACTGCCTATATGGTGGGCTAAAACAACGTTTTCTAACTTGAAGAGTTCCATGGGAATTAAAAGGCTTGTCGAATTGTATAAGGTTGCGAAATAGTTTCTGTTTTCTTTCATATATCTTTTTGGTTGACTGGGGTTTTGAAAACCTTGATCAACAAATTTAGCAGAATTGAAGTTAATAACAGACTTCTTAGAGCTATATTTGTTGGCTAAAAACAACTTCAGGAGGTTAGAATGGTGCGGGGGCGGGGATTTGAACCCCGGAACCCCTACGGGACGGGACCCTCAATCCCGCGCCTTTGACCAGGCTCGGCAACCCCCGCAAGAGCGCCGTTTATTTCTCTTCTCAGTCTGCTTATAAATTTTTCTGTCTTCTTTAACCGAAAGCTTTATAAATAGCCTTTAATCCTTATTGGATTGGGCGTGGGCCGGTAGCTTAGCATGGTTAGAGCGGCGGACTCTTAATCCGCAGGTCGGGGGTTCAAATCCCCCCCGGCCCGCCAAATGAAGCTCTTCTACAGGGTGTTCATTTTCCAAAAAATTTATGTATGATACCTAGCCTAATTAAACTGGGGGGAGATGTTCAATGCGGCCTCATGAATTCAAGATAAATGAAGATGGTTTAAGAGCGGTTTTGCCTCCAATGGAAGCTGAGATAATGGAGTATATGTGGAAAGTAAAGGTTGCAACGGCTGGAGAGGTTTATGAACACTTAAAAGAAAGACATGAAAACCTAAGGCGTTCCACGATTAGCATATTAATGAACCGGCTCTGTGAGAGGGGACTGCTAAAGAGGAGTGTAGGCACTGGAAGGGGAGGAATGAGATACGTTTACAGAGTAGCCACAAGCAAGGAGGAATTTGAGAGAAAAGTCGTGGAAAGCATTTTGAATGCCCTTATGAGTAATTTTAAGGAAGCAACCGTTGCATACCTTTCAAAAATAAAGAAGTGATAACAAATGCTTAAGCTTATATTCCTCGCTCAGGTGTTGATTACACTTTTATACCTAGGAAAACTTGGCCTGCTATTCGTATCGGGAGTATTTCTTATTCTCGCCGGGTTGTATTTGTGGACTGTTAAGAGTTCCTTAAAGAAGGAACAGAAAAAGCTTTCCTATGAAGACATGCCGTGGCTTTATGATGGGATAATGAGAATGGCAAACAAAGCAGGAATAGCAACTCCCGAAATTTACTTGCTGGATGATTATATCCCAAACGCCTACTCTTTTAGGAACTCAATTGTGCTTTCCATTGGTCTGTTTGAGGTTCTTGATGAAGAAGAAATCCTCGCGGTTGCAGCTCATGAGATAGGCCATATAAAGAATGGAGATACCCTTCTTTTCCCGCTAGTTTCTTATGGAAGATATCTCATGCTGGCTATGGCCCTTTTGAATTTCCTAATTTCCAGAAACACCTTAATTTCATTGGCCTCTTTCATGTTTTACCTTCTCTATGAGATGCACAGATCAGATTATTTAAAACGGAGAGAATTTAAAGCTGATGAAACAGCATTGCGCTTAATACCTGTCCCATTGGCTTTAAAGAGGGCTCTTGAAGAGCTTAAGTATTATGAGGACTTGAGGATTGAAGTTAAGGAGTCTGCACTCCCATCTATAGAACCAGAGATAGAAAGGCCTCATCAAAAATCGCTTTTTGAGACACATCCAAGCTATGAAGAGAGGATCTGGAGAATTATGGCGGAAGTTGAAGCTATGACCCTCAGGGAGAGAATTTTCAACTGATCAAAAATTCTTTTAAGCTCTTTGGTTCTTTTTTATTAGGTGGTAGCATGGAAGTGGAAACAGTCTTGGATAAAGAGCGGGCGGAGTACATAAAGAAAATACGCCCCACAAAAGATGAATACTTTATGCTCATTGCAAAACTTGTAGGCTTAAGGGCTACATGTCCCAGACTTAGGGTTGGAGCAGTTGCCGTGAAAGATGGGTATATTCTAGCAACGGGCTATAACGGAGCCCCTAGGAATATGGATCACTGTATAGACGTGGGTTGCTTAATAGTGGATGGTCACTGTCACAGAGCTGTTCATGCAGAGCAGAATGTCATAGCAATGGCTGCCAGAAAGGGTATAAGCCTGGAAGGGGCCACGCTTTATGTTACCCACTTTCCCTGTGATGTCTGCTTTAAATTGCTGGTAAATGCGGGGATTAGGGAGATAGTTTATGAGGAAATGTACCCAAACAAGGCCACTGAGATCTTGCTGAAAGAAGCCCAAGAAAAGGGGATCGTAAAAATAAGGCAATTCAAAGTCCCCAAGGAGAGAGTTAGGGCATTCTTGGAAGAGCTCTTTGGAAAGGATTAATCCTTTTCTAGTTTTTTTAGCATTTCCCTGATTTCTTGGAATTCTATTGCGATCTGACGTGTCAGCTCGGTTATCTCTCTTTCAGTTTTATCTATTGCGATGTAAAGTCTAAACAACAGCAGATAGCTGAAGCCTATGGCAACTACGAACAATGCATCCAGCCCTCTCCCAAGCCCCAAGATTTTTCTTATTGCCAAGGAAGTCTCCACTGGTTTCAGGGAGATTAGCAGCATTATAAAGAGCAAGGCCTCCCAAAACACTAGATCCTGCCAGTCAAGCTCTTTTTTCCCGTACTTTCCAAACACGTACACCATAAGTGCCAAAATAATGATAACGGCAATATATTGCACGGCATACATTTTTATCACCTCATCCTATCTAACAACAAATTAAAGGCTATTTTTACCCCCTCTAAGATATTCGTCCCTTTCTTTTTGGCGTACTCTGTGTAAACGGCCTTTATGGGGACTTCAACTATTCTGCATCCGTGCTTTGAAGCCTCGATTATTATCTCGCTTGAAACAGCGTATCTATCACATGTAATTTTTATTTTGGAGGCACATTCCTTATTTAAACACCGCAAACCGCTTTGGGAATCGGTAACGTATTTCCTTGCGAATATCGCTGTTATAAAGTCAAGAACGAAATTTCCAAAGCGCTTTACAAACGGCATTTCGCTTATGTCCCCTTTCAGTCTTGAGCCAACAGCAAAATCTGCCCTTCCCTCTGCAACTGGTTTTATAACCTTTAGAGCGTCCTCAATCAAATGCTGACCATCTGCATCAAAGGTTATTACCAATTCGGCTCCTTTGAGAAGGGCGTATCTTATCCCTGTTCCCAGCGCTCCTCCTAGTCCTCTGTTTACGAGATGATTTAAGACAACAACACCTTTTTCCTGAGCTATCTCTTTGGTTCTGTCTTTACTCCCATCATTTACTACTACAACTTCATTCTCTTTGAAATAGTGAAGTAGTTCTTCTAAAACGTTGCCGATGCTCTTTTCTTCGTTGTATGCAGGTACAACAACATATGTCTTAAGTAATCGTCTAAAGAGCTCAGTAGCATCTTTAACGTTTGCCACTTCAAAGTTTGCCTCTTCTTCAATTTTAAAACTCATTCTTCCGCTTTCGTTGGAGGTTATAAGCACGCTCATGCATCCCAACTCTCTTGCAGGGAGCAGATCATACCCATGATCTCCTACAACAAACACTTTTGTTGGTGGAACATTAAAATGATCAAGTATCTTCTTTAAATGACCGGGGTTTGGTTTTACATCTTCCGGAGGCACGTCATCCCTGGTAACAACGAGGTCAAAAAAATCCTCAATTTTATGCTTTTTCAGCACGTACTCTGTGGCTTTTCTAGAACTTCTGGTCATAAGGGCAATTTTTATTTCGTTTTCTCTTAACAACTCTAGGAGATCCCTGGAACCTTCGAATAAATAGCTGTCTCTAGCCCTCTCCACTTCCAGTTCAACGAGAAATGAGTGCAGATGATCAAAGTTTATACCCGTAGCTTGAGATATCTTAACCAAAGTTTCATACATGGGCGCTAAATCGCCAATGAGGTCCTTTGGTATTCCCTCTTTTTCGAGTCTATCTCTTAATTTTTCCTTTACCTCTGCAAAATCCATTGAAGCACCTACGAGAGTTCCATCGAGATCAAGGACAACCAACTTGATGTCCATGCTTTTCCACCCTGTGGTATTTCTTATAGCAACGGAAGAGTTATTAAGTCCTTGCTTAATTTAGCTTGGGTGGTTATAATGATAACGCCTATTGTGGGTTTTATCCTCTCGCTTCTCCTTACCCCCTACATTGGTTCACTAATGAAAAAAGCCGGCATAGTCGGAAGGGACATTCACAAGTTGGACAAACCTGAGGTTCCAGAAATGGGGGGCATTGTTCTTTTACTTGTATTGCCTCTAAGTCTGGCTTCCCTTTTAAATGAAACTCTTGCAAAGACTCTACTAATATTTCTTCTATTCGGTGTTATAGGCATAATAGATGACATAACACACCTCAGACAATCCCATAAAGTTTTGTTGTCCTTGTTAATATCTTCCCTTGTTATCTCGATCTCTGTAGATACCAGGTTGGATATTCTACTAACATCTTTGGAGCTAGGAATGCTCTACTATCTTTTTGCAATACTTTTCATAACTGGTTCTGCCAATCTGGTAAACTTGCTGGCAGGATTCAATGGGTTGGAAGTGGGAACTTCGGCTATAGCCCTCTTCTTTTTGGGACTAATAACTTCCGGCAATGCCCAAATTTTGGCATTGACAGGAGCTGCCGTGGCCTTTGGGTTTTTATGGTGGAATAAATATCCAGCTAGGATCTTTCCTGGAGACACTGGGACATTGTCCCTTGGAGCTTTAATAGGGCTCGTTGGTATTTTAGGTAAAGTTGAAATCTTTGCGGCTTTTCTGTTACTACCTCATTTTCTGGATTTTCTTCTTAAGTCGAAAATACGATTTAAAGGTAGGTCATTGGGGAGAACAGAGGTTTTGGAAGATGGGACGTTAAAAGCTCCACCCTATCTAAGTTTTTTGGGTTTGTTGATGAGAATAAAAAAAGTGAAAGAGCCTCAACTCGTTGCAATGGTTTGGGGAATAGAAATGATTTTAGGATTTATTGTCCTTCTTCTTCCTCGATTACTTTGACCATCCCAAAACCATAGCTGGTCTTGTCTCCAAAGCCGTTTTCGTACCCGAATTTTGCTATTTCTTTTGATCCATAATAGCGGAAAACCATTAGAGAGCCTCTATAATAGGTCTTGCCTACCTTTATCCTGACCGGTTTGAATTTTATGACATCAAGATGAAAGTCAGTATCCTCTGGTAGTCTACCATTTATTTCTGAAAACTTTGTGAGCATTATTTTTCTAAGTTTGTCCTGGAAGCCCTCATTGTTTGGATAAAGATCCCAGATTTTTACTTTATTGTCTTCGAACTTAGCTGTTCTTACAACTATAGGGCTTAACGTCGAAAAAAGCGTTCCATCTCGTATCTTTGGCTCCCGGAGTATTTTTATGTCTGCCATAGAGAACATAGCGTCCCCGACTTTTAGGATGGGATTCGAGATAAACCCCTCCGCAATGGCCTTTATGATTTCAGTAAGGGAAGAGGAAACGTAAAGGGATATATCCTCCGAAAGCACTTTAATTCCTTTGTCCGGGATAATCTCCCTCTCTCTAATCATTATCCTGGAAAAAGTGAAGTAATCTTTATATTCTGTTTGAAGTATTTCCGCTAAATCTGGGGCCGCAAGGAAAATCTTCTCAAGTAGCTGGTCGTGAATTTCATCATTGTAATTAAATGGGACTATAACGTTCTTATTTTCAGGTTTGAGTTTGATTTCAATTCTCATTAACTGACCCTCCGCTCTAAATACTAACTTTGCCTTTGATGTTAATAAGAATTTCGAATGCAGATTGTCTCCCTGCTTATTTTCTAAGAACGTAAGACATCATAGGGCAAACTTTTTAAAGCCCTTTTATCACCCACTATTGGCAATCTTATAAGGGGCGGCTGGCCAGAGCTGGCCGTCACCGGGAGGTGTTGGAAATGGCAAGGTTGCATGCAAGAAAGAGAGGAAAGTCTGGATCAAAGAAACCACCGAGGACTGCTCCACCCACATGGGTGGAATATACGGCTGAAGAAGTTGAGAATCTTGTTGTTAAGCTCAGGAAAGAAGGTTATAGTACCGCTATGATAGGCACGATTTTGAGAGACCAATACGGGATTCCGAGTGTTAGACTTATCACCGGGAAGAAAATAACCAAGATACTCGAAGAGAACGGCCTTGCTCCAGAAATCCCAGAGGATTTAATGTTCCTCATTAGAAAGGCGGTCAAGCTTAGGAAACATTTAGAACAGCATCCCAAAGACCTTCATTCAATGAGAGGCCTTCAGCTTACTGAGAGCAAGATCAGAAGGCTTGTAAAGTACTACAGGAGAACAGGGAAACTACCAGCCAAGTGGAGATACGATCCGGAACAAGCAAAGCTTCTCGTTCGCTGATTTTCACCTTTTTCCTTATTAAGGTGGTATAATGGATAAGAACGCATTTTTAGAGAAGGTTAGGGAAGGCGCAGAGCTAATAAAAATGCACATTGAGTTAGGCCATACTATCCGGATTGTTTCACACAGGGACGCCGATGGCATAACTGCCGGTGCAATTCTAGCAAAAGCACTGGCCAGGGAAGGAGCAGATTTTCATCTTAGCATAGTAAAACAGCTTGGAGAAGACACTTTAAAAGAACTTGCAGAAGAAAAGCAAAAGATTTATGTTTTCAGTGATCTTGGAAGCGGCTCTATAAAGCTAATTGAGAATTATCTAAAGGATGTTAGCGTTGTTATAGCGGATCATCACCCTCCAGAAGATGGCGAAATCGAACAGGAAAATCATACACTTGTAAACCCCACTCAGTTTGGAGCAGACAGTGTTAGAGATCTAAGCGGTTCCGGTGTAGCTTACTTCATAGCGAGGGCAATAAACGAAAAAAACAGAGACCTTAGCTACTTGGCTTTAGTTGGTGCAGTCGGAGATATGCAGGACATTGATGGACAATTTCATGGCATGAACCTCGACATAATAGAGGATGCAAAAAGACTAGATCTAATAGAACTCCGTAAAGAGCTAAGACTCTTTGG
This sequence comes from uncultured Thermococci archaeon, assembly GCA_964399725.1. Classification (GTDB taxonomy): domain Archaea; phylum Methanobacteriota_B; class Thermococci; order Thermococcales; family Thermococcaceae; genus Thermococcus_A. The sequence continues at coordinate 11,533 of CAYNRW010000001.1, read as the reverse complement.
AAGAGAAACTAGAACTTTGGCTCAAATGCTCGCCTATGCTTCAAATCCCGAGCTTCCCGGAATAACCGGAGACCTCAGAAATGCAATAGAATTTCTGCGCAGCAAGGGCTTTGATCCTGACATGAGGTACTGGCAGCTTAGAGAGGAAGAAAAAAGAAAGCTTCATGATGCCCTTGTTATTCACTTAATTAAGAACAATGCCTCTAAAGAAGATATCGATAAACTCATCGGGGACGTTGTGCTGATTAAGCTTTATCCTGAAGGAGACCCAAGGCACGAGGCAAGGGAATTTGCTACCCTTCTAAACGCCACAGGGAGGCTCAACATGGGGACTTTAGGAGCTGCAATATGTCTGGGAGATGAAAAATCCTTCAAAGAAGCGCTAAAGCTTGTGGATGAGTACAAGAGAGAGCAGATAGAAATGAGACGATACCTCATTCAAAACTGGAGTAATGCAGTTGAAAAAGAGCATGCTTATATATTCTACGCAGGCAAAAACATCAAAGACACGATGGTGGGAATAGCGGCAACAATGGTAATAAATTCTCAGCTTGCAAAGCCTGAAAAGCCTGTAATTGTTTTAGCAGACAGCGAACAAAATGGACTTATAAAGGGTTCCGCAAGAACAACGAAAAAAGGAATTGAAAAGGGATACGACTTAGGAGAAGCCTTAAGAAAAGCTGCGGAAATCCTAGGAGGAGAAGGAGGAGGGCACGCAATAGCAGCGGGAATAAGGATTCCAAAGGATAAGATAGATGAGTTTACCGAGCTAATAGACAAACTTCTTGGAGAGCAGAACTCAAACGGTGGAAGGGATGAAAATTAAGGCCAGGGCAGAGATAATCTGGGATTATGAAGATGAAAATACTGCTAAAGCCATTGCTGAAGCTGTTGAAGTTGACAATCTGAATCTACCAGAAAACTTTAAATTTAGAACTTACTGGGAAGATGGTAGAGTTATAACAAAAGTTAAATACCTTGGTGAGATTGAAAGCTTGATAGTAGCGCTGGATGATTTGGTGTTTTCAGTCAAGATCGCTGAGGATGTCATAAAGAAATGAAATTGGAGGTGTTGAGATGGCAAGAGCTAACCCAAGGAGAAGGGCTGCCGTTGCAAGAGATAAGTGGAAGCTTAAGAACTGGTATATAGTTTACGCTCCGGAGTTTTTCGGGAGCAAGGAAATAGGTTTAACTCCTGCAGATGATCCCGAAAAGGTAAAAGGAAGGGTTATTGAAACTACTTTGAGAGACTTAACTGGAGACTTCACAAAGGGCCAGGTAAAGCTTTATTTCCAGATTTACGACGTTAAAGGGCAGAATGCTTACACCAAATTTAAAGGTCACAAGTTGGCGAGGAGCTACATAAGAAGTCTTGTCAGAAGAAGGACTACAAGGATAGATGGAATCTTCAATATAACCACAAAGGACGGTTACAAGCTTAGGGTTATGGGCATGGTCATAGCAATAAGAAGAATACAAACAAGTCAGGAGAGAGCCATTAGAGAAATAATGGAGAACATCATACGCAAGAAAGCTGAAGAGCTCACTTTTACGGAGTTTGTGCTTGAGGCAGTTAACGGAAAGATGGGGGCGGAAATAGCAAGAGAAGCCAAGAAAGTGTATCCCCTCAAGAGGGCTGAGATAAGGAAGATAAAGGTCCTCGCAGAGCCAGAAGCTTGATTATTTCTCTTTTCTCTTAGCTTTCGGTGATTTTTATGAAGTTTCTAATTAAGACCCAGCGGGGAATGGAAGCAGTTGCTGCCAATTATATTAAAGACCTCCTCGAAGATGCCGAAGTTTGGATATCTCCTCATGGTTACTCCGGTTTGGTTCTTGTTGAGACTAATGATGAAGAGGCTGAGAAAAAATTTTTTGAAATTCCTGAAATCGAGAGAGTAATCCCAGTCCTCTTTGAAGTCCCCGCTAAACTTGAGGAGATAGTGAATGTTGCCGAGGAGATAGCGAAGCATATAAAGGAAGGGGAAAGCTTTGCAGTTAAAACTAAGAGAAGAGGAAAGCATGAGTTCTCAAGTATTGATGTTAACGTTGCTCTTGGGGGGAAAATAAAGGAGCTTACAAATGCTGAAGTTGACTTAACTTTTCCTGATAAGACGGTTTTAGTTGAAATTATTGGAGATAGGGCTTATATCTCCATTGCCGGAAAAGAGGAGTGGAAAAAGTTTACTCCAAATAAGATTGATGCAAGAAAGCTTTTTAAAAAAGTTACAATTGTTCAGATGCCTTACTGGGGCGATTACAAAGCCTGCAGGAATTTTGGTGAGAAAATTGGAAGGGCTGCTCAGGCTTTTGAGGTGAAAGAGCTCATCATAGCACCCAAAGAAAAGATAGATGCTTACGAGGTGATGGAATTTATAAAGGGAGTGAAAATTGGTCAGGAGTCTAGGTATCAAATTCAACGAGAAGCATATCCTTGGAAAGTGGAAAAGGTTCCAGTTAGCGTGTGGGATCTTTATCAAGTTATAAGGGACAAGAGACGAAATAAAAGGCTTCTCATAATTACCGATCCGAAAGGGCACAGTATTTCTAAAATAAAGGAAAATCTCGCAAAAGACCTCTACTACGCTAAGGAAGTTGTGGTTTTTATAGGTTCAAGGGAAGGCATCCCGAGGGGACTTTTTAGGTATGCAGATTACGTTGTTGATCTCGCCCCTTACATGACTTTCGCGACAGAACATGGAATCCCAGCAGCATTAATAGCCTTTTGGACAGTGTATGAAGAGGAGCTGAGGAAAAAGGAGGATAAAGGACAGCTCAGATCCTAAGGTCGTCATCACGAGTCAGCAATCCGCCATTTCATCACAGCAAGGAAAGGAAAATTATTCCACCAATTATTCCTCCTAAGAGGGTAGCTAAAAAGTTTGTGTGGTGGTTGTTTATAATTCCCTTATTCTCTAGTGTTGCACCAAGCAGGCTATCGATGTTGCACCCTATGAATCCACCAATGGTTACTGCAAGGAGCATTTCGACTTTTTGAGTGGTTAAAAACACCGCGAAGAGACTTATAATGAATGCCCCAATTAATGCTATGATTTCGCCTTGCCATGAGATGGCCCCATTTTCTCCTACATTCGCAGGCTTTAGATTTGTTATCATCTTTGGAGCCTTACCAAATATTTTTCCCAACTCACTGGCGAGGGTATCTGCATTTGCAGTTGCTATTGAAGAGAAAGTGGCAGCCCAAAAGAGATCCTGCTTGGTATAATATTCAATTAGCAAAAATATTACGGTTGCAAGACCGTTTCCAAGAACATTTTGCCAGCTTCGTGTTCCTCTGCCTTCTTGAGCAATTCCCCTCTTGACTTTCTCTGCAAGACGATACTTTGTGGCAAAAACTCCAAGAAGAACGAAGGTAAGTAAAGCCAAAAACGGAAAAACTCCTCCAAATATAATGGTTAGTATTCCAATCAGGGCTGCAGCTATGACCCCTTTGCCATCGAGGGCTTTTAGCTTGTATGCCAAAGTCCCTAATAGTGCAATCACTGCAATCGTGGCAATGTTCATTGTTCTCACCGTCTACGACTCTGCTTGTCTCTTTTCTCTGGCCTTTTATTAGCTTTTCTTTCACTTATTGCCGAAAAAAGAAAAGCTTTCAGACGAGCTCAAATTTGACAACTTCTGTTATGAATGTCACATCAACTTTCTCCACATTTTTGAGTCTTCCGGTTATTTCTGTTATTTTTTTCTCAACTTCTTTCATGTCTTTGGGTACCAAAATGTGAATTACAAGGTTGTGAGCTCCGATGGCCCTCTCTATCACCTTGACATCTTCATCATTTTTGAGAATCTCTATCTGCTCCTCCACTGGGGTTCCTGGAGTCAGGGTTATTCCAAGTATTACGTATATGTATCCAAGTCTGTCAAAATCCGGGATGAGTGTGTACTTCTTTATTATCCCTTCCCTCTCTAACCTCTCTAGGCGTCTTGAGACCCTTTGACGGGTTGTATTTAGATATTCGGCCAACTGTCTATAGTTCAGTCTTGCATTTTTTGAGAGCAGTTTTATCATCTGTAAATCAAACTTGTCAATTTTTTTCCTCATATATGGCCACCCTCATGCATTTTCTGTTACCAATTTATATAAATATTTCGAAAAAATCCTAACAGAGTAATGAACGAATAGAAATTTTATCGGCTAATGAGTTACGAGGACTCAACCTCTCTCACTCCATCTATTTCTGTCCCTTGTTGAGTACTTGGAGAGGCTCTCAAGAAGAGCCCCTTCTGCATCTATACCATAGTAGTTCGCAATGCACAAAAGAGCAAACAGCACATCACCAATCTCTTCCTTGACTTTTTTCTTTTCTCCTTTTTCTTTAATACCCTCAAACCTCAACATCTCTCTCGACAGCTCTCCAAGCTCCTCAATGACCGCAGCCAGCATTTCAAAGGGTTCCCAGTACCCACCAAAACTTTTTATTACCCTATCTACTTCTCTTTGCAGCTTCTCCATGATGCTCACCAAGTAAAATAAAGTTTTAGAGGAGCTCCTTTTCCAGCATATCAACGTATTTCTTAAGTTCCTCGAGATTTGTCCTGTAGAATCTGAGCTTTCCTTCCCTTCTCTCGTGTAGAAGGTTCATTCCTTTAAGGGTTCTAAGGTGATGGCTTATAAGGGTCTGATCTTGATTTAGTGCCTTTGCTATTAAACATACGCACATCCACCGGTTTTTGAGCATTTTCAGTATTCCTGCCCTTATTGGGTTTGATAGAACCTTTACGAAATCTATCAAATCTCCGGAAAGCTCAGTCACAACCTCCTCCTCTAAATCCAGTATCTCACATGAGGCTAAACATTTTTGAACAGTTCTTCTCTGCTTTTCGTTTAAGCTCTCAAGAATTTCCCTAACCTTCATAAACTGTCACCGAAGTATTTAAGAAAACCAGCATTTATAAAATTTTCATATGAATTCTAACGTCATTCAATTATCTCTATCTCAACTTCTCTTCCTTCGCTGTTGTAGGCTTTTACGCTCTTTTCCTCAAAGGGATACGCAATTATTATGTGAATTCCTCCAAATTTGGAGAAAAAGCTCACGTCTGCTCGGGAAGGTCTTGAAGAAGGAACCGGATGCGAGTGAACCGTTCCCTTTATGTTTTCATCGTGAGGTAACAGCCATGTGTCAAAATAAACGGACTCTCTACCAAAGTATCCCTTTGGAATTATCAAAACTTCTTCGAAAATTCCGTCTTTTTCTCTTAAAAATCCCCCAAATTCGTTGGGATAAAAATCTCTCGCCAGCTGAAGAAGATATTCTAGGAGATCCCTCCTAATTTTTACTTTCATTTTTTCTTTTCCTCCAGCATGTCAAGTGGGGAATAGAGAGTATACCCCTGTTTTCCCCTTACTAGCTGACACGCCTTGTCTATCTCTTTTTTAATTCCGCTCCATAACTCTGGATTACCTTCTTTAAACTCTTCCAGCAATGCTTTGAGCTTTTCTTTGTACTTCACAACTTCGAGGTTGCTTCTCAATTTTTCTGGTTCTTCCTCTTTCAGCTCTTTTTCAATTATATACGTCCCTAAAAATGCAGCGGGAAATCTCGACACTGGGAACACAAGGAACAAAGCGGAATGAAGAGGTGTGGGAGTATATTCGCTTATTGAGTTCAGGCCTCTTCCTAATACTCCGTATTTCTTTGGGATTAGCCTTTTTCTTGTGAATATTATGCTCTTCCTGAACAGCTTTTTCTTGGATTCCAACTCTATGTATCCCTCGTGGATCAGTTCCGCGAGCGTTGCTCCTACAATAGAGTAAGCAACATCATAACCATCATATCTCTTCTGCCACTCAAAATATTTGGCACCTTTCCTAATTGAGGGATTTTCCCTTGCGAAGTCTTCGAGGAACAAGAGTACAACAAGTGCCGGACTAAGTTCTTCCATATTGCTCCCCAGATATATATTGATTGATCAATGCTATAAACCTATCCCAAGAAGGCTTTTAAAGCCTCCTCTCTACCTCTATCCATGCAGGCATATATACTTGCCTTTCCGGAGAAAAAGTGGGAGAACTATCTGATCCCAATACTTGAAGAACCAATGATAAAAATAGTGGAGAAAAGACTTTTAAATGCAAAAAGAATTCACGAAGTCTTTACAATCATCAGAAAAGACGAATTAAGAAAGTTTTCCCTTCATGTTTCAAGTCCTATTGGCGTAAATGCTAGAAATAAACTCGAAGCCCTTCAAAAAGCTTTGCCCTTTTCTGGTGATATCTTCCTTGTAGAGGGAAATATGCCTTTGGTGATGCCCTTTCTGATAAATTACCTCTCAACGTTGTTTTATGAAAGTTATGCAGATGCTTTGATTCCTACATGGGCTGATGGGAGCCTTGAAGTTACTCACGCTTTTTACAATGCCAGAGCCTTAAGAAAGGCAGTTGAGACATGCCTAAGCGAAAATGAGAGAAAGATAAGCTGTGTCGCAAAGTACCTTGATTATGAGAAAGTCAGCATAGAGGAGCTTATTAAGAGAAACCCAAAGGTTTCGTTAAGCTTTTTAAAAGTGAAAACCGCCTTTGATATAAAATTTGCCGAGGAAAATTTAAAGAAAGGGCTCTAAGCCCGAACTGCCCTTTTAACTCTATCTGCAATTATCACCGCCACGGCTCCTTTCATCAGGTCTATAGGAACAAACGGGACCACCCCTACTAAAAAAGCCTTTCCAAAGTTCCCTTTCATAAAAAGTCCCAATCTAATCCAACCAAGGATGTAAATCACAAGAATTCCCGTTACAGCTGCCAAGATATATCCCAGTGCATTATCTTTTCTCTCAGCCAGAAGGCCCACTAAAAAAGCCGCTATTGGAAAGGCTATTAAGTATCCGCCAGTAGGGCCGTAAAGATGAACAAAGCCACCGCTGAACCCGGCAAATACTGGAAGTCCAACAGCTCCCATGAAAACATATATTGCCTGGCTCAAGAAGCCCAGGCGAGCTCCCAAGAGAAGGCCGCTCAGCAGGACGAAGAGCACCTGAAGGGTTATTGGGACAGTGCCAATGGGGATTGTTATCTGAGCGCCCACTGCAGTTAGCGCTGCAAAAAGTGCCGAATATGCCACTTCTTTCGCCTTCATTTTTATCACCCATGCTGTAACCGCATGTTAACCTTTAAAATTTTATGGTTAACGAAATCCACAAAAGATTTAATCATTAACTTTTTAGTAAAATTCATGAGGAAAGCGATAAAGAGGAGTGAAGTAAAGCGAAAGATTTTACAGGAGCTTCGAAAAGGAGGCATAGTTTCTGGAGATGATCTTGCGTCGAATCTTGGAATCTCCCGCGTGGCCGTCTGGAAGCACATAAAAGAGCTTAGAGCATTGGGGTATGAAATAGTATCCACTCCCAAGGGATACGGACTTCTCAAAAGCCCAAACAAACCATATCCCTGGGAGCTTGAATTTGAAAGTTATTATTTTACAGAGGTCAGCTCCACCATGGATGTTGCAAAGGAGCTTGCAAGGAAAGGATTAGATAAGGTATTTGTCATTGCCGAAACACAGAAAAAAGGAAGAGGTAGATTGGGCAGAGGATGGGAGTCCCAAAGAGGAGGCCTTTATTTCTCATTTGTTCTGAAGCCCAATTTATCTTTAAAAGAGGTCGATAAAATATTAGTTCCCGTATCCAAAGCTATATTCGAAACTTTGAGAGAATACTCCCTCTCCCCAGATATAACTCCAAATTATGACGTTTTTGTAAATGGAAAGAAAATAGCGGGAATCTTGGTTGAAGCAGAAGGAGAAATCGAGAGAGTAGAATATGTTATCATTGGGATTGGTGTAAACGTTAACAACTCCCCGCCTGAAGGAGCCACTTCGATGAGGAATGAACTTGGCCAAGAAGTCAATCTACTTGAATTCACAAAGAAGCTTTTTGAGAGAATCTATCATAACCTTTCAGACAATTTTTTAAGCTCTCCCTCTAATCCTTGAAAGATGATAAAGGTAAGGAATCTATGGCATATCTACGAGGGGAAAAAAGAGGCCTTAAGGGGAGTCAACTTAACTTTCGAAAACGAGATTATAGCCCTAGTTGGGCCTAATGGCTCTGGAAAAACAACCCTAGCAAAACATTTGAACGGACTTTTAAAGCCAACAAAAGGAGAAGTGATAGTGGATGGGATGGACACCAGAAAACATAGCGTTGCTGAGCTTGCAAGGATTGTTGGTTATGTTTTTCAGAATCCAGAGCACATGTTCTTTGAGGAGAATGTATTTAAGGAAGTGGCCTTCGGTCCTAGAAACCTCGGCCTTTCGGAGAGAGAGGTTGAAGAGAGAGTCGAATGGGCATTAAGACAGGTCAACCTCGAGGGCTACGAGGATCGCTCACCTTACTCCCTCAGTGGTGGAGAAAAACAGCGCTTGGCCATAGCCTGTATCTTGGCTATGAAGCCCAAATACATAATTCTCGATGAACCTACAACCGGACTTGATGAAAAAAATACCGAAAGAGTGAAAGAGGTTATCAGGAAGCTTTACAAAGAAGGGCATGGAATTCTCTTAATAACCCATGAAATGGAGTTAGTTCTTGAACTAGCAGAGAGGGTTGTGCTTCTATATCGGGGAAAGAAAGCTTTTGATGGAGACGTTGAGGAGTTTTTTGGGCTCGATTTGAGAGAGTATGACTTAGACCGGCCGAGGCTTCTCACAATTAGCAAAGAGGCAGGTTTGGGATTTGTCAGGAGTGTTGAAGAATTCCTAAACGCTTTGGGGATGAGAACATGATGTATACATTATACCTCGAGAGGAACTCACTCCTTCACCGTCTTGATCCGAGAGTGAAGATAATAGGCTCTTTCTTCGGTGTAGTTGCCCTAATTCTTTTCAACTCTCCAGTTTTACTCGCCTCTCTTTTCCTTCTAATAGTTCTTACCCTTGTTATTCTTGGGAAGATAACCCTAAAAGAAGTCTTCAAGGTTCTTAAACCCCTCATCCCGATCTCTGTGATTGCGATGATTATATGGCCATTTATCCTAAAGCCTTGGTATTTTGGCCTCTTTATAGGTTTTGGCTATGGAATAAGGCTTCTTTCGGTTGCCCTGCTCACTTTAGGCCTAATAATGACAACTCCACAAAGGGATCTCATTCTTGGTTTCATTAAGATGGGAATGCCCTATGAAATTGGTCTCACTTTAACCATAGCCCTCCGATACATACCTACCCTTTACATGCTGACCCAGACAATAATGGATGCTCAAAAGTCCAGGGGACTTGAGCTTGAAAGGGGCAACTTCATCCAAAAGGCCAAAAATACAATCCCCGTTCTAATTCCCTTGATAATTGCATCAATAAAAACCGCGCACGAGCTCAGCATAGCGCTGGAGAGCAGGGCATTTGGAGCGAGCAAAAGAAGGACTTTTCTCCACAACATCAAGATGGAAATGAAAGACTACATTGTTTTGGGGATAACCCTTGCCTCGTTCCTCTTTGCAGTTTACATGAGGTATTTCCTCGGCATCGGGTACATTAAGCTATTCTAAAATCAGCTTTATTTTTGAGTCTATCGGTATGCTGTGCTCTCCAGTATTTTTCACAAATTCTGGAGGAGCTTTAAGAACGCTTAAATTTAACCTGTAATGGCCCCTATAGCCTTTGACTCTCATTACTAAAAGGTGCTCAAAAAGTTCGGGGATAAAGAAGAGCCTTCTAAACTCCGAGATTAAATTTAATTCGTTTATCTCAAGAGCGTTATGAGAGAGTATCAAGAATATACCCCTCCTATCGACGATTTTTCTTAACTCCAGCATGCCCTTTTTGTCTATCTCCTCAAGGATTCCAAAGTTTGAAACAAAAACAAATGAGTCATCAAGAACCATCTCAAGTGCATCGAGAAGGTCTCCCAGAGTATAAACCTTACCCATTAAGACATCCTCGCTTTTCTCTGAGAACTTATTGAGCATCTTAAGGGAAAATCCATTGGTGGGTTCAAGGTAGTAAGTTGGGATTTCTAAATTCAGAGCATTTGCAATAGCGGAATACTGGATTAGGGTCTGAGCAAAAGCATCCGTCGTTATAACCCCGGCTATGCTGCTATTCTCTAGTCCACCCACTAACGGAGTAAGTTCTTCCAGTATCTCAATAACCTTTTTTTGAGTGTCGCTTGGCCTGAAAAACATCGACATCAATAAAACTTTGATGTCTTAGTATTTATATTTTTTGAGCAGAAATTTGGTGTTGGATATTTTCTAACTTTCTACTTAATAAGGCCTAGAGTAAGTTGACTGGAAATGTTACAACGAACACAATAGGCCATTTTGAAAGGGCTGGAGTTGGAAGATGTGTAGCCTTTGATAATTTTAATAAAATATTGTGCAATGTCCAAAAAGGACTTAGATGGTTTTAACGAAGATTATACCTCCTCTAGAGGTATGCACATAGTAAAAAACTCCTTTTTCCCGTTTAAGGTGTAAAAATGCCAAAATAATCGAAAATCGAACTTTTTCGAAATGTTTATATAATATCAGCACCTACAAGTTCTAAGTGGTTATTGTAATTCGAGCTATTTTTAAATCAATTTGTTTAACTTAACATCCATCAGGAGATGATATTTCATGGAAAAAATAAATGTTAGCATTGAAGAAGAAATCCTTCAACTTCTTGAGGAAAAAGGAGAGCTCACGGTTTCTTTCCTAACCCGCTTTCTCAATGAGAGAGGTGTTGAATGTACAAGACAGAAAGTTGAAAGAACCCTAAGAAGACTTTCACAAGCGGGAAAAGTTGAGTTTTTCTATAGAAATGGAAACCATAGAAGGCACTACCGGCTGGTGAGGTAATGAACAGCATCTTAGGAGGGAGCGGAGTGAAAGGAGCGAATGATACAATGAGCCCCTCCTCAATGATCCTGGGGAACGATAGAAGAATGCTTCTTTTGAAGTTCCTCCAGAATAACAACGGCAAGGCTGAGTTAAGGGAGATTGTGGAGTTTATAGCTGAAAACGAAGGACAAAACAATAGAAAGCACAGAAAGAGCGTTTATGTAAGTTTGCTCCAAACCCACATTCCAAAAATGGAGAGAGCAGGAATAATAAAATTTGACCACAACACGGTAACTTTGCTTAGGGTTCCAGAAGATGTAGACGTTTACATGGAAGTGGTTTCAAAGCATGACATAAGCTGGAGCACATTTTATTCAGGAGTCTCGGTTCTCTTTGCCCTTCTGGGCCTCTGGCTTAACAACATACCCCTCGTGATAATTTCAGGAATATATTTCATTTTGTCAATTATTCAGCATTTCAAAACTTACAAAGTTATCAAGAGATCTGGCGACTAATAAAATGCTGGAGTTTATAAAGTAATGACAGACTACCCGGAGGTAAGCCGGAATTAACTATATACTCCAAGAGATTAAGAAAATAATGAGTGCCTCATCATAAGGGGCACTCTTTGAAAAATTGGAGGCGAAAGATTTGAAAAAAGTTTTAGCACTTGGAATGTTGGGCCTGTTATTGGCCTTTGCAGTTGCCCTTGGCACCAGTGCAACGTTCAGGGACTACAATGCAAGCAGAAGTGTTCATTGG